>CACPPD010000035.1 GCA_902635865.1 uncultured Pelagibacteraceae bacterium | reverse complement strand
AGAGTCTATCCAAAGAGGTGAAAGAGGAATGGATACTACCTGGATGCCATATATGTGGCCAATCAAAACATGTTTATTAATTGGAATTATATTTTTACTTATCCAAGGATTTTCAGAATTACTTAAAAGCTACTGGGCAGCTAAAAAGGGTGAGTGGCCAGGAGAAGATAAATGATAGCAGAATTAATTGATCCAGCTATTTTAGGTTTTATTTTAGTTGGGGTAATGCTTTTTGCAATTTTTGTTGGATTTCCAATTTCTTTCACTTTAATTTTTTTAGGTTTTGTATTTGGTTATTTAGGATTTGGAAAATTAGTCTTTTATTTAATGACTCTTCAATTTTCGATGGTGATGACCGAACAAACGCTCGCCGCCGTTCCACTTTTCGTGTTTATGGGAATTATGATGGAACAAGCAGGTTTAATGGAAAGGTTATTTTCAGCCTTCCAGATGATGTTAGCTAGAGTTAAGGGCTCATTATACTATGCAGTATTATTTGTTTCGGTTATTTTTGCAGCTGCAACAGGAATAGTTGGTGCCTCTGTTACTATCTTGGGAATTATGGCTGCAAAATCAATGAACAGATCAAATTACGACGTAAAACTTGCTGCAGGCACGATAACAGCTGGTGGAACTTTGGGAATTTTAATTCCACCCAGTATCATGCTTGTAGTAATGGGACCGATAATGGAAATTCCGGTTATAGATTTGTTTGCTGCAGCAATTATTCCAGGAATACTTCTTGCAAGTTTATATGCAGGCTACACCACAATCAGATGCATGATAAACCCAAAACTAGGGCCTGTTCTTCCAGAAGAAATGCGAGCTGCTAGTATGAAAGAAGTTTGGATTGAGTTTTTTTTAGGTTTAGTCCCACCCGCTGCACTAGTTTTTGCAGCGTTAGGAAGTATTTTATTTGGTTTTGCTACACCAACAGAAGCTGCTGGTTGTGGTGCAATGGGTGCACTGCTACTTTCATTAGCATATAAAAAATTAACATTATCAAAACTTCAAGAAGCTCTAGTTAAAACTTTAGAAATCACAGCTTTAATTATGGTTTTAGTTGCTGCCTCAAATTTTTTTGGAGCAGTATTTGCTAGATTGGGAACACCAACTTTATTAACAGAATTTTTATTAGGTTTAGAAATGAATAAATATCTAATCCTAGGAATGATTATGGTCATGATATTTTTGTTGGGTTGGCCATTAGAATGGGTACCGATAGTTATGATTATTGTTCCAATAATTTTGCCATTAGTAGAAGCGTTAGGATTTAATTTAACTTGGTTTGCAATACTAGTGGCTGTTAATCTCCAGACCGCT
Source organism: uncultured Pelagibacteraceae bacterium (assembly GCA_902635865.1). Taxonomy (GTDB): domain Bacteria; phylum Pseudomonadota; class Alphaproteobacteria; order Pelagibacterales; family Pelagibacteraceae; genus Pelagibacter. Next base: position 747 of record CACPPD010000035.1, on the reverse strand, counting down.
TGGCTATCTCCACCTGTTGCACTCTCAGCATATTTTTTAAAAGGCGTAGTTCCAGAATGGGATTTAAAAGATATTTATTACGGAATGATGCAATTTATGGTTCTACAAATAATAGGTTTGGTTTTAATTATTATATTTCCTAAAATTGCCTTATGGTTGCCAACTCTCTTATATGGACAGTAGAATTTATTAGTTTAAAATAAATTTAGTGAATCAGCCAAAAGTAAAATACTCTCTTTCAAATTGGGACCTGGTGACAGTTAACCCAAATTATAAAACTTGGAATTGGAAAGACCTATTTTGTTTTTGGGGCGCTAATGTACAAAGTGTAATTGGTTTCTCATTAATCTCTTCGCTTTACTTAATATATAGCTTGAATGTATTTGTAGTATTTTTTGGAATAATATTGGGATCTTTTTTTGTTTATTTATTTTCAAATGCAATTGGGAAGCCTTCTCAAAAATTTGGTTTACCTTTTGCAGTATTATTAAGATCCTCGTTAGGATTTAACGGTGCTAAATTATTTGGATTAATGAGAAGTTTGGTTGGGATTTTTTTATTTGGTATCCAAACTTATTTTTTATCTAAAATATTAGTTTACCTTATAAGGATAACAATTTTTTCAATTGATAATTCTTTATTGGAGCAAGAAATTTTCATAATTTTTTATTTTGGTTTAAATATTATTGACTGGTTTGCAATAGTAATAACAATTGTTCTACAGACTTTGTTTTTTACTGTTGGGAT
>CACPPD010000034.1 GCA_902635865.1 uncultured Pelagibacteraceae bacterium | reverse complement strand
TTGATACCAAAAATAGATTTAAAAAAGATTAATAAAGTCATAGGTAACAACACAATCTCAGCCGTTAGGTCAGGCTTTTTTTGGGGTTATGCAGGTTTAATTGACAATATTATTAATTTAATTAAGAAAGAGACCGGAAAATCTTTTAAAGTAATTATTACTGGTGGATTTTCAAATTTATTTAAAAACTCAATAAAAACGAAAGCAAGTCATAACCAAGATATAACAATTAAAGGCTTATTAAAAATTTCAAAATTAATTTAACAATATGAAAGATGAACTATTATTTTGTCCCTTAGGTGGATCAGGTGAAATAGGCATGAACATGAATTTGTTCGGTTATGGGAAGCCCAGTGATCATAAATGGATTATGGTCGATATAGGCGTGACATTTGCAGATGATACTATTCCAGGTGTTGATTTAATTTATCCAGATCCTGGGTTTATAGTTGAAAGAAAAGATAATTTATTAGGAATAGTTTTAACACATGCTCACGAGGATCATATTGGTGCAATTGCTCATTTATGGCCAAAATTAAAATGTAAAATTTTTGCAACTCCTTTTACAGCTGTATTAATTCGAGAAAAATTTAAAGAAAAACAAATCGATATAACTAATGATTTACAGATTGTTGAGCTAAATGGGAAGGTTTCTTTAAACCCATTTGAAATCGAATACATTACTTTAACTCATTCCATATTAGAACCAAACGGACTTAGAATAAAAACTCCCGCAGGAGTTATTTTGCATACTGGAGATTGGAAGGTAGATCCAAATCCTTTGATTGGAGACAATATAAACGAAAAAAGATTAAAGGAAATTGGTGAGGAAGGCGTGTTAGCAATGATTTGTGACTCAACAAATGTTTTTAGCGCTGGTAGATCAGGCTCAGAATTAGATGTAAGAAAAAATATGTTAAACGTTATGTCTCGATTAAAAAAAAGAATTATTATAACGTCTTTTGCCTCAAACGTAGCTAGAATGGAGACAGCTTTTTATTGTGCGGAACAAACAGGAAGACAAATCTCTTTAGTTGGAAGATCAATGCATCGTATTTATAAAGCTGCACGTCAATGTGGATATTTAAAAAATACAATTGAGCCAATTGATCCAAGAGAAGCTAAAAATTTTTCAAGAGAAAAAATTGTGTATTTATGTACTGGAAGTCAAGGCGAACCAATGGGGGCAATGATGAGAATTTCTAGTTATGTTCATCCAGATGTTTTTATTGAAAAAGGTGATGCAGTAATTTTTTCTTCAAAAATTATACCTGGTAATGAAAAAAAACTTTATAAACTTCACAATCAACTTGTTAAAGACGGAATTGAAGTGATATCTGAAGAAACTGAATTTGTACATGTTTCTGGACATCCAAATAGAGAGGACCTTAAAGAGATGTATCAATGGGTAAAACCTAGGTGCGTAATACCTGTGCACGGTGAACATAGACATATGATAGAGCACATTAATTTTGCAAAAGAAATGCAAGTACCACATCCAGTTCAAGTAGAAAATGGTGATATTGTTAAGTTATATCCAGGAGAAAAACCTGAAGTATATGACAAGGCCCCAAGTGGCAGACTCTACTTAGATGGAAGTGTTAGTGTTGATCCAGATTCACAATCGATAAAAGATAGGAAAAATTTAAGTGCAAATGGATATTTAGAGGTAACTATTATGATAACTCCAAAGGGTAACATACATAATGATCCAGTGCTTTCTTTTAGAGGCTTGCCAATCGAAGATAAAGATGAGTTTACTTATGGGTTAGTTGAAGAAATAGAAATAATATCAAGAACTTTTAAACTTGGAAGCAAACAACAAGAGCACAACTTAATTGATGCACTAAAAATAGCTTGTAGAAAATTTTCTAAAGAAAGAACAGGAAAAAAACCTTTTACCAATATCAATTTAGTAAGAATTTAATGAGCGCAACAGGCCTAGCTATTATATATATAATTATATGGTGGATAGTTTTTTTTGCTATTTTACCTGTTGATGTAAATCGAACAAAGACAGTAAAAATTGATGGTGAGGATCCTGGATCACCTGAAAATCCAAAAATGCTGAAAAAATTCCTTTATTGCACCGGAATTACTACTGTCATTTTCATAATAATTTACTTA
>CACPPD010000033.1 GCA_902635865.1 uncultured Pelagibacteraceae bacterium | reverse complement strand
CTGCTCCAAAGAAACCTCTGGGTCTATGATATTTAAAACTTCTTCCTACTAAATGAACTCCATTTGCCAACAAAGCTGATGCTAATGTATCACCCTCATAACCATAGTAAGTTTTACCATTGAATTTAAAAGATAATTTTTTATCTCTGTTTATTAATCCAACATTTTCAATTCTAAATTTTTGAGTCATCAAGCAACATCCTCATCAGCTTTAAAAGTTCTGAATATTTCATGGGTTGCAGTATCTCTTTCTACCTTTATCCACTGTCTGCATCCTGAGATGTGTTGCCATAGCTCTAAATGCTTTCCTCTCAAACTTTTTCTGTTGTAAACAAAATCATCCCACTCTTGATCAGAAACTTCTTTATTCAATTCTGGTCTTTTTACACTTGCATCTCCACCATATGAGAATTCATTTTGGGATCTCATTCCACAATGTGGACAATTTATATAAAGCATTTATGATATCCAAGTTTTAGTACCAAGTCCTTTTTCATCAATAAGATTACCCGTACTAAATCTATTTAAACTATAACCAGCATTTAATTCATGAACTCTATCTTGTGCAATTGTGTGTGCAAATGTCCAACCCGAAGCAGGTGTAGCTTTAAATCCACCATAACACCATCCGCAATTTAAATATAAACCTTCAATGTGTGTTTTATCAATTATAGGTGATCCATCCATTGACATATCCATAATACCACCCCATGTTCTGAGCATTTTTAATTTACTTAAAAACGGCATCATTGCAATTCCTTCGGTTAATACATGTTGCAATGTTGGTAAATTACCTCTTTGAGCATAACTATTATATCCATCAAGATCGCCACCCATTACCATCTCACCTTTATCTGATTGACTTACATAAAAGTGTCCTGCACCAAATGTTACTACATTATCTAAAACTGGTTTTACTGGTTCAGAAACACACGCTTGAAGTAAATGAGTTTCGATAGGTAAAGTCATATTTAATTTTTCTGCTAAAATATTTGTGCTTCCAGCAACACAAATACCAACTTTTTTAGCTTTTATATTTCCTCTAGAGGTTCTTATTCCTTTTACTTTACCAGCAGCAACGTCAAAACCTGTTACTTCACAGTTTTGAATTATGTCCACACCCATAGAGTCTGCTTGACGCGCATAACCCCAAGCTACTGCATCATGTCTTGCTGTACCTGCACTTGGCTGCATCAATCCTCCAAAAATTGGAAACCTTACATTTTCAGAAAAATCAGCCATTGGAATTATTTCTTTAACTTGTTCTCTATTAAGTAAAACTGCATCAATTCCATTTAATCTCATTGAATTTCCTCTTCTAGCATAAGCATTCATTTGTGCATCTGAATGTGCAAGATTAATTATTCCTCTAGGTGAGAACATTACGTTGTAGTTCAAATCTTGACTCATCTTTCTCCATAAATCCATTCCGAACTCACTGAAAAGACCATTTTCATCATGCATATAATTTGATCTAATTATAGTAGTGTTACGTCCAACGTTTCCACCACCTATCCAGCCTTTTTCTATAATTGCTACATTGGTAATGTTATGTTCTTTTGCAAGATAATAGGCTGTAGCCAATCCATGGCCTCCTCCACCTATAATTACAACATCATATTCTTCTTTTGGTGTTGGGTCTTTCCATGCCAAATCCCAATTTTCATGGTTTGATAAAGCGTTTTTAACTAAGTTAAATATAGAATATTTTTGCATTATATAATTTTATAACAATCAATTTAAATAGTGCTTATTTTTTTTATATATATTTTTTAGAAGTTTCCAAAAATAACAAAAAAGGATAAGAAGTCACAGATAAAAAACTTTAAATTTATTTGATTATTTATGGCTGAAGTAAAATCTGACATTCAAATAGCCCGAGAAGCAAAGATGCAACCAATAAAAGATATTCTGTCAAAAGTTGGTGTACCAGACGAAAATTTTGCTTTTAGTCCAATGGGTAGACATATAGCTAAAATAAATCTGGAATATTTAAATAATCTTAAAAAAGAAAATGGAAAACTAATTTTAGTTACTGCGATTACTCCTACTCCAGCTGGTGAAGGTAAAACTACAACTTCAGTTGGTTTAAATGATGGTTTAAATAAGATTGGAAAAAAATCTATTGTCTGTTTGAGAGAGCCAAGTCTTGGTCCATCTTTTGGAATGAAAGGAGGGGCTGCTGGAGGTGGTTATGCACAGGTAGTACCGATGGAACAAATCAATCTTCATTTTACTGGTGACTTTCATGCTATTACATCTGCTCATAACTTATTATCTGCTTTAATTGATAATCATATCTATTGGGGCAACAAACTTAACATTGATGTAAGAAGAGTTGTTTGGAGAAGAGTAATGGATATGAACGATAGATCCTTAAGATCAGTAATT
>CACPPD010000032.1 GCA_902635865.1 uncultured Pelagibacteraceae bacterium | reverse complement strand
CATCTGCAAGTCCAAAAGCTAGAAAATTTGCTAGAGAGCTTGGTGTAGATATTAATCAAGTAGTGGGAAGTCAGAAAGATGGAAGAGTTGTTGAAGATGATATTAAAAAATTTGTTTCATCTAATTCAAAAAAAAACATTGTAGTAAAAGATATTAAACCAGATAAAATTAAAAATGAATTCGAACATTCTGAATTTGGTGAAATAGAAATTAAAGATATACCAAGAGTAAAAAAATTATCATCAAAATATCTTACAAATTCATGGACAACAATTCCTCATGTTACAAATCATGATGAAGCTGATATAACAGAGATGGAAAATTTTAGAAGTTCATTAACAGATATTTATACTGGAGAAAAAATTAAAATTACACCTCTGGCCTTTATAATAAAGGCTTTAGTTGCATCTCTTAAGAAATTTCCTAGTTTTAATTCTTCTATTGACGAAATTGAGACTGGAAAAATGACTTTAAAAAAATATTTCCATATTGGGATAGCAGTTGACACGCCAAATGGATTAATGGTTCCAAAAATAAGAAATGCAAATAACAAAAAAATTTCTCTGATAAGTAAAGAATTAAAAGAGGTAAGCGAACTTTGTAGAAATTTAAAAATAGATAAAAAAGAATTGTTTGGCGGCTCGATGACGATTACGAGTCTAGGTGGTATAGGGGGTTCATTTTTTACTCCTATAATTAATTATCCTGAAGTTGCTATATTAGGGGTAGGAAGATCAGAAAAAAAACAAATTTTTATGAACGGGAAGTTTCAAACCAGGATTATGCTGCCAATTTCTTTATCTTATGATCACAGAATTATTGATGGTGCTGAAGCAGCTAGATTTAATAATGATTTAAAAGAAAACTTAGGCAAAAATTTTGCTTATAAATTAGCTGTCTAATTAAAAATGAGTAAATCCATATCATTATTTAGTGCCTTATTGTGCACTTTTATTTGGGGAACAACTTTTATTGCTCAAGATACCGGCATGGATAATATTGGCCCATTTACTTTTAATGCTGTGAGATTTTTTGTTGGTTTTTTTGCAATAATTCCACTTATGATTTTGTTTGAATTAAAAAACTTTAAATCAGAATTTAAATTAGACAAAAAAACATTCATAATTTACTCATTATTAATTGGAATTTCTTTATTCTTAGGGTCAGCACTACAACAAGTTGCTTTGCTTTATACAGATGTTGCAAATGCTGCTTTTTTTACAATTTTTTACGTGCCAATGGTACCGATTATTATTTTTTTGTTTGGTAAAAAAACAATACATTGGAGTGTATGGCCTTCTGTAGTTCTATGTTTAATTGGAGGATATTTATTAACAAATTTTCATGACGCAACAGTAAGATTAGGAGATACTTTGGTTGTTCTGGGAGCTTTATTTTGGAGTACTCATATCATTTTTACCGGGATAATTATAACCAAATACAATCTGCCACTTACTTTAGGAGCTGCGCAGACTTTAATTGTGGCTATTCTTTCATTTATAATTGGAATTATTTATGAAGAATTTATTTTAAGATATATTTTAATGGAAATTTATTCAATTTTATATGCAGGTATATTATCTGGTGGATTTGCATTTGTATTACAAATTTATGCCCAGCGTAATATTACTCCAGCTCCTGCAGCTATAATTTTTTCTCTTGAAGGTGTATTTGCGACTATAGCTGCTTGGTTTATTTTAAATCAAATTTTAGATGTTAATAATTTACTCGGATGCTTTTTTATTCTATGTGGAGTTCTCTTATCTCAATTACTTCCTTTAATTAAAAAGAAATATACTTAATAAATTAAACTAAATAAAATTAAAGCAATTATTATTCTATAAATTACAAACACATTCATTGAAAATTTATTTATATAAATTAAAAAGAATTTAACTGTTAGAAAAGAAAAAATAAAAGAAGATATAATTGCGATAACAACTAAGTAATTAAACTGAATTGATTTTTCAAAAACATCTTTCAAGCCTAATAAACTAGCTCCAGCCAATGCTGGGATTGAAAGTAAAAAAGATATTTTACTCGAATCTACTCTATTAAATTTTAAAATTCTCGCAGCTGTAATAGTAATTCCTGCCCTACTCACTCCAGGCACAAGAGATAAAATTTGGAAAATACCTATAAATATTATTGATTGAAAATTTAAATTTGAGGAAATTTTTTTATCAAATCGATTTTTGTCTGAGATGTATAAAATAATTGCAAATACCAAAGTAGTCCAAGCAATGACCTCTAAATTTCTTAACTGATAAATTAAATTCGTACTATAAAGTATGTATCCAAAAATTATTAATGGAATAGATCCTAATAGAATTAAATTTAAAATTCTTTTATTTTTTCTGACATCAAATAGTTCATCTTTAAAAAAATAAATTATTGCTATTAATGAT
>CACPPD010000031.1 GCA_902635865.1 uncultured Pelagibacteraceae bacterium | reverse complement strand
AGGAAATGTTCTTCATCCTGATGAATATGCTAAAAGAATAAACTTATTAAGAAAAGATGGTCTTAAAGTAAATATTTATGATGAAAAAAAATTGAAAAGACTCGGGATGAATACTTTGCTTGGTGTTGGACAAGGTAGTGTTAGAGGTTCTTATTTAGTTACAATGGAGTGGAATGGATTAAAAGATAAAACTAAACCTATAGCCTTTGTTGGTAAAGGAGTTTGTTTTGATACAGGTGGTATATCTTTAAAACCTGCTAAATTTATGGAGGACATGACGTATGACATGGCAGGATCAGCGGTGGTTGTTGGATTAATGAAAAGTTTGGCTTTAAGAAAAGCAAAAGTAAATGCAGTAGGTGTAGTTGGTCTGGTAGAAAATATGCCAGGTGGTAATGCACAAAGACCAGGAGACATTGTAAAATCTTATAGTGGAAAGACTGTTGAAATTTTAAACACCGATGCTGAAGGTAGATTGGTATTAGCAGACGCTTTAACTTATACTGAAGAAAAATTTAAACCAAAATTTATAGTAGATTTAGCAACTCTTACAGGAGCAATTATTGTTTCTCTTGGGTCCGAATACGCAGGTTTATTTTCAAATGATGATAAATTATCAAACCAACTAATAAATGCGGGAGAAAATGTGGAAGAGAAGGTTTGGAGAATGCCGTTAAATAAAAACTTTGACAAACTAATTGATTCTAAAAACGCAGATATGCAAAATATTAATTATGTTGGAGGAGCGGGATCTACAACTGCAGCTCAATTTTTACAGAGATTTATATTAAATAAAACACCTTGGGCACATTTAGATATAGCTGGAATGGCATTTTCTAAATACGGTGGAGCATTAAATTCAGGTGGTGCAACAGGTTATGGAGTTAGATTATTAAATAAATTAATAGAGGACAACTATGAGTAATTTAGAACAAACTTTATCAATTATTAAACCCGATGCTGTTGAGAGAAATCTTGAAAACGAAATTAAAGAAATGTTTAAAAGTAATGGTTTTTCAATTTTAAACGAAAAAAAAATTCAAATTGAAAAATCTGAGGCAGAAAAATTTTATAAAGTGCACGAAACTAAGCCATTTTATGATGATTTATGTGGTTATTTATCCTCTGGTCCAATTGTGGTTATGGTTCTTGAAAAAGAAAATGCAGTGTTAAGTAATAGAGAGCTAATGGGAGCTACAAATCCAGAAGATGCAGAAGAGGGCACTATTAGAAAAAAATACGGGATTTCAATAGACAAAAACTCTGTCCACGGATCAGATAGTATTGAAAATGCTAAAATTGAAATAGATTTTTTCTTTAAAGATTAAAAACTTTTAATATAGCTTTTGGGTACAGTTTATGCTCTTGAATTAAAATTTTTTTAGCAAGAGACAGCTCTGTGTCTTTTTTTGAAATTTTTACTTTTTTTTGTAGAATAATTTTACCTGAATCTAATCTAGCATTTACAAAATGAACAGTGCATCCTGAGTATTTTTCCTTATTATTTAATACTCTTTGGTGAGTATTTAATCCTTTATATTTAGGCAGTAAAGAGGGGTGTATATTTAAAATTTTTCCTTTAAATTTTTTTATAAAATTTTTTGACAAAATTTTCATAAATCCAGCTAAACAAATCATTTCAATATTATTTTTTTTTAAGATAGAAAGCAGATTATTTTCGCTTAACTTTTTGTTATTAAAATTTAAAACTTTTTTTTTAATTTTAAATTTTTTGGCATAATTTAAACCCTTTGCTTTAGAATTATTTGAAACAATAAAGTTAATTGATATTGGAGATAATTTAGTTTTAGAAAATTTAACTAAAGATTTTAAATTACTGCCTGTGCCTGAAATAAATACAGCTGTTCTAATTCTATTGATACCAGTTGATAGAACCATTTAAATTGACTTTGTTTTTACCATTTAAAATTTTTCCAATAACATATGGTTTGTACTCTTTTGAAAAAAATTTACTTATTTTTTTTAAATTTTTTCTTTCAACAATAAGACAAAAACCAACTCCACAATTAAATGTTTTCAGCATTTCTTTATCAGAAATTCTATTATTTTTAAGCCAATTAAATATTTTAGAAGTTTTAATTTTATCTAAACTTATATGTGCAGAAAGTTTATCTGGTATAATTCTTTTGATATTATCAGATAAACCTCCCCCAGTTATATTTGCACAGCCATTTATTAAGTTGTTGTTTATCAAATTCATGATTTCTTTGACATATATTTTAGTTGGTTTTAGAAGCTCAGATTTTAAAAATTTATTTTTTTTAATATTTATTTTTTTTTGTTTTAATAAATATCTTACAAGACTATACCCATTAGAATGTAAACCGCTGGAAGGAATTGCAACTATAAGATTATTTTTTTTTATTTTATTTTTATTTAAAATTCTACTCTTTCCTACAACTCCCACAGCAAAACCTGCGATATCAAATTTACCTTTTTCATACGTACCTGGCATTTCGGCAGTTTCTCCACCAACAAGTTCACATTCTGATTGATGACAGCCTTCGTTAATTCCTTTTATAATTGCTTTAAGTTTTTTAAGATCAATTTTATTTATTGAAATATAATCTAAAAAAAGTAGAGGTTTAGCTCCTTGAACAATTAAATCATTCACACT
>CACPPD010000030.1 GCA_902635865.1 uncultured Pelagibacteraceae bacterium | reverse complement strand
GCAATACCTATGGGATTATCGAGATTTTGATTAAATAGTTTTGTTTTTAAAATAGGATCATTTTTGTTTTCATCAAATATATTTGAAACTAAATTAAGTTTGAGTGATTGAATTGCTAAAAAATGTGCTCTTTCAGGATCTATTTTAAATATTAATGATCTTAAATTAGAATACATTATTTCAATTTACTAATTATCAACTCTTTTGTTTCGTTAACACCGAAAAAACTTATAAAAAAACCCATTCTAGGTCCATTTTCATCACCAAATACCACTTCATAAATTAATTTAAACCAATCTCTTAAGTTTTCTGCATATCCATTCTCTTTACCTGTTGAATATATTAATGTTTGTATATCCTCAGGAGACATCTGATCATTACATTTTTCTAAAGTTTTAACTAAAGCTTGTAGAGCTAATTTTTCATTTTCAGATGGATTTTTATATTTTTTTTGAGCCTTAATAACATCATTAAAATACTTGATTGCATAACCAACTAGTCCATCAAAAATTGGAAAGTTTTTTTCATGAATGTTAGATTTATATTTTTTAACAAACTTCCATAATAAATCTTTATTATCAGCATTGCTTGTCTCAACTAAATTCAACAACATAGAAAAAGACATGATAATTTCTTCTTTTGGAATATTGCCATTATGAACATGCCAAACAGGATTCATTACTAATTGTTGTTCTGCTTGTTTTTTTGATTTTTCAATATTATCAAGGTACTCATCTACAGCTTTTGGTACTATTTCATTATAAAGTTTTTTAGCTCTTTTTGGATTTTGATACATGTATAAAGATAAACTTTCAGGTGAGGCGTATTTTAACCACTGGTCGATGGTAATACCATTTCCTTTAGATTTTGAAATTTTTTCACCCTTTTCATCAAGAAATAATTCATAAGCAAATCCAGATGGATGTTTTTTACCGATTAAATTTATAATTTTAGTTGATAAAATTGCACTCTCAATTAGGTCTTTTCCATACATTTCAAAATCTATATCTAGAGCGTACCATCTCATTGCCCAATCAACTTTCCATTGTAATTTACAATTTCCATCCAGAATACTAGATTCTAATTTTTTACCCTTATTATCAAAAATTATTTTAGAATTTTTTTTATCAATTTCTATAACTGGAATTTCAAGAACATGACCTGTATCTGGACAAATAGGTAAAAAAGGACAGTATGTTTGTTGACGTTGTTTGCCTAAAGTTGGAAGTATAATATTCATTATACCATCATAATTTTCTAAAATAATCTTTAAAGTTGGATTGAAAAAACCACCTTTGTATAAAGATGTTGAACTTTTAAAACTGTATTTAAAATTAAAACTATTTAAAAAGTCTTTTAACATTTCATTATTATGTTCTCCAAAACTTGAAAATTTTTCAAATGGATCTGGGACTTGTGTTAATGGTTTATGTAGATTTTTATTTAGCAATTCCTGATTAGGAACATTATCAGGAACTTTTCTTAGACCATCCATATCATCAGAGAAAGTAATTATTTCTGCTGGTAAATCTGTAAGTTGCTTTAAAGCATTAACCATCATTGAGGTCCTTGCAACTTCTCCAAATGTTCCAATATGAGGAAGGCCACTTGGGCCATATCCTGTTTGAAGAGTAATTTTACCTTTTTTATCAATAAATGATTTTCTCTCACGAAGCATTTTTTTTGCTTCAACGAAAGGCCAAGCACTTGTTTTGTCTAAAATTTCTTTTTTAATCACGAATATATCTTTTATAAAAATCTTAAATTGGCGATTTTATTAATTCTTATAGAGTTGAAATTTATTTACCATAAAATAATGTTCTTTCAAAATGTCTAATTATAAAACTGTTTTTTTTACACTTGGAATTTTGCAAATAATTTTAGGGGTCTCAATGTTCATCCCTATAATTGCTCAATTTATTTATTCTGAAATAGATTCATCATTTTTTGGTGCATCTATTGTGACAATAATTTTTGGATCATTATTTTTTCTTTCAAATCTAGACCACGACAAAAAGTTAAATTTACAACAAGCATTTTTATTAACTGCTTTGTCATGGCTAAGTATTGCTATTTTTGGATCTTTACCATTTATATTTTCGACTATGGAGCTTTCAATTACTGATGCTTTTTTTGAGAGCATGTCTGGTATTACAACAACTGGATCTACAATTATTTCCAACTTAGAGAATACTCCCAAAGGCATTCTATTATGGAGAGCAATACTACAATGGTTAGGCGGAATTGGTATTATTGTAATGGCAATTACACTAATGCCCATAATGAATGTTGGTGGTATGCAATTATTTAAAATTTCTGGCAACGACTCTTCTGAAAAAATTCTTCCTAAATCAAAAGAAATAGCTTTAAGACTTATTTATATTTATTCAGGCCTAACTGCTCTTTGTGCATTATCATATTGGGTATTTGGAATGGGAAAATTCGATAGTTTAACTCATTCCATGACTACCATAGCTACAGGTGGATTTTCTAATTACAATCAATCTATCGGTTATTTTGACAGTGTTCTTATAGAAATATCATCAATGATTTTTATAATTTTAGGAAGTATTCCATTTATTGCATATATAAAATTTATTAGTGGTAATAAAAAAATATTTTTAAACGATATTCAAATTAAAACATTTATTAAAATAATAATTATAAGCATTATTATATTATCAATTTATTTATTATTTAATAATAATGGAAACTTCA
>CACPPD010000029.1 GCA_902635865.1 uncultured Pelagibacteraceae bacterium | reverse complement strand
ATGTATTTGCCATAAAAATGGGGGTGTATTAGTTCAGCATTTAAAAGAACATCAATTACATTGTGATATTAAAGAAAATGACAATGTTTTTTATTTTACAACATGCGGATGGATGATGTGGAATTGGCTTATTTCAGTTCTAGCCTCAAAAGCATCAATTGTTTTATTTGATGGTTTCCCAATGTATAAACGTGATGACCTTCTTATAAAAATAGCTAGTAAAGAAAATATAACCTTATTTGGTGTTAGTGCCAAATACATCGATGCTTTAAGAAAAACAAAAAAAAATTTTATGAAAGTTTTTAAATTAGAAAAACTAAGAACTATTTGCTCTACTGGTTCTCCATTATCATCAGATTGTTTTAAATATGTGTATAAGAACATTAAAAAAAATGTTCATTTAGCATCTATATCTGGAGGAACAGATATTGTTTCTTGTTTTGTTTTGGGTAACTTATACCAACCGGTTTATGCTGGAGAAATACAAGGTAAAGGTTTAGGCATGGATGTTCGTGTATTCAACGAAAAAGGAAAGTCTATAGTAAATCAAAAAGGTGAATTAGTTTGTGTTAATCCTTTTCCATCAATGCCTTCAAAATTTTGGAATGATCATAAAGACACTAAATTTAAAAAAGCTTATTTTAATAAATATAAAAATATATGGCACCATGGAGATTATGCGCAAATAACAAATAATAATGGATTAATAATATCAGGAAGATCAGATACAACTTTAAATCCTGGTGGCGTAAGACTTGGTACTGCTGAAATTTACTCTGAGGTAGAACGTTTTAAAGAAATTAAAGAATCTTTGGTTGTTGGACAATATTGGGATAATGACGTTCGTATAATTTTATTTGTAACTTTAAATTCAAAATATCAACTTGATGATAATTTATTAAAAAAATTAAAATTTCAAATCAGAAAAAATGCATCACCTAGACATGTTCCAAGAAAAATAATTCAAGTAAACGATATACCAAGAACTAAAAGTGGTAAAATTGTTGAATTGGCAGTCAAAAATATAATTGAAGGAAACACAATAAAAAATAAAGAAGCTTTGGCTAATCCAGAAAGTTTAAATCAATTTAAAGATATGCAAGAGTTACAATATTAATTTTTTAATATAAGTTTTGAGCTATTACCATTGTAAGCAACATTGGTAATGATAATAAAGTATTTGTTCTTGAAAATAACATCGCTGTTTTTGCTGACTTTGCTTTTGTATCAGGATCACTTTCAACAATTCCTAGTGCTCTTTTCTGATTTGGCCAAATTACAAACCATACATTAAAAGCCATTATAATACCTAGCCACATACCTATACCTATTGCAGTATGTTTTGGTACACCTGAACCAATACTTAAAGTCATTGCATCATGAAGATATCCATTAAGAAGAGCTAAAATTAAACCCGAAAGAACAGTTAATGCAGCAGCCCATCTAAAATAAAATAATGCAGCAGGTGCTATTACTTTACCGATAGCTGGCTTTTGTTCATCTGGAATTTTTCCCATATTTGGAATTTGAACAAAGTTGAAATACCACAACAAACCAATCCACATAATTGCAACAATCACATGTATGTATCTAAACAACCAACTCCAAAATAATGTATCAATAGCTATTCCATCATTTAAATAAAACAATCCTAAAAACAATACAATTGCTAACGCAAGGGATGTGTGAATTGTTTTTGATAACGATGATAATAAATTACTCATGATTCTTATAATTATACACTAATTTATAAATATTTTTAAGTTGTTTAATTTAACTTAAAAGAGGTTTTAAAAATTGACCAGTATAACTCCCCTTAACTTTGCATACTTCCTCAGGTTTTCCTTCGGCGACAATATTACCACCCTTTACACCACCTTCAGGGCCCATATCTACAATGTAGTCGGCTGTTTTAATAACATCTAGATTATGCTCAATAACAACGACCGTATTTCCAAGTTTTACAAATGTATGAAGTATTTCTAAAAGTTTTTTAATATCATGTTGATGCAAACCTGTAGTTGGTTCATCCAATATATACATTGTTCTTCCTGTCGATCTTTTTGAAAGTTCCTTTGCGAGCTTAATTCTTTGTGCTTCACCTCCTGACAGTGTAGTTGCTTGCTGACCAATTTTTATATAACCTAACCCAACTTTTTTTAGAGTTAACAATTTTGTTTTTATATTAGATATATTTTCAAAATACTCACATCCTTCATCTACTGACATATCTAAAACATCAGCAATACTTTTACCTTTAAATTTGATTTCCAAAGTTTCTCTATTGTATCTTGTCCCTTTACATTCATCACACTGTATATAAACATCAGGTAAAAAATGCATTTCATATGTGATTACACCATCACCCTCACAAGCCTCACATCTACCTCCTTTAACATTGAAAGAAAATCTTCCTGGTTTATATCCTCTTGTTTTGGACTCTGGCAAGCTTGTAAACCAATCTCTAATAGGTCCAAAGGCTCCAGTATATGTTGCTGGATTTGATCTAGGTGTTCTCCCTATAGGAGATTGGTCAATATCAATTATTTTATCAATTAACTCAACGCCCTTATAACCTTTAAATGTTTTAGGTGCTTTTTTTGCTTTACTATTTAAAGTTAAATTTAAAGCATGAAATAATGTTTGTAATATTAGGGTAGATTTTCCACTTCCAGAAACACCAGTAATACAGGTAAATGTTCCAGTTGGAATTTTAAGGTTTACACTATTTAAATTATTTCCACTT
>CACPPD010000028.1 GCA_902635865.1 uncultured Pelagibacteraceae bacterium | reverse complement strand
AATATCGTTGAAACTGTAAGTGAAAATTTTAACCATAAACTATGGTCAGTATCGTATTTGTCTTCTTCTTTATCAAAGTATATGATTTTTATAATTCTTAAATAATAGAATGCTGCAACTACAGTAGATAATAAACCTACTATAGCTAAGAAATACATTGATTGTTCTAACACTGCTATAAAAACATAAAATTTTGCAAAGAAACCAGCAAGGGGCGGGATACCTGCTAAAGAAAACAGTATTACAAGTAAACATAAAGATAATATCGGATGGTTTTTCGATAATCCTGAAAGATCACTAATATCCTCATAATATTGATCCTTTCTTCTTAACATTAATAGACAACAAAAAAGAGCTAAATTCATTACAACATATATTGAAATATAGATTATTGAACTTTGAATTCCTTCATTAGATGCCGTAGCTAATCCTGCTAAAGTATAACCAATATGACTAATAGAACTGTAGGCAATTAGTCTTTTAATATTAGTTTGTCCAATTGCTGCAACTGCTCCAAAAATCATTGAAGCAATTGATAAGAAAACAATTATCATTTGCCACTGATCAATTAAATTTAAAAAAGGAACATACAAAAACCTTATAAATACAGTTAATGCAGCTACTTTGGGCACCATTGTAAAAAATAATGTTACAGTTGTTGGAGACCCTTCGTAAACATCAGGTGCCCACATATGAAATGGAACTGCAGAAATTTTGAAAGCTAAACCAACTAAGATAAACACTATTCCAAATGTTAAAACATATTCATTAGAATTTAGTTGATTTGATATTATATCAAAATTAGTTGAACCAGAAAAACCATATACCAATGAGCATCCATACAACAATAATCCTGAGGATAATGCACTTAAAACAAAATATTTTAAACCAGCTTCAGATGATTTTAGTTGGTCTCTATTATATGTGGCTAGAACATAAAGAGCTAATGATTGCAATTCTAAACCCATATAAAAAACAATTAAATCATTTGAACTGATCATCACCATCATACCCAAAATAGAGCTCAAAATAAGAATAGGGTATTCGATATTGTATATTTTAAATGTTTTTAAATAACTTGAAGAAATAATCAAAACTAAAAAACCTCCAACCAATGTTATAATTTTCATTAGTGAAGACAAACTATCAATCACAACACTTTCATTAAATAAAGTTTCCCTGCTGACAGAGAAAGTTTCATTAATTGTTATTATCGCTGTAATTAAAATTGCAAATAAAGACAAATTAAACGTGATTTTAGAACTATCTTTTTTAAACACACCCAAAACAAGTAAAAACATTATTGAAAGTGAAATAAAAATTTCAGGAAATACTAAATTTAAATTTTCCATATTATTTACTAGCTATATTTGTGTTATGCATATTAATTAAATCAGTAACAGAAACTTCAATAGTTTTTATTAATGGATCAGGATAAAAACCAAAAAACAAGATTGGTGCAGCTAAACAACTTAAAATAAAGTATTCAGATCTGTTTAAATCTACAATTTTTTTAAGATCTTCATTTATTAATTTTCCAAATACTACTCTTTTATAGAGCCACAAAATGTATGCTGCTCCTAAAATCACCCCAATACTTGCTATAACAGCCACTAAAAAATTATCTTTAAATGCTCCCATTAATATTAAAAACTCACCAATAAAACCACTAGTTCCAGGTAAACCTAGGGATGCCAAAGCAAATAACATAAATAGTATTGAATATTTTGGAATTACAGAAACTAGTCCACCATAAGTACTTATCAATCTAGAGTGCATTCTGTCATAAACTACACCAACAGTTAAAAATAATGCTGCCGAAACTAATCCGTGACTAATCATTTGAATTATACTTCCTTCAATCCCTTGTTGTTGCAAAGTGAATATACCCAAAGTTACAAAACCCATATGCGCAACTGATGAATAAGCAATTAACTTTTTCATATCTTCCTGCATTAAAGCTATCAGTGATGTAAATATGATTGCTATAACGCTTAGAGTGTAAATTAATGGTGTAAATACTTCAGATGCAATCGGGAATAGACCTAAAGAAAACCTTATAAAACCATATCCAGCCATCTTTAATAATATGGCAGCTAACAATACAGATCCAGCGGTAGGAGCCTCAACGTGAGCATCAGGTAACCATGTATGAACTGGCCACATAGGTGTTTTAACAGCAAAAGAGCTAAAAAATGCTAACCACAATAGATTTTGATATTTAACATCAATACCAATTTCATATAGTTGAACTACGTCAGTTGTTCCTGTAATCCAATAAATTGAAATTATTGCAACCAACATTAAAACAGATCCCAATAATGTATATAAAAAGAATTTAAATGCTGAATAAACTCTTCTTGCGCCTCCCCAAATACCAATAATTAAAAACATTGGGATCAATCCGGCTTCAAAAAATAAATAAAATACAACTAAATCAAGTGCACAGAAAACACCAATCATGAAACTTTCCATGATTAAAATTGCAATTAAAAAATCTCTTAATCTATTTTTAACAGAATTATTTACAGATATAATGCAAAGGGGTGTTATAAATGTAGTTAATATAATAAATAAAATTGAAATACCATCTACACCAACTTTATAATTAATAAATCCTTCAATCCATGTTCTATCTTCTACAAATTGAAAACTGGACGTTGATTGGTCAAAAGAAAACCATAGATAAATCGAAATTAAAAAATTAACTACAGTTGTAAATAAAGCAACATATTTAGCTGTGTAATTATTTCCATCTT
>CACPPD010000027.1 GCA_902635865.1 uncultured Pelagibacteraceae bacterium | reverse complement strand
AGGTTCAATTAAATTAAACGGAAAATTAATATCATCTAAAGATAAACATGTTGAACCTGAAGATAGAAATGTATCTTTAGCTTTTCAGGATAATAGCTTGTTTCCACATTACACTGTGGAAAAGAATATACTCTTAGGCACTGAGAGGAATAAAACAAAAAAGAAAAAAAAACTAACTTTTAAGGAAATTGTTGATTTACTTGATATTTCAAAAATACTTGTAAAATATCCTCATGAAATAAGTGCTGGAGAAGCACAAAGAGCTTCTCTTGCGAGATCTTTATTAACACAACCTGATCTTTTGTTATTAGATGAGCCATTATCTAATGTTGACCAAAGTTTTAAAGAAGAAATTCAAGTAAGATTAAAAAAAATTTTAAGTAAATTAAAAATTACAACAATAATTGTAACCCATGACTCCTATGAAGCTTTTTATTTAGGGAATAAATGTGCAATTATATTAGACGGTCAAATTAAACAGTTTGACGACCCTTACAATGTCTATCATTTTCCAAATTCAGTTGAAGTTGTTAATTTTTTAAATCGTGGAATTCTAATTCCAGCAAAAGTAACAGGAGAAAATTCATTAGAAAATGATGATCTTGGAACGATTAATGGGAATTTTATTAAGCATTATCCAAAAGGATCGAACGTACAATTATTATTACAGCCAGAGGATCTTGAGCACGATGATAAAAGCAATCTAAAATTGGAGGTAGTTGATAGAAAATTTAGAGGTACCAACTTTATTTATACCCTAAAAACTAGTAGCGATTTATTAATACCTGTATTTGTTCATTCTCATCATGAACATCAGCATGAGGCTGACGAAAAGTTTGGAATTAAAAGGCCGATTCATATTGATCACATAGTTTGTTTTTAATAAAACAAGCAAATGCTTTCAAAAAAACAATTATTCACCAAAGGTATGCTAGATATTTCACCACATATGCTTTCAGTGATTCCATTTGGAATTATTTGTGGAGCAATTGGAGTTGAACTTGGTTTCAATCCTTATTTAGTTTATGCAATGTCTTTCATTATTTTTGGGGGCGCTTCTCAAATAGTTTTTTTGCAGCTTTTATCAGGAGGTGCGTCTAGTTTAGTTGCTGTTACCTCTGTTGGAATTATAAATTCTCGACATTTATTATATGGAGCAGTTTTATCTGAATATCTAGAAAAATTATCTTTTTTTAAAAAGTTATTAATATCATATGTAATAGTTGACCAGGGCTTTGCAGAGTCTAACAAATTTTTTAAAAAAAATAGATCTGAAGAATATTTGCATTATCATTTAATAGGCACTGGTTGCACGATGTGGGTTTGTTGGCAGATTGCTACACTTTCAGGAATTATTTTAGGATCATTTGTTCCTGAAGAACTTGGATTAAAATTTGCAATCCCTCTAACATTTATTGCTATTGTCGTTCAAGATTTAAAAAAAATTGATCATGTGATTGTCATGATTACTTGTGGATTGAGTTCTTTGTTATTTTTTGATGCCCCATTTAAATCTTATATAATCATTTCACCTGTTATTGCTTTGTTTGTGGCTTCGTTATTATTGAGGTTAAAAAAGTGAGTTTAATGTCAATTATCTTTGCCGGTATATTAACATACTTTACTAGAATGACTATGGTTGCATTGATTAGTAGAGAGATGTTGGGAGATAAAGTAAAAGCTGTTTTGGAGTATGTTCCATCTGCAGTATTTCCAGCAATAATATTTCCTGGAATATTTATAAATGATTATGGAACTTTTATAGAAATGAATGATCCAAAAATTTTTGGAGCATTAGTTGCAGTTATTGTGGGTTATTTTTCAAAAAATATTATTGCAACTATTTTAGCAGGATTAGTCTCTTATTGGTTTTTAATTTTTGTTATTTTTAGCTAGCACCTAATTTAATATTACTTCTTATATTGCCATCCATTAACTCAGGTTTTGATAATTTAAGATTTGACATTATTTCAGCGTATTCATCAGCATTGTTAACTTGAAGCCTTGGATTTGATTTTTTTTCATTTCCAATAGTACTCACAAGTTTACCGTTGTAATCATGCCCTGGATAAAGCAAAGTGTCATCTGGTAATTTAAGCAATTTATTAAATAAAGAATTATAAGCATCTTTTGAGCTACCATTTTGAAAATCTGTCCTGCCTGTTCCATTAATTAAAAGTGTATCTCCAGAAAATAAATATTTGTTCATCAAAAAACTATAACTGTCTGAAGTATGGCCAGGTGTATACATTGCTTTAATTGCAATTTGATCAATTTTAATTATCTCTTCATCTTTTACTTTGATTTCTACTGTATCAGCAGGTGTGTGCTCTCCCATAATTGTAGAGCAATTTGTAACCTTTTTTAATTTTGAAGCACCTGTTATGTGGTCTGCATGAATATGTGTATCAATTACTTTTACAAGTTTAAGATCTAATTCGTTAAGTAAAGCTATATAGCTATCAACATTTTCAATGACGGGATCAATAATTAAAGCTTCGCGACCTTTTGCCGATGCAATTAAATAAGTGTAAGTAGAAGATTTTTGATCAAATACTTGTTTAAAAATCATTTTAAATTATTATCAAATTATTGTGAATACCTCTACTGCTACATTTAATTGGTCTTGTAAACACACTTGGAAAAGAAGCGCAAAAAATACCGCTTGGTGTGTATTAGGTTGTGCTATAGGCGATTTTGGTACAATTTTATTTTTTCAATTAACTGGAATTCCTTTTCCAGTTTTAGGAATTATGGTTTTAGCAATCATTAATGGTTTGATTACAAGTATTATTTTAGAAACAATTATTTTAATGACACAAAATTTTAATTTTATTAATGCGTTTAAAACTGCTTGTGGAATGAGTTTAATCTCAATGATCAGTATGGAAATTATGATGAATTTAACAGATTATGTTTTAACTGGTGGTGCCATATTAACTTGGTGGGTTGTTCCAATAATGTTAATTGTAGGTTTTTTAACTCCATGGCCATACAATTATTGGAGATTAAAAAAATACGGAATTGCTTGTCATTAATTTAAAGCATTCTTTTCAACAA
>CACPPD010000026.1 GCA_902635865.1 uncultured Pelagibacteraceae bacterium | reverse complement strand
TAATCATTATAAAACCTCCGGTGCCAAAGAAATAATTTTCATTTGACCTCTGCTTCTTAATTCTCTTGTAACTGGACCAAAAATTCTTGTTCCCACTGGCTCCCCTTTGTCATCAACTAAAACAGCGGCATTATTATCAAATCTCACTTTAGAACCATCATTTCTGTGAATTCCCTTTTTAACTCTTACAACTACAGCTTTATGGACAGATCCTTTTTTAACTTTCCCTTTAGGTATCGCCTCTTTAACTGCAATTACAATTGTATCGCCAATACTAGCGTATCTTCTTTTTGATCCACCTAGAACTTTAATGCATTCAATTCTTTTTGCACCAGTATTATCAGCTACTTGTAATTCTGTTTGAACACCAATCATTACTTTGCACTCTCCATAACTTGAAATTTTTTATTTTTAGAAAAAGGTTTGCTCTCAATAATTGAAACTTTGTCACCTGTTTTGAACTTATTATTTTCATCATGAGCGTTATAGTTTTTTCTAACTCTGATTACTTTTTTTAAAACTGGGTGTGAGTATTTACGTTCCACCATAACAGTAACTGTTTTATTTGGTTTATCGCTTATAACTACACCTGTTAGTATTTTTTTAGGCATTTGCTTTTCCTTTTAAAATTGTTTTTAATCTTGCTATTGTTTTTTTGGTTTCCCCAATTTTAGCTGGGTTCGTTACTTGTGAATTCATTTTTTGAAATCTGAAATTAAAAAGGTCTTTTTTAAGTTTATCAATATTCTTCACAATTTCGTCCTTTGATAATTTTTTAATTTCTTGTTTTTTCATTATGCAAATCTCTTAATTGTTTTGGTCTTAATAGGTAATTTTGCTGACGCTTTGTATAAAGCTTCTTTTGCAATTTGCTCAGAAACACCATCAACTTCAAACAATATTCTTCCTGGTTTTACTCTGCATGCAAAGTACTCAGGTGAACCCTTTCCTTTACCCATTCTGACTTCAATTGGTTTTTTTGAAACAGGTATATTTGGAAATATTCTTGTCCAAACTCTTCCTTGTCTTTTCATATGTCTTGTTAAAGCAACCCTTGCTGCTTCTATCTGTTTTCCAGTAACTCTTTCAGGCTGTAAAGCTTTTAATGCGTAAGCACCATAGTTAATAGTACTAGCTCTTGTAGCATTACCATGAATTCTACCTTTATGTGCTTTTCTCCACTTTGTTCTTACTGGTTGAAGCATTATTGTTTACCTTCCTTTGGTGTTACTTTGTTAGTCTCTTGATTAAATTCTCTGGCAAATACCTCGCCTTTATAAATCCAAACTTTAATTCCAATAATTCCATAAGTTGTAAGAGCCTCTGCCTCTGCATAATCTATATCAGCTCTTAAAGTATGCGATGGAATACTTCCATCTCTTAACCACTCAGTTCTTGCTATTTCATTTCCACCAAGTCTTCCACTAACTGAAACTTTTATTCCCTTGGCTCCCAATCTAATACATGATTGCATTGCTCTTTTCATAGCTCTTCTATAAGAAATTCTTTTTACAAGCTGTTGTGCAATATTTTCTGCTACCAAATAAGCATTTGTCTCAGGTTTTTTTACCTCTTTTATGTTTAGATTTACTTCATTTGAAGTTAATTTTGAGAGATTATTTTTAATTTTGTCTATATCACTTCCTTTTTTACCAATCACAAATCCTGGTCTAGAAGTGTAAATTGTTACATAACACTTATTAGATGTTCTTTCTATCATTACCTTGGATACACCAGAGTTGATTACATTTTTCTTGATATATTCTCTAATTTTAAAATCTTCGATTAGATAATTTCCAAAATCTTTTTTCTTAGCATACCATACAGAGTCCCATCCTCTGTTGACACCTAATCTAAAACCTACAGGATTAACTTTTTGCCCCATGCTTCTCCATTTGTTTTGCTTCTGATAATATAATTGTAACAGTTGACCAAGGTTTTAATATTGGTGCCGCTCTTCCTTTGGCTCTTGGTCTAAATCTTTTCATAACTATTTTTTTTCCACAATATGCCTCTTTAACTATTAATTTATCAATATCGTATTGAAAATTATTTTCAGCATTAGCTACAGCTGAACTAATAGTTTTTCTAACATCTCTGGTAATTCTTTTTTCTGAAAACTGTAAATCTCTAATTGCAACATCAACTTTTTTGCCAACAATGCTTTTTAGTATTGGATTTAGCTTTCTGACACTTGATCTAATACCGTTGTTAACAGACTTTACTGTTTTATCGTTAGATTTATCTATTTTCTTTTTCTTACCCATAATTATTTCTTCTCTGCTGTTGCTGGTTTAGCTTTTTTATCAGCTGGTGTATGACCAAAGAACGTTCTTGTTGGTGCAAACTCACCTAATTTATGTCCAACCATATCTTCTGAGACAGTTATTGGTATAAATTTTTTTCCATTATAAATTTGGAAGCTTACTCCTACAAAATCAGGTAAAATTGTAGATTTTCTTGACCAAGTTTTAATAGGAATTTTCTTTGGATCGTCTTTGTATCTATCTACTTTCTTCATCAAGCTTTCCTCTACAAACGGTCCTTTCCATACTGCTCTAGCCATTACTTAGTATCCTTCCTCTTATTTCTCCTTTTAACTATAAATTTATCTGTTCTCTTATTATCTCGAGTTTTTAAACCTTTAGCAGATTGTCCTGTAGGTGAAACTGGATGTCTTCCTCCAGCAGATTTTCCTTCACCACCTCCATGAGGGTGATCAACTGGGTTTTTAACAACACCTCTTGTGTGAGGTCTTCTACCCAACCATCTTGATCTACCTGCTTTCCCTATTTTAATATTTTTTTGATCTGGATTACTTAAAATTCCAATTGTAGCTAAAGATCTTGAATCTATTTTTCTAACTTCACCTGAAGCTAATTTTATTAAACTATAGTTGCCATCTAGACCACTTATAGTAACAGATGAACCAGCTGCTCTAGCAATTTTTCCACCACCACCTGGCTGTATCTCAACATTATGTATATTGATGCCCACTGGTATATCTTGTAATGGCATACAATTACCTATTTTGATTTCTTTTTTAGAACCACTTTCAATCTTATCTCCAACTTTTATTTTTTGTGGTGCTAAGAAATATGAGTGTGTACCATCCTCAAATTTTACTAACATAATGTAGCATGATCTATTAGGATCATATTCTATTCTTTCAACTGTGGCCTCCATGTCGAACTTTTTTCTATAAAAATCAACATGTCTGTACATTTTTTTATGTCCACCAGCTCTATTAATAGAGGTGATATGACCATTGTTATTTCTGCCTTTCATGGCATTTTTTGGAGAAACTAATGACTTAAATGGTTTACCTTTCCATAAACCAGTTCTATCAACTAAAATAGTGCCTCTTGTAGATTTTGTATATGGTTTAAAAGTTTTTAATGCCATTTATTAAATTCCTGTTGTTAGATCAATACTTTGACCTTTTTTTAAAGTTATTATTGCTTTTTTATAACCAGATACTTTT
>CACPPD010000025.1 GCA_902635865.1 uncultured Pelagibacteraceae bacterium | reverse complement strand
AAAAAGCTACTGCTATTTCTTTTGTTGTCCCTTTCTTGGTAACAATTTTGGCTGTTTTATTTCTTGGAGAAAAAATTTACCTTTACAGAAGTTTTGCTCTTGTTTTAGGATTTATTGGTATGTTAATAATTTTAAGACCAGGAATAATTGATATCTCTCTTGGGGTATATATGGCACTAGCCTCCTCTTTTATGTGGTCAGTAGTTATTATAATTACAAAAAGTATTGCAAAAGACGATAGTTCAATCACGATTTTATCTTATGGTTACACTTATATGACAATTTTTAGTTTCATAATTGCATTGTTTCATTGGCAAACTCCTGGCTTACAGACTTTGATTTATTTATTTTTTGGAGGTTTATTTGGTACATTGTTACATCTTTGTATTAATCACGCTTATAAATTAGTAGATGTAAGTGTGACTCAACCCTATTCCTTTTTGAGTCTCGTATTTGCATCTTTAATAGGATTTTATGTCTTTAACGAAAAACCTGATCTATTTACATGGATTGGTGCAAGTGTAATTTTTTTAGGCGTTTTAATTATTTCATATAGAGAAATGAAATTAGAAAAGGAGATAATTAGAAAAAGTATTGATATTAAAAATTAATTTTTCTTCGTAAAAGTTTTATAAATATGCCAAATTACAATTAATATTGTGGTAGCTAGAATACATGCTGTTAAAGTTCTGTCCCATAAAAATTCCCAAGAACCGTTGCTTAGTAATAAAGATCTTCTAAGATTTTCTTCCATCAGTCCGCCAAGTACAAAAGCTAATATCAAAGGTGGCATTGGGAAGTCGTACAATCTTAAAAAGGTTGCTACTACAGCAATTCCAATCATCAAATAAATATCAAAGTTATTAAATGACATTACGTAAATCCCAGTAACAGAAAAAAATAAAATTAAAGGAATTAAATAATTTTTAGGGACTGCAAGAATTCTAGCAATATAGGGTATTAATGGTAAGTTTAATATAAGTAAAATCACCATTCCAATATACATAGACATAATTATTGACCAAAAAATTTCTGGATTGGTCATATAAAGTCTTGGTCCAGGTTGAACACCAAATCCTAAAAGTGCACCTAACATAACAGCAGTAGTGCCGCTACCTGGAATACCTAAAGTAAGCATTGGTACAAAAGAACCTGAACAAGCTGCATTATTTGCAGTCTCGGGTGCTGATAAACCATTTACACTTCCTTTACCAAATTTTTCTTTCTCTTCATCACTCACTACATTTCTTTCCATTCCGTAAGCTAAAAAAGATGCAATTGTTGCACCAGCTCCTGGAAGAACACCAATTAAAAATCCAATTACTGAGGATCGTGGGATTGTTTTATACATTTTTGTTCGTTCTTCTTTATTAATTTTAATAGAACCAAGTTCAGTTAAAGAAACTTGTTTAGCAGCACTGGTTGGATCATTTCTTTTTAAAATTATTGTTAAAGCTTCACTCATTGCAAAGGTTGCCATTACAACAAGTACGAAGCTAATACCGTCGGTTAAGTTCATATTATCAAAAGTAAATCTTGTAATATCAGACAAACTATCTTGACCAACTGATGCTAGCATCAAACCAAGCACCACCATCATCATTGCTTTTAAAAATTGCCCTTTAGATGAAAAAGCAGCAATTGCTGTTAAACCTAAAATCATTAAGGCAAAATAATCTGGTGATCTAAAAGATAAACTTACTTTTGATAAACTTGGAGCCATAAATAATAAATAAATTGCAGATAATGTACCACCTGCAAAAGAACTCCATGCTGCAATCGCTAAAGCCTTACCCGCCTTACCTTGTTGTGCCATAGGATAACCATCAAATGAAGTTGCAACTGTTCCAGGAACACCGGGTGCATTTAATAATATAGAAGAAGTAGAACCACCAAATACTGCTCCATAATAAACACCAGCCATCAAAATTAACCCTGTTGCAGGATCGAAACCATAGGTAATTGGTATCATCAATGCGATAGCTGTCATTGGCCCAAGACCTGGGAGCATTCCAATTATTGTTCCAAAAAAACAACCAACCATAACCATTAATATGTTCTGAAAAGTAAGTGCAGTTGTTAATCCAATTAATATTCCTTCAATCATCCCATAACTCCTATTGATTGTAAGAATGGATCCCTCAAATATATATCAAGAATACCGTGTAGAAGATACATAAAGGCTGCAACAAATGGAAAAGATAATAAAAACATTAAAATCCATCTTCGTTCTCCTAAAAAATAATAAGAGGCAAATAAAAATAATGAAGTGGTTAAAAAATAACCAACTTTTAAAATTGTAGCTCCATAAATAATTGCAATTAAAATAAGTATACCTGTTTTCTTATATTCTAAGTTTTTATGATCAACTTTAATAGTATTTGGATCTGGTAAAATAAGTTTTAATCCAGAAAAAAATAATCCTGCATATCCTAAATAAATTGGAAATGTTCTTGCATTAAATGGTGCATTTTCATCAAATGCAAAAACTTGAATTTGGTAAGCAGTATATAAATAAAATGCTGAAAAAATAAAAAAGAGCAGTGATATAATTTTTGTAGTATTTATATTCACTGCTCTAATTTCAAATAATCCTAAGGATTATATAACTCCTAATTTTTTCATAAGAGCTGTCATTTCTTGAGTTTGTTTTTCTAAGAAAGAAACAAACTTGCCTTCTGGATTATAAATATTAACCCAAGCATTTCTTGCTCTGACAGTTTCCCATTCAGGAGTTTTTTGTACATCGCCAAGCATTTTTGCAATAGCTGATCTATCAGCATTGCTCATACCTGGAGGACCAAAGAAACCTCTCCAGTTAACGAATTGTACATCATATCCTTGTTCTTTAAGAGTTGGTGCATCTGGTGCATCAGAAACTCTTGAAGGTGCAGTAATACCAATAATTCTTACTTGGTCTCTTGCACCCATCAATTCACCTAAACCAGTTGATATTATTTGAGTTTCTCCAGATAAAAGTCCAGCTAAAGCTTTTCCTCCAGCATCATAAGGAATGTATTGAACAGCATTTGGATCTGCACCTGCAGCTTGGAAAGCTAAAGCACCAATTAAATGGTCCATACTTCCTCTCACTGATCCACCAGCCATTTTAACAGAATTTGGATCTTTTTTGTAAGCATCAACTACATCTTTAAAATTTTTGAAAGATGAACTTTTTGCAACTGCGATAGCACCGTAGTCACCAATTACACCAGCTATTGGCACAACATCTTTGTAAGATAAAGTTCCACTCCCTTTTACATAACCTTTGTGTCTAGTAATTGATCTTAATACTAATGGTGTTGATTGGACTAAAACTGTATTAGCAGGTTTAGTATTGATCATGTAAGCTAAAGCTTTACCACCACCACCACCTGACATATTTTCAAATGATGCACTACTTAACATTCCAGCTTTTGTTAAAGCTTCTCCAGTACCTCTAGCAGTTCCATCCCAACCACCGCCAGCACCACCACCAATTACAAAGTGCAATTTATCAATTGCTACTGAGCTTGTAGTTGTTGCTGAGAATAATAGGATTGCTGAGAATAATACTGAAACTATTTTTTTTAAGTTTTTCATTATTTATCCCTCTCTAATTATAAAACGCTAGTTAATTATAGTCTTAATGTTT
>CACPPD010000024.1 GCA_902635865.1 uncultured Pelagibacteraceae bacterium | reverse complement strand
ATAGTTAGTGTTCCTGAAGAATATTTGATATTTTGAAGTGATTTAAGAGATGTATTTATAATTTCTTTATCGTCATTTTTCTCATACTTAGATCCTAAAATTTCAAATCCAATTTGATTTCTAATGATTGAGTCTTTTTTGTTTTGTGATTTTCGATAGGCTTGACCACTGTAAAAAATTTTTTCCTTACCTTTTAAATTATTTTCCAAATACCTTAAACAAGATGCAATTGTTAAATCTGGTCTTAAACACAACTCGCTTCCATTCTGATCAGTAAAGGAGAAGATAAACTTTCTAAAATTTTCTCCTGATCTTTGAACAATGTGATTAGCCTCAATTACTGAAGGTAAATCAATATATTTAAAACCCTTAGATTTTACTGATCTAAGGATGTTTTCAGATAAGTTTTTTGACTTCATCGATTAAATTTTCTTTTGGAAATGTTTTATTATTTTCACCCTTAACGCCTTTGAGACTTTTTATAGTGACTGTATTTTCATTAAATTCATTTTCACCACATATTATTGCAACATCCAACTCACGTTTATTTGCTAGGGTTAGTTGCTTACCTAAATTTTTTTTTGTATCTAAAAAAATTTCAGCATTGATATTATTATTTCTTAATAGATCTAAAATTTCATAATAACTTTTAAGATATTTTTCATCCATTACACAAACTAAAACAGGTTTTTGACTATCTACTTTTACTTGATCCAATTGCATTAAAGCAAATAACAATCGATCAACTCCAAAACTAATTCCGGTGCCTGGAATATCCACACCTTTAAATCTCGAAATTAATTTTGCATAGGCTCCTCCAGAACAAATACTGCCTATATCGACCTCTTTGCCTTTGTTATTTGTGACTTTAAAATTTAGATTTGTTTCAACAATAAAATCTGAATAATAAGCCAATCCCCTAACAATTGTAAAATTTGTTTTGACCTGATTTAAATTTGAACTGTAACCCAATACTTCAAATACTTGTTCTAATTCCTTTATACCTTCTTGAGACAATGGATTTTTTAATGTTTCTTTTAATTCTTTTAAATCTTTAATTTTTAAAAAATTTAGTATTTGAGATGCTTGTTCATCGTTTAAATCTGCACCCTTAGTGATTGCACCACTTATATCTTTTCTCTCTTTTTTAAGCAGATCTTCAACACCTTTTAAACCAAAACCTGGTTTGTCTAATTTATCAATTGCTCTAATTACTTTAATTTGCTTTTCTTCTGATATTTTTAAATCATCAATTAATCCTTGAACTATTTTTCTGTTACTAACATTGATTGTAAATTGATCTTTTTTTAGACCACAATCTAACAAGGTACTTGATATTAAATTGCAAAGCTCAGCATTTGCTTGCGCAGGATTAACATTTCCAATGATATCAAAATCTGCTTGCATAAATTCTCTGTATCTTCCATTACCAGCCTTTTCATTTCTAAATACATTTTGAATGGCATACCTTTTAAAAATTGATGGAAGCTCTTGATTATTTTGAGCAACAAATCTAGCTAGTGGGCTTGAAAGATCATACCTAAGAGTAATGCTCTTTTCTCCATCCTCAAATGAGAATACATCAGACATAGGATTAGCTTCATCTTCTGCCAAAAAAGATCCTATATTTTCACTTATCTCAAACGAAGGGGTTTCTAGAGCCTCTGCTCCAAATTTAATAAAATTATTCTCAATAGCTTTTAAAAGCTTTTTTTTGAGAAGAAGTTTTTTATCCCAACGATCTTCAAATCCTGAAGGTAATCCAGGAATTAATTTTTTTTCTTTATTCATTTTTTGGTACCCGGGCTGAGAGTCGAACTCAAACTTAAAGTTCCACAAACTTCCGTGCTAACCATTACACCACCCGGGCTTATCCTCTTTGTTTTTATCTTATTTTATGTGGATTTAAAATTATAATATAAATAAATAGCCTACTGGCTATGGAAACAGTTTCTGTGAGTACTTCTAAAAGTCTTTCTGTATGTAATATTTATATTCATGAGCAGTCTTTTAGACAAAAAAAATTAATATTCAAGGTCTAAATAGAAAAAGGACGTTTATCTATTTGATTGATAAAACGCCCTTTTAAATAATTTCAAAATTAGTCTATTTTTTTTAAATTAACTGCAGAAGGACCTTTGGGACCATCTTCTAATGTGAATTCAAGTTTATCACCTTCATTGAGATATCTCATACCAGCAGCTTTTACCGCTGAAGCGTGAACAAAGGCATCTTTTTCTTTATCATCTCTTTCAATGAAGCCATATCCCTTTTTACCATTATACCATTTAATTTTTCCTTGTAGTGTGCTCATCTTATTTCTTAGTCCTTTTGTTATTTATTATCTCTTAAAGTTAATTTCTTTTACGATTATTTCAAGATGAAACTTTATGGTGGTGGCTGAGGAAGGATTCGCACCTCCGACACAAGCCTTTTCAGGGCTCTGCTCTACTCCTGAGCTACTCAGCCTTATTTATCCCCTAAAGATAATTCTTCCTTTAGTAAGATCGTAAGGTGTCATTTCAACTGTCACATTATCACCTTGGAGAACTCTAATTCTGTTTTTTCTTAATTTACCAGCTGTATGGGCTGTAACGGTATGTCCATTTTCTAATTTTACTCTAAACATAGCGTTAGGAAGTAGGTCTGTCACTGTACCTTTAAATTCCAGTAAGTCTTGTTTTGACAAATTTATTTTCTCCTTATTCGTTTTACTACAGATTGAGCGTGTCCAACCAACCCTTCGTAATTTGCAAGTGTTATAACTGATGGACCAAGACTTTCAATACCCTTTTTTGATAAGTTTATATATGAAATCCTTTTATAAAATTCATTTACACTTATACCGCTTGAGTATTTTGCAGAACCATTAGTTGGTAAAACATGGTTTGATCCAACATTATAATCAGTCATTGCCATCACTGCATATTTACCTAAACATATTGATCCTGAATTTTTTATTTTTGGAACTAAGGATTTATAATTTTTAATATTTAATTCTAAATGTTCGGGTGCAATTTTATTTACAACACTTGTAATTTTAGCATCTGAAGAAATGTGCATAAGAATTCCATTATTAATTAAACTTCTTTTTGCAACAGAAGCTCTTGGAATTTCTTTTAATTGTTTAGTAATTTCAATCTTTACTTTATCTAGCAAATTTTTATCTTTTGAAATCAAAATGCATTGTGCAAGAATATCATGTTCAGCTTGTCCAATTAAATCGCTTGCAACCCACTCGGGATTTGAGAATTTGTCACAAACGACAGTCACTTCTGAAGGACCTGCAGTCATACCTTCAATTCCAACAACACCAAAAACTTCTTTTTTTGCTGCTGCAACATATGCGTTTCCTGGACCAACTATTTTATGAACTTTTTTAATTTTTTTTGTCCCATAAGATACTGCTGCAATAGCGGAAGGGCCTCCGATTGAATAAATTTCTTTTATTCTGCATTTTTTTGCGGCATATAATACTGCTGGATTTTGTTTTCCTTTATAGCCTGGATTAATCATAACTATTCTCTTAACACCTGCAACAATTGCTGGAATAGCATTCATCAACACACTCGATGGGTATGAAGCAGAGGAACCAGGAACATAAATTGCAACAGACTCTAAAGGTAGATATTTATATTCAAGTTTGTTTTTTAATTTATCTGTGTAAGTAATATTTTTAAATTTTTGAAGTGAATGAAATTTATAAATTCTATTATAAGCTGTATCGATTGCCTTCTTTACTTTTTTATCAAGTGAATTTATAGATTTTTTAAT
>CACPPD010000023.1 GCA_902635865.1 uncultured Pelagibacteraceae bacterium | reverse complement strand
ACTAAAATTGAATTAGATAATATTTTATCGAGTATACCAAATATACCTCATCAAGATGTTCCAAATGGCAAAGATGAAAATGATAATGTAGAAGTTTTAAAAGCTGGAAAAGTTCCAGTGTTTGATTTTAAGCCCAAATCTCATTACGAACTTGGTGAAAATTTAGGCATGCTTGATTTTGATCTCGCAACAAAAACAACTGGATCAAGATTTGTATTTGTTAAAAAAGAGTTAGCATTACTGGAACGAGCATTATCTAACTTTATGTTAGATACCCATATTAATCAAAATAGCTATCAGGAAATCTCACCTCCATTGATAGCTTCTGACAATACAATGTATGGAACTGGCCAATTACCAAAATTTGAAAATGATCAATTTGAAATAAAATTTGATGAAGGGTCCGATAGAAAATTTTTAATTCCAACTGCTGAAGTAATTTTAACAAATATTGTTAAAGATAAAATTGTTGACCAAAAAGATTTACCAATGAGATTTGTTGCTTCAACCCCATGTTTTAGAAAAGAAGCTGGTAGTTATGGAAAAGACACAAAAGGAATGATTAGACAGCATCAATTTTATAAAGTTGAGATGGTAAGTATTGTTGAAAAAGAAAATTGTCTAGAAGAATTAGAGAGAATGACTAATTGTGCAACAGATATACTGGATAAGTTAGAATTACCTTATAGAAAAGTAATTTTATGTTCAGGTGATATGGGTTTCAGTGCAGAAAAAACCTATGATATTGAAGTGTGGTTACCATCAGAAAACAAGTATCGTGAAATATCATCATGCTCTTCTTGCTCAACATTTCAGGCCCAAAGAATGAAATCAAGATATAAAAATAAAAACAAGGAAACTGTTTTTGTTGGAACATTAAATGGAAGTGGTTTAGCTGTGGGCAGAACTTTAATTGCTGTACTAGAAAACTATCAACAAAAAGATGGTTCGATTATTGTTCCTAAGGCACTAAGACCGTATATGAATAATTTGGAATTGATTTCAGCTAAATAAAGTTGTTTTAATTACACAGATAGTATAAGTATTCACATAATTTATAAGGAGATTTATGGAAGGTTCAGGAATAGGACAGTTTATACCGTTAATTTTAATATTTGTTATTTTTTATTTTTTCTTAATTAGACCACAGCAAAAAAAAGTTAAAGAACATAAAGCAATGGTTGAAAGTCTTAAGAGAGGTGACAAGGTTGTTACTTCTGGTGGAATTACAGGTACAGTAGAGAGACTTATAGACAACGATAAAGTTGAGGTAGAAATTGCTGAAAACGTAAAGGTTGAGATAGTTAAATCAACTGGTATTCAAAGTCTTGTAAATACAAATACTCAAGAAGTTAAAAAATAATTATTTTTAGTTAAGTGCTTTATTTCTCTAAGTTAAGAATTTTATTTATAACTCTTTTTTCAGTTTTATTTATTTTAATTGCTTCATCAAATCTTTTTAAATTTGATGATAATTTTTTTGATAAAAAAATTAATCTAGGATTAGATCTTCAGGGTGGATCTTATCTTTTGTTAGAAATTGATAATGAGCCTGTAATTGAACAGAAACTACAAAACCTAACAACAACTATCAGAAATTACTTCAAAGAAAAAAATATTAAGATCAATAATATAAAGATAGAAAATCAAAATATTTTTTTTAATGTAACAGAAAATGATAAGCAAACTGTTTTAGAAGTTTTTCAGGACGAAAATAGTGATCTTAATCCTTATTACCCAAGATTTAAATCACATCAGTTAGAAATTGAAGATACAGGATTAAATTTTAAAGTTAATTTTTCAAGACAGGGTTTAATTAAACTTAAAACTTCTTCTCAAGATCAAGCTATAGAAATAGTTAGAAGAAGAGTAGATGAAGTTGGAACTAACGAGCCTAACATACTTAAAAGAGGAAATAACCGAATTTTAGTTGAGCTTCCTGGATTAGATGATCCAATGAGAATAAAATCATTGCTTGGTAAAACTGCAAACCTTACTTTTCGATTTGTAACAAATGACGAAAATGATCGTTTTGGAGTTGAAAAGTTAAAATTTGAAAACGGTTTAGAAGAAGCCACAGTTAGTAAAAGAATAATAATCAGTGGTGAAAATTTACTCGATGCTCAACCAAAAATGGATACTCAAACAAACCAAACAATTGTTTCATTTACTTTAGATAGAGTAGGTGCAAAGAGATTTGGTAAAGCAACTTCAACTGGCATTGGAAAACAATTAGCGATTGTTTTAGATGGTAAAATTATCAGTGCTCCTGTTGTTAGAGATACTATAGCAAGTGGATCTGGTCAGATTAGCGGTGGCTTTACATTTCAAACTGCAACCGATTTAGCTTTATTGTTAAGATCTGGAGCATTACCAGCGCCATTAGAAATTATTGAAGAAAGAACAGTAGGACCTGATCTTGGTCAAGACTCAATTAATGCAGGAATGATTGCACTAGCAATTGGTTTTATGTTGGTGATAATTTTTATGTTTGTAAAATATAAAATTTTTGGATTAATTACTAATGTTACACTTATAGTTAATTTGTTTATTCTTTTGGGTGTTTTAACTTTATTCGAAGCCACTTTAACATTGCCTGGTATTGCAGGGATTATTTTGACTGTAGGCATGGCAGTTGATGCAAATGTTTTAATTTTTGAGAGGATTAAAGAAGAATTAAAAGACGAGACTAATAATATTTTGGCTTTTGACGGTGGTTATACCAAATCGAGAACAGCAATTTTAGATGCTAACATAACAACATTATTAGCTGCAATTATTTTATTTTTTATGGGCTCAGGACCAGTAAAAGGTTTTGCTGTAACATTAGGTGTTGGAATATTTACAACACTATTTTCAGTTTATTTTATAGCAAGATTATTCACTAGTATCTATGTATCAAGAAATAAGAATAAGGAAAAATTAATTTAATGATAGCTTTTAATAAATATTATAATCACTTTAATTTATTATCATCAGTTTTGATTGTTGTTTCATTATTATTGTTAATATTTAAAGGGCTTAATTTTGGGATAGACTTTAAAGGTGGTACATTAATTGAATTAAGAGCCTCAGACTCAAAAATAAATGTTAGTTCATTAAGAGATAGATTTAATCAAATGGACTTAGGAGATGTTTCAGTAAAGAAATTTGGTAATGATACTGATTTTTTAGTGAAATTTGAAAATAAAGACAATAAGAAGAACATTATTGAAGAAATTAAAGTTAACTTAGATAAATCTTTTGGAAACAATTATGATTTTAGAAGAGTTGAAAATGTTGGCCCTAAAGTTAGTGCAGAATTATTAAAATCAGGAGTAATAGCAATATCTTTGTCATTAGCATTAATGTTGATTTACATTTGGATTAGATTTGAATGGCAATTTAGTCTAGGAGCAATTTTAGCTTTGTTTCACGATGTCATTGTAACACTAGGAGTTTTTTCACTATTTAGTTTAGAAATAAACTTATCAATTATAGCAGCTGTATTAACAATAGTAGGATACTCTATGAATGATACAGTAGTCATTTTCGATCGTGTCAGAGAAAATCTAAGAAAATATTCAGATATTAAAATTTTTGAATTAACAAATATTTCAATTAATGAAACTTTATCAAGAACAATCATAACATCTGCAACCACTTTACTAGCTTTATTAGCTATATATTTTTTTGGTGGAGAGATACTTAAAGGATTTTCACTTGCTATGATATTAGGTGTTGTTTTTGGAACTTATTCCTCAATATATATAGCGAATACTGTTCTAGTGAGATTAAGAGTTTCTCAAAAAACAGTTTTGAGAGAAGATGATTAAAATAAATTGAATTAATCATTAAAATAATTAAAATTTCATTATATTACTTCAAAGTATTATAATTATTTTATGAATATAAGACTTTGGAAACCATCCAGTAAAACAAAAAAAAATTCAAATCTATTTAAATTTGAAAAATTTATATCTAAAAAATTTAATAAAAATT
>CACPPD010000022.1 GCA_902635865.1 uncultured Pelagibacteraceae bacterium | reverse complement strand
TTTTTTGTCTGTGTCTTTTTTTGGTTTATCAACCTTTTTAGCTTCTAAATCTCTGTCAACAAACTCAATTATAGCCATTGGGGCATTATCTCCATATCTAAATCCAGCCTTAATTATTCTTGTGTAGCCACCTTTTCTATTCTGAAATCTTTTAGAAAGGGTTTTTTTAACTTTATTTGCTGATTTTACATCCTGAAGTTTTGAAACTAAAATTTTTGTTGTTTGAAGAGTTTCTTTTTTTCCTAATGTAATAATCTTATCTGCTTGTGGTTTTAGAAATTTAGCTTTTGGCAAAGTAGTTCTAATCTGTTCATACTTAATTAAAGAATTAAGCATGTTCTTAAGTAGAGCTTTTCTGTGCTCTGAGGTTCTATTTAGTTTCTTATTTGCCAATCCATGTCTCATTAAATTGCTTCCTCCAATTTTTTAGACATCTCTGCTATATTATCAGGCGGCCAATTAGGTATTTCCATCCCTAAATATAAAGACATACCTGTTAATACTTCTTTAATTTCATTTAGAGATTTTCTTCCAAAATTAGGTGTTCTTAGCATTTCGCCTTCAGATTTTTGAACCAAGTCACCAATATAGATAATATTATCATTTTTTAGACAGTTCATTGATCTAACTGATAACTCTAACTCATCCACTTTTCTTAATAAGTTTTTGTTAAATTCAGGCTCTGTAGAAACTTCTTTAATAGGAGCTTCAACTGGCTCATCAAAATTTATGAACATTTTAAGCTGATCTTGGAAAATTCTAGCTGAGTAAGCAACAGCATCTTCTGCAGAAATTGATCCATTAGTTTCAACTTCCATAATTAATTTATCGTAATCTAATGCTTTTCCTTCCCTAGCAGTACTTACTGAATATGAAACTTTTTTAACTGGGCTATATAGTGAGTCGATAGCAATAAGACCCAATGGTGGCTCTTCAGGTTTATTTAACTCTGCAGGAACATATCCTTTACCTGTATTAACATTCATCTCCATATGAAAAGTAGTGTTTTCATCTAAATTACAAATTACCAAATCAGGATTCAAAATTTCAACATCTGCAACCGGAGTTATGTCTGAAGCTTTAATTTCTCCAGGTCCTTTTGCGTCTAAAATTAATTTTTTTGTACCCTCTGAGTTACTTTTTAATGCTAAAGATTTTACATTTAAGACGATATCAGTAACATCTTCTCTGACACCTTTTATTGAGGTAAATTCATGTAAAACTCCATCTATTTGAATAGATGTTACAGCAGCACCTCTTATTGATGATAATAAAATTCTTCTTAAAGA
Source organism: uncultured Pelagibacteraceae bacterium (assembly GCA_902635865.1). Taxonomy (GTDB): domain Bacteria; phylum Pseudomonadota; class Alphaproteobacteria; order Pelagibacterales; family Pelagibacteraceae; genus Pelagibacter. The sequence continues at coordinate 3,918 of CACPPD010000022.1, read as the reverse complement.
ATTTCCTAAAGTTAAACCATAGCCTTTTTCTAAAGGCTCTGCTACAATTTTTGCATGTGTTAAGTCATCACTTATTTGAACATCTAACTTAGATGGCTTGATTAAAGACTTCCAATTTTTTACATTAACATTTTCGACTTCCATTAAACTCTCCTTTTCTTTGGTGGTCTAGTTCCATTGTGAGGCATAGGCGTAGTATCTTTGATTGACAAAATCTTAAATCCTCTAGCTTGTAGTGCTCTTAAAGCTGTTTCTCTTCCAGATCCAGGACCTTTAACTTCAACAGATAATGTTTTCATTCCGTATTCAAGCGCTTTCGAAGCCGCAGAGTCGGCTGCAATTTGTGCAGCGTAAGGTGTAGACTTCCTTGATCCTTTAAAGCCTTTTTGACCAGCAGATGCCCATGAAATTACATTCCCATTTGTATCAGCAATAGAAATGATAGTATTGTTAAATGTTGATTGAACATAAGCAATTCCATTTAGTATATTTTTCTTAACTTTCTTTTTTTTTGAATAAGAACTTTTTACACTTTTCTTAGAAGACTTTTCAACCTTCTGATCTTTATTCTCAACTTTGTCAGTTTTAGCCATAACTATTTTTTAGTTGGTGTTAATTTTTTTCCAGCAATTGCGATTGCTTTACCTTTTCTTGTCCTTGCATTACATCTAGTTCTTTGCCCTCTAACAGGTAATTTTTTTCTGTGTCTTGTTCCCCTGTAACAAGCTAAATCAATTAATCTTTTAATACTTAAAGAGTAATCTCTTCTTAAGTCACCTTCTACTTTAAAGTTTTGATCAATATATTCTCTAATTTTTAAAATCTCTTCATCGGTTAATTCGTTAACCCTTTTAGCTCTTGGAATTTCTAAAGATGAACAAATTTGCTGAGAGAATTTATCACCAATTCCATAAATATAAGTTAAACCTATATGAACAAGCTTATTCTGTGGAATGTTTATACCTGCGATACGAGCCATAATTTTAGTGATAAATTGTGCCTTTTATATAAGAAGATTATTCAAAGTCAACGTCTTATACATTGATAAAAGCGTCTATTTTCCTTGTTATTTCTTCAATTTCTAAACCACCATCAATCATCTTAAAATTTGGATTCTCAGAGTAGAAATTTAGAACTGGTTGGGTTGTTTCCATATATTTCTCATATCTTTTAACTATTGTATCAGAGTCATCATCGGACCTATTCTCTATAATTTTTCTCTTCTCAAGTCTTTTAAGAATTGTTTCTTTATTTACATTTAGAAATAAAATTAAATCTATACTTTGATTTGAATTTTTTAGTAAGCTTTCTAAATTTAGAGCCTGACTCAATGATCGGGGATATCCATCAAAGATTAATTTATTTTTTTTTTGAGGATCATATATTAATTTTTCAATAAGTTTATTAACAATATCATCGTTTATAAATTTTCCATTTTTCATATCATTGCTTATAGCTTTACCAATATCTGTATTTTTTTTGATTTCCTCTCTTAAAAGATCGCCTGTTGAAATTTGAAAAGCTTTTAATTTATTTACTAGATATTTAGACTGAGTACCTTTTCCAGCACCAGGTGGTCCAAATAAAATAATATTCACTTATTTACCAAATTTAGTTTTTTTAATCAGCTGTTCGTATTGTGAGCTCATTAATCTTGTTTGAATTTGAGTTACTGTGTCTATAGCTACTACAACAACAATCAAAATGGATGCTCCACCCAAATAAAAGGGAATAGGATAATTTGCAATTAAAAATTCAGGCATTAAACACACCAATGTTAGATATAAAGCACCTATGGTTGTTAATTTTGTTGATATATTTTGAATATACATTGCTGTACTTTCGCCAGGTCTAATTCCCGGTACAAAGCCTCCATACTTTCTTAGGTTATCTGCTGTTTCTGTTGGATTAAAAGTTATAGAAGTATAAAAAAATGTAAAAAATATTATTCCAGATGCATAAAGCAACATGTAAAGAGGTTGTCCTTGAGTAAAATAAGAGCTTAAATTTAAAAAAGTTTCATTATTTGAAAAAGAAAAGTTTGAAAATGTAACTGGTAACAATAAAAGTGCAGATGCAAAAATAGCAGGTATTACACCAGCTTGATTAATCTTTAGTGGTAAATGAGATGACTCTCCACCGTACATTTTATTTCCCATTTGTCTTTTAGGATAATTGATAAGAATTTTTCTTAAAGCTCTTTCCATAAATACAACAAATAAAATTACTAATATTAGCAAAACAAACAATGCTAAAATCATAAAAGTAGAAACTGCACCTGTTCTACCTAATTCAAAAGTTGTAACTAACGCTCTTGGTATTTCAGCAACAATTCCTGCAAAAATTATTAAAGATATTCCATTTCCTATACCTCTTTGGGTAATTTGCTCTCCTAACCACATTAAAAAGATTGTACCTGCAACAATGGTTGTGACAGTTGTTATTTTAAAAAAAGCACCTGGATTGATAACTAAGTCAGCCGATGACTCTAAACCAACAGATAACCCATATCCTTGAACTGTTGCAAGTAACACTGTTCCATATCTTGTAATTTGTGTAATTTTAGCTCTACCTGTCTCACCCTGAGCTTTTAGGTTTTTAAAATAATCAGAAACTCCTGTTAAAAGTTGAACAATAATAGCAGATGAAATATAAGGCATTATTCCTAAAGCAAATATAGCCATTCTGCTAACAGCACCTCCTGCGAAAACATTAAACATACCCAGCAACCCTTTTTGGTTACCTTCCATCATTATTTTTAGTTGCTCAGGATCTATACCTGGTAAAGGTACAAAAGTTCCAAATCTATAAACAGCTAAAATTAAAATAGTAAATATAATTCTATTTCTTAAATCATTTGTTGATGATGATGCACTCATTTAAACAAACTATTTTTTTAATTGAATAGATCCACCAATTTTTTCTAGTTTTTCTATTGCTGATTTAGAGGCCAAGTCAGCTTCAATATTAATTTTATCTTTAACTTCCCCAGATCCTAAAATTTTTAATTTTTTTGAATTTTTATTTATTAATTTTAATTTTTTTAATAATTCAGAATTTAATACTTCATTTGGGTTAATATTCTTTTTATCTATATAAGATTGAATTTTATCTAAATTTAAAATTGCAACACTCTCTTTTGATATTGGATTAAAACCTCTTTTTGGTAGTCTTCTGTATAGTGGCATTTGACCACCTTCAAAACTTTTTATAGCTACCCCAGATCTTGATTTTTGACCTTTAACACCTCTACCTGACGTTTTGCCTTTGCCAGAACCAATTCCTCTTCCAACTCTTAACTTAGATTTATTGATTTTCTCTCTATTATTTAAAGTAATCATTATCCTCTTTTTTCAATTATTTCAGAAATTTTTTTATTTCTAATTGCTGAAATTTGTTTTGGTGAACTTTGTTTCATCAATGCTTTCATTGTAGCTCTAATAACATTATGTGCATTAGATGTTCCCATAGACTTTGCAACGATATCTTTTACTCCTAAAACTTCACATACTGCTCTAACTGGTCCACCTGCAATAATTCCTGTTCCTTTAGAAGCTGCTCTTAGTACTATTCTTCCCGAACCATCTTTTGCCTTCACGTCATGATGTATCGTTCTTCCTTCTCTCAATGGTATATGAGTAAGTTTTCTTCTTGCCATCTCATTTGCTTTTTTAATAGCATCAGGAACCTGTTTTGCTTTTGCGTGAGCTATACCAATTTTACCAGCTTGATTTCCAACAACTACAAGTGCTGAAAATCCAAATCGTCTTCCACCCTTAACAACTTTAGTAATACGGTTTATGTGGACTAACTTTTCTAATATATCATCTGTTTTTTTATCTTTTAAATTTTCCATAATTAAAATTCCATCCCGTTTTCTCTTAAAGTTTCAGCAAAAACTTTAATTCTACCATGATA
>CACPPD010000021.1 GCA_902635865.1 uncultured Pelagibacteraceae bacterium | reverse complement strand
CGAACATTTGTATAGCTCAACATTTGTTGGTTCTGGTTTAGATTTAAATAAAGATAATGAAAGAGCTGCAATTATTGGTGGTGGTGACGGTGGAGTTGCTAGAGAATGTATTTCTAAAAAATTTAATTTTATAGATTGGTATGAATTGGATCCTGAGGTAGTTGATGTTTGCAATAAGCATCTCGGAGATATTGGAAAAAAAGCAACTGAAAAAAATTCTGTAAAATGTGTCTGGGGTGATGCGTTTGAAAGTATTAAATCAGTAACCGATGATACATATGATCATATTTTTGTAGATCTTAATGATGATCAATTTTGTATAGATTTAGCTGCAAAGAATATGGATTCCTTAATAAGAATTTTAAAACCCAAAGGAGTTATTACAGCTCAAGTTGGCAGTCAGGATAAAAAACCACAACAGGTTGAAAACTGGCTGAATGTTTTTAATCAAAATTTTGGGAATGCAAAATTAGCAAGAGTTTACATACCTAGCTTTGATTGTTCTTGGAATTTTTCTTCGTCAATTAATCATTAATTTTTCTTTTTTCTTATTAAAATTTGTGAAATAATTCCTCCTAATTAAAGGAGAAAATAATGAGTATATTCAAAAAAACTATTTTAACAGTTCTTGCTTCTTTATTTATCATTGGAAATGTTTCTGCTGAAAAAATAAAAATTGGAACTGAAGGCGCTTATCCTCCATGGAATTCAAAAGATGCTTCAGGCAATCTTATTGGTTTTGAGGTAGAGCTCGCTCAAGAACTTTGTACAATAATGAAGTATGAGTGTACAATCGTAGAACAAGATTGGGACGGTATGATCCCAGCTTTAGTAATGCGAAAATTTGATGCGATTATGGCTGGAATGTCTATTACTGCTGAAAGACAAAAAACAATTACTTTTTCACAAGGTTATGCTGATGAAGTAGCTTCTCTAGCGGTAATGAAAGGTTCAAGTTTAGAGGGAATGGATACACCAGAGGGTATTAATTTATCATTAGGTGGATCTGATGTTAAAAAAGCTCTTAAGACATTAACCGGAGCACTTGCTGGTAAAACTGTTTGTACTCAAACAGGAACAATTCACCAAAACTTTTTAGAGTCTGGTGATGTAGGAAGTGTAAATGTTAGAACTTACAAAACTCAAGATGAAGTTAACCTAGATCTTACTTCTGGAAGATGTGATGTTGCTTTGGCGGCAGCAGTAGCATTTACAGATTATGCCGACAAATCAGGTAAATCAGTTGTATTAGTTGGTCCAACTTTTTCAGGTGGTGCATTTGGTAATGGTGTAGGTGTTGGTATAAGACAAGCTAGCGATAGTGCTATTGGTAAAAGAGATGCCAAAATCTTAAAAGACTTCAATAAAGCAATTAACAAAGCAAGAAAACAAGGAATTATTAGCAAACTTGCTATTAAGCATTTTGGTTTCGACGCTTCTATGTAATTCATTTCAGATCTGGCGACTATAATATATAGTCGCCAATCTATATGGAACTTCTAGCATTTGGCAAAACTGGTTGGGGTGACGAGTTATTTTACGCAACCTTAATGACAATTGCTGTTTCTATAACAGCAATACTAGTTGGTTTTGTTTTTGCTTTAATTTTTACTCCATTAAAACTCTCAAAATATAAAACTTTAAATTTAGTTGGAAATTTTTATACGACAGTTATTCGTGGTGTGCCTGAACTTTTAGTTATTTACCTTTTCTTTTTTGGAGGAAGTGGGGCAATCATGTATGTAGCTTCTATTTTTGGTTATTATGAATACATAGAAATAAATGCATTTATCACAGGATCAATGGCAATTGGTATTATTTCTGGAGCTTATTCAACAGAAGTCTTTAGAGGCGCAATACAATCAATAGATAAAGGTCAATTTGAAGCTGCTAAGGTTCTTGGAATAAATAAGTTTGGGCAATTTTATAAAATAATACTTCCCCAAATGTTAAGACTTGCAATTCCAAATTTAAGTAATGTTTGGCAAATAACTTTAAAAGATACCTCTCTTATTTCAGTAACAGGATTAGTTGAAATAATGAGACAATCCTATATTGCAGCAGGATCTACTCGGGATCCATTATTCTTCTATTCATTTGCAGCAGTTTTATATTTGTTGCTTACTTATATAAGCATGAAGTTAATTAATAAGTTAGAAGCAAGATATAGCAGGGGGTATTAATGGATTTTGATTTAATGATCACTAGTTTACCCAAACTTTTAGGAGCTACAGTTGTTACTTTAAAATTATTGTCAGCATCATTATTTTTTGGATTATTCCTAGGTCTTTTCTTTGCAACTTTAAGATTAAATAAAAATATATTTATCAATAAATTTGCTTATGGCTATTCATATATATTTAGAGGAACACCATTATTGGTCCAGATTTTCATAATTTATTTTGGATTAGGTCAAATTGAATATATAAGAACAACATTTTTGTGGGTTATTTTAAAAGAACCTTATTGGTGTGCAATAATAGCATTTACCTTAAATACTGGTGCATATACCTCTGAAATTTTAAGATCAGCATTTCAAACAATTAAACCAGGCATTATTGAAGCTGGAAAAAGTTTAGGAATATCAAAAAAAATAATCTTTTATAAAATCCAAATTCCAATCGCTATTCGACAATCACTCCCAGCATACGGAAACGAAATCATATTGATGATGAAAGGAACCTCTTTAGCAAGTACAGTAACTCTGATGGATTTAACTGGTGTAGCTAAATATATAATTTCAACAACTTTTAAACCAATAGAGGTATTTATTGTTGCTGGTGGAATTTATCTGTTCATGACTTTTATTATTCATAACGTCATTAAATATTTGGAAAAAAAGTATAGCTTTCAACAATAAAAATGTATTTATCTGATAGACAAATTAAAGATTATCAAAATGATGGCGTGATAATAATTAAAGATATATTTAAAGATTGGATTGAGCCGCTCAGAAAAGGATTTAAAAAAGTTTTAGACAATCCAAGCAAGCATGGAAGAGAAAATGTAACAGATAATAATGGAAGATTTTTTGAGGATTACTGTAATTGGGAGAGGATAGAGGAATTTAAGAATTGTTTATATAATTCACCTGGAGCTCAAATATTTGCAGAAGCAACTAATTCTAAATCTACCAAAATTTTTCATGATCATATTTTCATAAAGGATCCTGGCACCAACAAAGAAACACCATGGCATCAAGATATGCCTTATTACTGTGTCGATGGCAACGATACAGGAAGTTTTTGGATACCATTAGATGAAGTAGATCAAAAAAATAATCTTAAATTGATTTTAGGATCTCATAAATGGCCTAAATTAATTAGACCTACAAAATGGTCAAACAATAAATCTTGGTATGATGATGATAGTTCATTTATGGATTTACCTTCAGATGAAGTATTTAAAAAAAAAATTTTAATACCAGAATTAAATTTAGGTGATGCTGTATTATTTAATTTTAAAACAATACATGGTTCAACAGGAAACAATACTACTAAAGCTAGAAGAGCGTTTTCAATGCGATTTATAGGGGACGATGTTAAATACATTGATAGAGGAGGACCTACCTCGCCACCATTTGATGGTATTAATTTGAAAACAGGAGATAAGATGAGAGAAGATTGGTTTCCTAAAATTTTATAGAGTTACTAAATCTAATTTTTGTTTACCTAATCTCTCGTTACCATTCTCAGTTACAAGATATGTTTCACCTAAATTCATTGCTAACTTGTTATCTGAATCCATCAAGATCATATGCATGAAAAAGACATTACCTGGTTTTATTATATAAGGATTATCGGTATATAGCATAGGCCAGTCCATCCAATTTGGAGAAAATGTTGAACCTAGTGAATATCCACAAGCATTCATTCTTGATTTATTATATCCAAGATCATCAAAAGTTTTTGCATGAACATCAAAAACTTCACCAACTTTGCTTCCAGGTATTAATTTTTTTTCACAATTTTTTAATGCTTCTAAACATGCATCATACATCTTAAAGTGTTTAGCATCAGGTTTTCCTACAGTAATAGTTCTAAACATTGCAGAGTGATAGTGCTTGTAAGTACCTGCCCATTCAATACTTAATTGGTCTATTTTTGATAAAACTCTTTTTTCTGCTTGGTATCTACACAGCAAAGCATTATGGCCTGATCCAATAATATATTCATTAGCTGGATAATCTCCACCACCCTCCAAGACAACTTTTTGCATCTCGCCTAAAATTTTAGCTTCGCTTTCACCGGCCCTAGTATATTTCCAAGCTTGATCTAAAGCTAAGTCAGCTAACTCTGCAGCTTTTTTTACATAAGTAATTTCTTCTGGAGACTTGATAACTCTAAGTTTTGTGATCAATTCTGATTGATCCTCTATATTACAATAATTTTCTAAAGATTTATTTAATCTTAAAGCATTGCGTCCAGTTAAACCATAAGCTTCATATTCAATACCAATTTTTTTTTCCTTTAAAGACAATTCATCTAAAATATTTTTAAGATCATTAGCAGGGTTTGAACCATCCTTATCAACCCAAATTCTAATATCTTCAATATTAGATGTGTTTTGAGCCTGTCTTAAATCCGGAGCTCTGGTTAAAAGAATTAGGTTGCCTTTGCTATCGAGAACTAATGTTTGAAAGAAAACATAACCAAAAGTATCATAACCAGTTAACCAATACATTGACTCTTGTCTAAACATTAACAAGGCATCAATACTTTGTTCTTTCATTGACTGAAGTACTTTAGTTTTTCTGAGTAAAAATTCTTGCTTTGAGAAATGAAGAGCCATGAATTAATAACTAGTGTATTCTTTAATTTCTTTTATTTTTGATCCAGTATGTTCGTTTATTTCTAATTTAATTTTAGCTCGATCATCATTAAGAAAATGGACATCTCTTGAAAGTTTAATAAATTTTTCACTAAAATCCTTATCTTTTTCACACAGTCTTTTAGCATCTTCAATAATCCAAAGTTTAGAGTTAATATCTTTTAGTGATTGAAATAAGCTACTAAGTTTATCATCTGATTTGACATTTTTGTCTAATTGTTCTTTTAAAACAGAGTGCTCATCTGAAATGAATTTTAACTTCTCAGGATCTTTAATTTTATCTTTCTTAATTTCTAATATCGAAATCTTATCTAACAATTCTCCAATTGATACTTCAACTATAATTTTATTCATAAAATTTAATACTATGCTAAGTTGTTAAAAATATGTCTAATATTTTAATCATTAAACATGGATCTTTGGGTGATATAGCTCAAGCATGTGGTGCTATTCAAGATATTTCTGAAAACCATAAAAATGATGAAGTTTATCTTTTAACAACAAAGCCTTACTTTGATTTATTTAAAAAAAACCCATATATATCAGATGTTATTTTAGATAAAAGATTATCAAGATTAAATTTTTTCTATCTATATTCATTGATGAAGAGAATTAAAAAGTATGATTTCTCAAAAGTATATGATCTACAGAATTCAAGTAGGACAGCATTTTATAAAAAAATTTTATTTCCAAAAGCTACAAAAGATATTTGGTCATCCAGTGAAACCACTTTGCCTGAGGGAATGACAAAAAAAGATTTTGATAATGACTCAGTTTTGTCCAGATTTGATCATCAACTAAAATGCTCTGGTATTAATACAAATCATACGATGCAACCTGATTTTTCCTGGAGCTTAACAGATATATCTCAATTAAAAAAATATTATAAATTAAACAAGTATTTAATTCTTTTCCCTTTTTGCTCAACTCACTTAACATCAAAGAAATGGCCTTATTATAATAAATTAATTTCTATAATTAATAAAAAGCTAGATAATAAATTTAAAATAGTCATTGCACCCGGACCAAAAGAAATTAAGGAGGCATCAAATATTAATGCGATTTGTATTTTAGATAATGGGAAAGCTTTAGATATTCCTCAATTGGCTTCATTGATTAAAGATAGTTCATTTGTTGTATCTAACGATACTGGACCTGGGCATATAGCGGCTCATCTTGGGTCAAAAGGAATTGCATTATTTGGGTCCCATACAACTCCTTTCAAAGTCAGTATTGAAAGAGCAAATTTTAAAGCAATTCAGGTTTCAGATTTATCAAATCTTTCTGCAGAAAAAGTTTTTGATAGGTTGAAATTGCTTCTACAATAAATTAATGATTATTTTATTTAATGAAATATATAGTTGTAATTCCTGCCAGATTTAAATCAAAAAGATTACCAGGCAAACCCATAGTTAAAATTGGGGGATTACCTATGATTGTA
>CACPPD010000020.1 GCA_902635865.1 uncultured Pelagibacteraceae bacterium | reverse complement strand
TAACTCACCTTTTGGTCCATGAGCAATACCACCGCCAACAAATATAGGAGCTTTTCTACTAGCATGCCTTGCACCACCTGTCCCTTTTTGAGCATATATTTTTGAGGTTGGTCCTTTTACTTCGTTTTGTTGTTTAGTTTTAGCATGTCTTCCTTTGTAATTAGCATTTGTTTTATAAAGAACAGCGCTAACCAATTTATGATTAATTTTGGCAGAAAAAATCTTATCCAAAACTTCAATACTATCTTTTTTTCCGTTTATGCTAATTTTATCTAATTTCATTATTTTTTCTTTTTCTCAGGTGTTTTTTTAGCCTCTTCAGCAGCTGCTTGTTTCTCACCAATTGTCATTTTACTTATGTTTTTTACTGATTTTTTAACCATTACTTCAGAGTTTTTTGAACCAGGTATTGATCCTTTTAAGTAAAGAAGTTCGTTTTCTAAGTCAGTTTTTATTATTTCAATATTTTGCATTGTTCTTAGTTTATCACCCATATGACCAGCCATTTTTTTTCCCTTAAAAACTTTTCCTGGATCTTGACTATGCCCAGTTGAACCATGTGCTCTGTGTGATATTGAAACACCGTGACTGGCTCTTAAACCACCAAAGTTATGTCTTTTCATAGCACCTGCAAAGCCTTTACCAATTGTTTTTGATCTAGTGTCTACAAATTTAATATCTTTGAATATTTCTAAACCAAATTCGTTTCCTTCTTTGTAAACAGATGTGTCGTTTACTCTAAATTCCTTCAATTTTTTTTTAGCTTCAGTATTTTTTTTAGCAAAAACACCTTTCATAGCTTTTGTTAATTTTGAATTTTTAATTTTTCCATATCCAAGCTGAACAGCTTTGTATCCTCTTTTTTCCTCTTCAATAACCTGAATAACTCTAGCTTTTTCAACTTTAAGCACAGTCACAGGAACTAACTGACCAGATTTATAGAATTCTCTAGTCATCCCTATTTTTTTTCCTAATAAAGCTATCTCACTCATAATTAAATTTTTATCTCCACATCTACACCAGAAGCTAAATCAAGTTTCATCAACGCTTCTACAGTTTGTGGAGTAGGTTCAATGATATCTATTAATCTTTTGTGTGTTCTTGATTCAAACTGTTCTCTACTTTTCTTATCTATATGAGGTGATCTTAATACAGTGTATCTTTCAATTCTTGTAGGTAATGGAATAGGTCCTTTAATTGTAGCTCCAGTTCTTTTAACTGTGTTTACAATTTCTTCTGTAGAAGCGTCTAGAACCTTATTATCGTACGCTCTTAGTTTAATCCTTATATTTTGCTTTTCCATTATCCCGCTACCTTTTTAGTTACTTCGTCTTGAACGTTTTGAGGAACTTTAGAGTAATGATCAAAGAACATTGAATATTGCGCTCTTCCTTGTGACATTGATCTGAGATTATTTATATAACCAAACATATTTGCTAAAGGAACCATAGCTGTAATTACAGTTGCATTTCCTCTTTGTTCTTGAGTGCTAATTTGCCCTCTTCTACTATTTAAATCACCAATAACATCTCCCATATAGTCCTCAGGAGTAACGACTTCTACTCTCATAATTGGTTCTAGAAGTTTTAATCCACCTTGAGTACAAGCTTCTTTAAAACATGCTCTACTAGCGAGCTCAAAAGCTAAAACGCTTGAGTCAACATCGTGATGTAAACCATCAACAATAGTTACTTTGTAATCAATCATTGGGAAACCTGCCAAAATTCCACTATCAGATACAGTTTCAATACCTTTTTCAACACCTGGAATGAATTCTTTTGGGATAGCTCCACCCTTAATAGCACTTTCAACTTCTCTTCCTTTTCCTGGATCTTGAGGTTCAACAAATAATTTAACCTTAGCAAACTGACCAGCACCACCACTTTGTTTTTTATGTATGTATTCATACTCAGCAGATTTTTCTATAGTTTCTCTGTAAGCAACTTGTGGAGCACCTACGTTTGCTTCAACTTTAAATTCTCTTTTCATTCGATCAACAATAATATCTAAGTGAAGTTCACCCATACCTTTAATGATGGTTTGACCCGACTCCTCATCTGAAGAAACCCTAAATGATGGATCCTCTTTAGCTAATCTTGCTAATGCTTCACCCATTTTTTCTTGATCACCTTTTGTTTTTGGCTCTACTGCAATTTCAATTACTGGGTCTGGGAATTCCATTGGCTCTAATAAAACTGGATTTTCTTTGTCACATAAGGTGTGACCAGTCATAGTATTTTTTAATCCCGCTAGTGAAACAATATCTCCTGCGTTAGCTTCTTTAATGTCTTCTCTTGAATTAGCATGCATTAAAAGCATACGGCCAACTCTTTCTTCTTTGTCAGATGAAGAGTTGTATACTGCAGTACCAGACTTAATTGTTCCAGAATAAATTCTGACAAATGTTAAAGAACCTACAAATGGATCGTTTGCAACTTTGAAGGCCAAACCTGAGAAAGAAGAACCATCATCAAATTTCATCTCAACTTCATCCTCTGAACCAACTTTTGTGCCTTTAATTGAGCCAATATCTACTGGGCTTGGCAAATAATTTACAACCGCATCTAATAAAGGTTGAACACCTTTATTTTTAAAAGCAGATCCAGTTAAAACTGGAACAAAACTAAAGTTCAATGTTCCTTTTCTTATACACTTAACTAAATCTTCCTCTTTAATTTCCTCTCCATTTAAATAAGACTCCATTAATTTTTCGTCTTGCTCAACAGCAGTTTCAATTAATTCTGTTCTATATCTTTCAGTAATTTCCTTAAGATCATCAGGAATATCTTTGTATTCCCATTCAGCACCTAATGCCTCATTTTTCCAAACTTGAGCTTTCATTTTAACTAAATCAACAACTCCAGTTAAAGAAGCCTCAATTCCAATAGGAACTTGTAATACTAATGGCTTCGCACCTAATCTATCTTTAATCATGTCAACACACCTAAAGAAATCAGCACCTGTTCTATCTAGTTTGTTTACAAAACAAATTCTTGGAACTTTATATTTGTCTGCTTGTCTCCATACTGTTTCAGATTGTGGTTCTACACCTGCTACACCATCAAAAACAGCTACGGCACCATCTAAAACTTTCAAAGATCTCTCTACTTCAATAGTAAAGTCTACGTGACCTGGAGTATCAATAATGTTAACTCTGTGATCATTCCAAAAACAAGTAGTTGCTGCAGAAGTAATTGTAATTCCTCTTTCTTGTTCTTGCTCCATCCAATCCATGGTTGCTGCACCATCATGCACTTCACCAATTTTATGGCTCTTACCTGTATAATATAAAATTCTTTCTGTAGTTGTTGTTTTCCCAGCGTCTATATGGGCCATGATCCCAATATTTCTATATTTATCTAATGAATGAGTTCTTGCCATGTCTTATTACCACCTAAAATGAGCAAATGCCTTGTTAGACTCTGCCATTTTATGTACATCCTCTCTTTTTTTTACAGCAGCTCCTTTTTTTTCATAAGCATCATAAAGCTCATTAAAAATTTTATCTGCCATATGTTTATCTTTTCTTTTTCTTGCTGATTCTACTAACCATCTAATTGCTAAGGCTTGTGCTCTTTTACTTTTTACTTCAACAGGAACTTGATAAGTTGCACCACCCACTCTTCTAGATCTAACTTCTACGGTTGGTTTGATATTATTAATTGCTTCATTAAAAATATTAATTGGCTCATCTTTCGTTTTAGTTTTAATTTTATCGATAGCGTCATAAACTATTTTAGCAGCAATACCTCTTTTACCATCATACATGATGTTGTTGATTAATTTTGGAATAATAGTTGATTTAAATTTTGGATCTGGAACTACATTTTTTTTTGGTTGAGTTTTTTTTCTAGACATTATTTACCTTTTTTTGTTCCGTATAAAGATCTTCTTTTTTTTCTGTTTGCAACACCTTGCGTATCTAGATTACCTCTTAGAATATGATAACGAACTCCTGGTAAATCTTTTACCCTACCACCTCTAATCAGTACTACAGAGTGTTCTTGTAAATTGTGACCTTCACCAGGAATGTAAGCTGTTACTTCAAATCCATTTGACAATCTTACCCTAGCAACTTTTCTTAATGCAGAGTTTGGTTTCTTAGGAGTTGTTGTATAAACTTTTACACACACACCTCTCTTTAAAGGTTGTTTTTGTAAAGCAGGAACTTTGTTCCTTGATGCTGGTTTGACCCTTTTTTTTCTTAACAACTGATTAATAGTTGGCATAAATTTCTTTTAAATTATTTAAATTATTTTTAGATGAAAATAACTGACAGGTTATTTTGTGGCAGCGTTTAGTACTGTTAGAAGTACTACATTCCAACCAAAAACACCGCCAAATTACTTATTAATAGCTCTTTGTCAAATTAAAACTGCAATTTTTAGGCGATTTTTTTACTGATTTGCCTGTGTTTCTTCAGGTTCTGAAGCTTCTATTTTATCCTGCTCTGCTAAGAAATTATTATCATCTTCTAGAGCTTTATTGTTCCATCTATTTTTAATATTACCAGTCCCTGCAGGAACTAATCTTCCAACAATTACGTTCTCTTTTAGACCGTTCAATGGATCAACTTTTCCTTTAATTGCAGCATCTGTAAGTACTCTTGTCGTTTCTTGAAACGAAGCAGCTGAAATAAACGATTCAGTTTGAAGTGAGGCTTTGGTGATACCCATCAGGACTCTTTCACCGACAGCAGGGGTTTTGCCTTCAGCAACTAATTTTTCGTTCGTATTATCAAACTTAATTCTATCAATCACCTCACCAGGTAAATAGCTTGAGTCACCTGAAACTTTTACTTCAACTTTTTTAAGCATTTGTCTTAAAATAGTTTCAATATGCTTATCATTTATTATTACACCTTGTAGTCTATAAACTTCTTGAACTTGATTAACAAAGTATTCCGTTAATTCTTTAATACCTAAAATTCTTAAAATATCATGTGGCAATGGTTGACCATCTAGAAGATACTCTCCTTTTTGAATTTTTTCTCCAGGATTAAAATTAATATGTTTGCCTTTTGGTATTAAGTAATTTGAAGGTTCAGATCCATCTTCGGGAACAATAGATACCCTTTGTTTTCCTCTAACCTCTTTTCCAAAAACTACACTTCCATCGTTTTCAGCAATGATTGCGCTGTCCTTAGCTTTTCTAGCCTCAAATAACTCTGCAACTCTTGGAAGACCTCCAGTAATATCTTTTGTTTTTGTAGTTTCCTTAGGTAATCTTGCAATTACGTCACCTGCATAAACTTTTTGACCATCTTTAATTGATAAAATAGAATCTGGTACTAAATAATATCTAGCTTCATTATCATCAGCTTTTTTAATTACATTTCCTTTTTCATCTCTAAGAGTAATTCTTGGTTTTAAATCAGTACTTTTTGATTGACCCCTCCAATCAATTACTGATTTTGAGGAAATTCCTGTTGCATCGTCAGTAGTTTCTTGAATCGACACACCGTCAATTAGATCAACATAACTAGCTGTACCACTTTTCTCCGCAATAACTGGAGTTGTGTAAGGATCCCATTCACATATTTTAGTATTTGCTTTTACTTTATCCCCATTATTGAAAAATAATCTTGAACCATAAGCAACTTTATAAACCGCTATCTGAACTCCCTTATCATCCTCAATAGAAAGCTGAGTATTTCTTCCCATAACAATCAAATTCTTTTTAGAGTCCTCTAAGATATTTGAGTTTATTATTTTTAGAGTACCATCACTTTTAGTAACTATTTGAGAATCTTGCTTAACTGATGCTGTTCCTCCTACGTGGAACGTTCTCATTGTTAACTGTGTTCCTGGTTCTCCAATTGATTGAGCTGATATCATTCCAATAGCTTCTCCTACATGAACCATCTTACCTCTGGATAAGTCTCTTCCATAACAAGTGGCACAAACACCTTCTTTTGAACTACACGTCATTACTGAATAAACTTTTATTGATTTAACGCCTGCAGCATCAATTTTATCACAACCTGCTTCATCAATCATTTCAGATTTTTTAATAATCACTTCGCCTGATAAAGGGTTTTTAACTTCAGCTGCTGTAACTCTTCCTAATGCTCTTTCAGATAAACTTACAACCACATTACCACCCTCTAAAATTTCAGAAAGCTCAATAAAACCGGGATCCTCACATTTAACTTTAGTTATTGTTAAATCTTGAGCTACGTCACATAATCTTCTTGTTAAATACCCAGAACTAGCAGTTTTAAGCGCTGTATCTGCCAATCCTTTTCTAGCTCCGTGTGTTGAATTAAAGTACTCTAAAGCAGTTAACCCTTCTTTAAAATTCGAAATAATTG
>CACPPD010000019.1 GCA_902635865.1 uncultured Pelagibacteraceae bacterium | reverse complement strand
TCTGTTGATAATTTGGGCTTAATTTCAATAAATAAATAGAATTTATTTTTTGATATCTTTAATAAATCTTGGAGTAAAGTAATTGGTTTATTTTGTTTGAGACTTATTTCTTTTAACTTTTGATAAGTTAAGTTTTTAACACTTTGTTTTTTTTTGAAAATCCTTGTTAAAGTAAAGTCGTGATAACAGACAAATTTATTGTCTTTAGTTGCGTGTATATCGGTTTCTATTCCAAATCCTTTTTTAAATGATTGTTTAAATGAATTTAAAAGGTTTTCTTTATATTTTTTATTTACAATCCCACGATGGATTAAATGCATAAATTTTTATTTCCACCCGGTAACAGTTTTAACTTCTAGATACTCATCAAGACCCCAAACACCGCCCTCTCTACCATTTCCTGATTGTCTGTAACCTCCAAAAGGGGTTCCAGCATCAGCTGCATTGCCATTAATATAAACACAACCAGACCTTAATTTTTTAGCAACTCTATGTGCTTTTTCTCTATCTTCTGTCTGTAAATAATTCCCCAAACCATAAGAAGTATCATTAACAATGTTTACTGCTTCATCTTCAGTTTCAAACGGAATAATAGAAAGGACAGGACCAAAGATTTCTTCTTTAGCTATTCTCATGTCGTTTGTAACATTTGTAAAAATTGTTGGTTTTATAAAATAACCTTTATTTAATCCGTGTGGTAACTCCGGACCACCGGCTGCTAACGTTGCACCTTCAGAAATTCCGCTTTCAATTAAATTGATGATCTTGTCATATTGAGTTTTAGATATTACAGGTCCTATGTGATCCCCTTTCTTTGAGGCTTGATCTACATTAATTTTATTTGCTTCATCAATTGCTTCCTCAACTGCTCTTTTGTAAATAGATTTTTCAACTAACATTCTTGTTGGTGCATCACAAGATTGACCAGAATTACTCATAACATTTCTTATGCCATCTCGAACAGCATTTTTGTAACTATCTGCGAAAACTATGTTTCCACCTTTGCCTCCAAGTTCTAAACAAACTCTTTTAATTGTTTCTGCTGCATTTTTTGAAATAAGTTTTCCAGCACGAGTTGATCCTGTAAAAGAAACCATATCAATATCAGGATGACTTGATATTTGTGTTCCAACACCTGCGCCATCACCATTTACTAAATTAAACACACCATCAGGAAATCCAACTTCATCAATCATTTCAGCAAACAACATCCCAGAGATAGGAGCTATTTCAGATGGTTTAAGTATCATCGTACACCCAGTTGCAAATGCAGGTACGACCTTAAGAGCTATTTGGTTTATCGGCCAATTCCATGGAGTAATTAATCCACATACTCCAATTGGTTCATAACAAATATGGTTGTTTGATTTTTGATCAAAGTGTTCATCAAAATTAAATTCTTTCAATCTTAAAATAAAATCTTCTAAATGTGCTTGTCCAGATCCAGTTTGAACATCAGTAGCCCAATCCATTGGAGCTCCCATTTCTAGCGAAATAGCTTCTGCCATTTCTCCAAATCTTTTTTTATAAACTACTAATAATTTTTCCAGCAATTCCAATCTTTCTTTTTTGCTAGTTTCTTTCCAGGTTTCAAATGCAGTTTTTGCTGCTTTAACTGCGTTATCTGTGTCTTTTTTTGATCCTAACGAAATAATTGCAAAAGGATCTTCATTACAAGGATTGATCACCTCAAAATCATTTTTCTCTTCTGGGTCAACCCATTTTCCGTTTATGTAAAATTTTCTTTTATCTAACATTTATTAATCTTAACATATTAATTAAATTTCATAGCCTTTTTCTTCTGGTTCATTATCTACAAGCTCATCAGGAAATCCATTGGCTCTAAAATCAATTTTATTTAAATCTTCCATTCTTTTTACAATCATTGATGACCATGCTCTTGAACCATATTTTTTTTTCTCCATCTTTAAATATCTCAACTATCTTTGGAGAAATCTCTAATGGAGCATTTAATTTCTTTGCTAGATTATCGAATAACCCAGTATCTTTTAAAACAAGATCCATTGTGAAATTAATATTGTAAGAACCATTTAAAATAACCTGACTTTCTGTTTCATGAACGAATGAGTTTCCAGATGAAACTGCAATACCCTTAAATGTTTTAGTTAGATCTAAATTTGATTTTTTCGCAACAGTCCATGCTTCACCTAAAGCTACCAAATGAACTGATGCCAAATAATTTGTTATAACTTTAAGAACTGAAGCACTACCTAACTCTCCAGTATGTAAAACTTTTCTACCCATTACAGTTAAGGCAGGTAATATTTTTTCAAAAGCTTTTCTATCTCCTCCCACAAATATAGCAATATTACCTGTGGCTGCTCTATGACATCCCCCACTCACTGGACCATCTAGTGGAATAGCTTTTTTTGATATCACCTTTTTTCCAAGTCTTTTAACTTCATCTTCATCTGTTGTACTCATTTCTAGCCAAATCTTCTTTTCTGATAAACCATTTAAAACTCCATCTTCACTTTCCATAACCTCCGCGGAAACTTCAGGAGAAGGAAGTGAAGTAATAATTAAATCAGTTTGTTCTGCCAATTCTTTAGGAGACTTTGCAACTTTAGCACCTAGCTTTTTAAATTCATTTATTAAACTTTCATCTATCTCTTTAACAGTAACATCAAAATTATTTCTTATTAAGCTTCCAGCTAGTTTACCACCTACATTTCCTAAACCAATAAAACCTATTTTCATTTTATTTCCTCTTCTTTTTTATTTTTTGTAAACACAATTAAAATCACACCTAATATTATTATTGTACCACCTATAAATAATTCTTGTGTAGGTTTTTCACCTAAAAGAAATATAGCAGCTAGTAAACCTGTTGGGGGTATACCCATGGTAACGATAGGAAGCACTTTATAAAGTGGGTTGTTTTTTAAAACATAATAGAAACAACCATAAGTAATTGGTTGCATGATGAAACCAATATAAATGGCAATGATCCAGTGATCAATCTTGGCATTTGTTAAATAATTCATTGTATTTCCATCAATTATTGAAGAAAGCATTATTAAAATTGGCCCAGAGAAAAATGCTAACCAAGCAACTAGAGCCAAAGGATTTATCTCCTTGCTTAAATGTTTAACCATAACTTGTCCAAGAGCCCATATAGCAGACCCTAAAATTGTAAGGCCAATTCCAATAAACTTTCCATCTAAGTTAGGAGATCCAGTTAAAATATAAACACCAACAAAGGCGATGGCTATTCCTATCAAAGCTCTAATAGTTGGTTTTTCTCTAAGCATGAAGTAAGCAAAAATAACTCCAAACGGAACTTCCATCTGAACCAAAAGAACTGCTGAAGATGCATCAATTAAATCTAAACCAGTATATGTAATGCTATATTGCAACGTATTAGCCACTAATGATGCAGCAAATATTCTTTTCAAATATCCTTTTGGTATTGGAAACCACCAAATTAATATTGATGCAGCAAATGTAAATCTTATACCCATTAAAAGTATAGGCGGGAAAGATTCAAAAGCAGGTTTTGCAATTACAAAACCAAAGCCTAAAAAAATAGGCACCAAGGAGGCTACAAAAGTATCTTTTATATTCATGCCTATTTTAATATTAATGATTATTAAAGAACTTATGATATATTCACTTTTTAATTTATGAATTCAACAAAAATAGATCCTAAATTTATCAGCCAAGCTAATCCTAGAGTTGGTTTAATTGCTCTTGCTAGTGATTTTATGATTGAAAAAGATTTTATAAATGTGATTAAAAATAAGAAAATCGATTTCTTTGTTAATCGTATTGAGTGTTACAACCCTCTCACGAAAGAAAACTTGATTAAAATGTCTAATAAAATCACTGATGTTACAAAAGATATTTTACCTGATCAAGATTTGGATTGTGTAGTTTATGGATGTACTTCGGGTACCATCGCAGCTGGTCATGACTCAATAGAAAAAAAAGTCAAAGTCGCAAAGCCTATGGCAGAAGTTTCAACTCCAAGCACAGCAGCTATTAAAGCGTTAAAGAAATTAAATATTAAGAAAGTTTCAATTTTTACACCATATAGCAAAAAATTAAATGATGATGTTTTAGATTATTTTAAAAGTGAAGGTTTTGAAGTTACATCCAATTCTTATTTCGATATTCAAGATGATTATGACATTGGAAAGGTCGATCAAGATTATTTGTATGAAGTATTATCAAAAATAGACTTGAAGGGTGCTGATGCTTTATTTGTTTCATGCACTGCTTTACCAGTTCTAGAAATTATCGATAAATTAGAAAAAAAATTAAATACAATAGTTTTATCTAGTAATCAGGCTTTAATTTGGGATACCCTTTTGAAAATTAAAAAAAATAATTCAGTTGAAGGGTTTGGAAAATTATTCCAAGTAAATTGATGTCATTTAGTAAAGAAGAATACAAAGAAAGATTAAAAAAAGTTCAAAAAATGATGCAGGAAAAAGGCATCGAACTTTTAATTTCACATGATACTAACAACATGAATTATTTAACAGGTTATGATGCATGGTCATTTTATTATGCTCAATGTGCTATTGTTCATATAGATGCAGATGAACCCTTATGTTTTGTAAGAGCACAGGATGCTGGTGGTGCGTATATTACAACTTACTTAAAAAACGAAAGTGTTATTGTTTACGATGAAAATTACATTCATAAATGGCCTAAACATCCTTATGATTATTTAGTTGAAATAATTATAGAGAGAAAGTGGGACAAACTAAATATAGGTGTTGAAATGGATGCCCATTATTTTACTGCATTCTGTTATGAAAAAATTAAACAGGGTTTACCAAACGCACAAATAAAGGATAGTGATCGTTTAGTTAATTGGGCAAGGTTGGTTAAATCAGATGCTGAAATTGGTTTTATGAAATCCGCTGCAAAAATATCAGAAAAAGGAATGAAAACTGCAATGGAAGTAATTAAACCAGGTGTTAGACAGTGTGATGCTGTAGGTGAAATTCAAAAAACATTATTTTATGGTACAGAGGAATTTGGTGGTGAGTATTCTAGTATTGCAACTTTACTTCCTACAGGAAAAGGAACCTCAGCTTCACATTTAACAGCAACTCAAGACAAATTTGTAGAAGGAGAGGCTACAATTATTGAATTATCTGGAGTTTATAAGAGATATCATGCTCCAATGGCTAGAACAGTTCTGCTAGGAAAACCTAATCAATTAAAGATTGATACAATGAACAAAACTATCGAAGCACTAAATGCTGGAATTAGTGCAATCAAACCTGGAAATACAGCAGATGATGTTGCGCAAGCTTTTTGGAAAATTCTAGATAAGTATGGAATAGAAAAAAAATCTAGAACAGGTTACTCCATTGGAATTGGTTATCCACCTGATTGGGGTGAGCATACACTTAATATTTATAAAGGAGATATGACAGTGCTTGAGCCTAATGTTTGTTTTCATATGATAGCAGTGATGCAGTTTGGAGATTGGGGTGTTGAAGCATCAGAAGCTATAAGAGTTACAGAGAACGGATCAGAGTTGTTCTGTAATTTTCCAAAAGAGCTCCATATTAAGAGTTAATTAGCTATTGAAATCTATTTGTACAAATGTTTTATATGCACCTTTATGTCTAAAAATCCAGAATTCGTAAAATTTGATAAAGTAGATAAAAGTTATGACGGTAAAGTTCTTGTCGTTAAAGATCTTCAATTAGATATTGCTGAAGGTGAGTTTATAACAATGCTTGGTCCATCTGGTTCAGGCAAAACAACATGCTTAATGATGTTAGCCGGATTTGAAACACCAACACATGGGGAAATTTTATTAGATGGAAACATAATTTCGAATATTCCTCCACATAAAAGAGGTATAGGAATGGTTTTCCAAAACTATGCATTGTTCCCACATATGACTGTTTATGAAAATTTAGCTTTTCCTTTGAGAGTAAGAAAAGTTGAAAAAGATGAAATTGATAAAAAAGTTGATAAAGCATTGTCGATGGTTTCTTTAAATGGTTTTGAAACCAGAATGCCAGCTCAACTTTCAGGTGGTCAACAACAAAGGGTTGCTGTTGCAAGAGCTTTAGTATTTGATCCAGCAGTCGTATTAATGGATGAACCTCTAGGAGCATTAGATAAAAATTTAAGAGAAAGCATGCAATATGAAATCAAACATATTCATGAAAGTATTGGTGTAACAGTTGTATATGTAACTCATGATCAAAGTGAGGCATTAACTATGTCAAATAGGATTGCAGTATTTAATGATGGAAAGGTTCAACAACTTTCAAATCCAGCTGAACTTTATGAGAAACCAGTAAACTCTTTTGTTGCTGAGTTCATAGGTGAGAACAATACTTTCAATGGTGAAGTTATTGATATCGACAAAGACAAATGCAAAGTTAAATTAGCTAACTCAGAGATACTAGCAAACCCAATATCTGTTAAGTCAAAAGGAGAAAAAACAACAGTATCATTGAGACCTGAAAGGGCATTAATTAATCCAACTGACAAGATGGATAATATGTTTACCGGAAAGATTGAAGAAGTAATCTATCATGGTGATCATACAAGAGTTAGATTAAATCTTTTAGGAAGTTCAGAGTTTATTCTTAAAGTACCAAACAGCACATCCAATTTAGAACTAAAAGTTAGTCAAGATATAAATATTGGTTGGAATAGTGTTGATGCTAGAGCATTAGACCCAAAATAATCTTATATAAAATATATATATCTAATACACATATCTAATGACAAAATCAGCTGTTGACTTAATCACCCCTATTTGTTGTACTTTTACTTATATAAATTAATTTATATCAACGTTTAAACGGAGGAATAATGAGAAAAATAAGTAAATTATTACTTGCTCTTTCTTTTGTTGTATCTCTAACTTCTTCAGCCTTTGCTGTTACAGTAGCATCATGGGGTGGAGCTTACACAGAGTCTCAAAAGCTTGGGTATGGTGATCCTACTGCTAAAGCACTTGGAATAGAAATAAATTGGGTTGACTATTCTGGTGGTTTATCAGAAATCAAAGCACAAAAAGAAGCAGGTGCTATAACTTGGGATATTATAGACTTGTTCGCATTCGATACTATTAATGGATGTGATGAAGGTTTATTTGTGAAATTTGATTTTGACAAAGATTTCCCAGCAGCACCAGATGGAACTGTAGCGAGTGAAGATTTCTTTGCTCCAATGCCGAGTGAATGTGCTGTAGGTAACATTCTATATTCTTGGAACTATGCTTACAATAAAAACAATGTTAAAGGCACACCAAAAACTATTAAAGATTTCTTTAATACTAAAAAGTTCCCTGGAAAAAGAGCTATCTATAACAGTGCTTTAACTAATTTAGAAATCGCTTTAGCTGCAGATGGTGTTAAGCTAGGTGACGGCGGAACTAGAGTTTACAGAAAACTTCTAGAAGACGGTGGAATCGACAGAGCGATGAACAAAATTAAAAAATTATGTACAGATCCAAATGGTGGATGTGTATTCTGGTCAGCAGGTGCTCAACCACCAGAACTTTTAATGAGTGGTGAAGTTGTTATGGCAACTGGCTGGAACGGAAGATTTTTTAATGCAATAGTTGGTGAAGGTGCACCACTTGTGCAAGTATGGGATGGTCAAGGTCTTGATTACGAATACTTTGCATTAGTTAAAGGTGGACCAAACGAAGCTGATGCTAAAAAAGCTCTTGCAATGATGACTAACACAGAAATGTTAGCTGGTAGTGCGAAGTATATTGCTTATGCACCATACAGAAAATCATCTCTTGATGTAATTACTGCTGGTGAGCCTTGGTACAAAGATGGCAAAACTGAAATGATGCCACAAATGCCAACAGCTCCTTCAAACACAAAGAATTATTTCTTAGTGGACCCATTCTTCTGGGCTGATAACAATACTGAAATCAGTGAGAAGTGGGAAGCA
>CACPPD010000018.1 GCA_902635865.1 uncultured Pelagibacteraceae bacterium | reverse complement strand
TTGAGTTTTTATTTAAGACTTATACAACTTAAGATTGTCTGATTTTAAATTAGTTAATAAAAGGCATTTTCAACTAATAAGTGTTCTTTAATATTTAAAGAATCACTTAGTTTGGATTTGTGAGGTGATGGAGGGAGACTGAAGTCACCTCTTTTTTTATGCTTGTTATAATTTCAAGTATTCATAAAAAAATTTAATTGAAACCACTAAAAGAAAAATTCCAAAAAACTTACTAATTTTATTTTTATCGATACTGTGTACTGTTTTAGCTCCTATCCGAGCCATGAAAGTTGTAATTGGTATAAATATTAAAAAGGCTGGTATATTTATAAAACCAATACTTAGAGGTAGACTTGAGTTTAAATAATTTCCTGAAATTAAAAAACCTATTGCTCCAAATAAAGCAATTAAAAAACCTATAGCTGCTGCACTTCCAATGGCTTTATTTATTGAATAACCAAAAAACTTAAGGATAGGTACATTCATTACAGCTCCTCCTATACCCATCGGAGCAGAAATAAACCCAACAAGAAAACCAAGAATTACTTTTAAATGTAATTTCATTTTAACAATTATGTTTTGCTCCTTTTCTTTTATTAAAAGTAAATAAATTCCTAAAAATAAGATCATTATAGAAAAAAATAAAACCAAAGATTTGGTTTTTAGAGAAGCTGCAAAAACAGTTCCAACAATCACTCCTAGTACAACAAAAAGACCGTAATTCTTTACAATATCAAAATCAACCGCTTTAAATTTATGATGAGTTAAAACTGAAACTGTAGAGGTTGGTATTATGATTGCAAAAGAAGTTCCAACAGCAAGATGCATTATATATTGAGGATCAATTTCTAAAGAACCAAAAATAAAATATAAAAAAGGAACAGTTATCAACCCTCCACCTATACCAAATAATCCAGCCACAAAACCTACTGGAATAGCTGTTAAAGCCATTAATAAAATAATATAACTGTATTCGTTTGTTAGAATTGAATTAAGCAGACTGCCCTACTCTAGTATCTACATTGTTATATTTAATTTTATCCATGATGTGATCAATTTTCTTTACATCAGCATCTCTCACACACATGTTTTCACTTAAATATCTTTTCCAATAACTTGCACCTGTTTGACCATGAAACAAACCAAGAGTATGCCTCATGATTTGATTTAATCTTGTCCCTTTTTTCAATTCTTCTTTAACATAAGGAATAAGTTGTTCAATTACATGTTGTCTGCTTGGAACATCATCATTGTTAAATATTTCTCTTTCAATATCTGCTAATAAATAGGGAGTATGATACGCAGCTCTTCCAATCATTACACCATCAGTTTTTTCTAAATGAGGTTTTATTTCATGTACTGAAGTTATTCCTCCGTTTATAATGATCTCCTCATTAGGAAAATCCTCTTTTAATCTATATACATACTTGTATTTCAAAGGTGGGATATTTAAATTTTGTTTAGGAGTGAACTTACCTAACATTGCTTTTCTTGCATGAATTATGAAAGTTTTAACTCCAGTTGCTTTTAGAGTTGAAATAAAATTATGTAAATTTTCATAATCTTCTACATCATCGTAACCAATTCTTGTTTTTATGGTTACTGGTAGTTTTGTTACTGATTGCATTTTGCTTAAACAATCTGCAACTAAATTTGGCTCTTTCATTAAACACGCGCCAAATCTATTTTTTTCAACTTTTTTGCTAGGACAACCTAAGTTTAGATTAATTTCATCATAACCAAAATCTTCGCCTACTTTGGTAGCTTCAGCTAAAAGTTTTGGAGAAGATCCTCCTAATTGAAGTGCTACAGGTTTCTCATTGATGTTAAACTCTAATAACTTTTTTTTATCTCCTCTATTTATGGCTTCATCGACTATCATCTCAGTATAAAGAAGTATATTTTTGGATATTAATCTTAGAAAATATCGTTCATGACGATCTGTACAGTCCATCATAGGAGCAACTGATACTTTCCTATTCATGATATAACTTTATATTATTTTTTTATGAGTTTGAAGCTTCTGTGTCGTCTGAACTTACATCCACTTCTTGGTTTTCTGAATCTGATACTTCATCTAAAGAAACTTCCCCTTGCTCATTCATAGTTTCTTCACCTACTGAATTATCAACATCTGCTGTAGCTGTTTCAGATAGCTCGGCTAAATCTTCTTTTGTTACTTGAATTTTTTCTGGTGTTTTTCTAGCTCTTTTAGATGGCAAAATTGGGGTACCACTTTTTGAAATTTCACCTTTGTATAAATTTTCAAAATCATCACCGATATCCTCGTCATCTTCTGCAGTATCATCAACTTGTTCAACATGTTTTCTAAGTTTATAAACAGCACTATCAGTTAGATCTGAAACTTTAATTTTTTCTTCAGCAATTTCTCTTAATGAAATGACAGTGTTTTTGTCGTTATCTCTATCAATTGTTGGTTCTATTCCTGCATTTAATTGAGTAGCTCTTTCTTTAGCAACTAGTACTAATTCATAAGGGCTTTCTACTTTATCGATACAATCTTCTACGGTTACTCTTGCCATGCGGAGTATCTACACAGTGAGTCTTTAAAAATCAAGGGGTATTTTATAAATATTGAGGTTTTAGCTTATTTTTTACAAAATAAAGAAGAATAATTGAACCAAAGATATAGGCTCCTGAAACAACGGCTATCTCTTCAATTGAAAAGCCAATATCTATCAGAAAGCCAAATAGTGCCGTACCAAATGCTGTTGAAAATACCATCAATGCAGTTGTTAAGGCTTTAATGGACCCAATATATTTAACACCATAAATCTCAGCCCAAGTTGAGGAACCAAGCACGTTCGCCAAACCATTGGTTACACCAACTAAACCGAAAAATACAAAAGAAGATACAGATGCATCAAAATAGTAGAGAACTATGGTTCCAAAAAGAAGTGGGATATTCATATAGATTAATAATTTTCTACTTGAAAATTTATCAATTAAAAATCCTGATATAAAAAGCGTGATTACAGATAAAATGGAGTAAGCCATAAATGATTGTGCAATCACATAAGGTCCCCACTCTTTAGATGTAGATATAAAAGACTGATAAACAAAAGATCCTGTTGCAATCCATGGCATTGCTAACATCGTCATACAAATGATGTAAAATCTATAATCTTTTAAAACTTCTATTCTTTTCCATTGTTTAATTTTATTATTCTCATCAATTTTAGATTCTTCTCTAGTATCAAGCTTAACGTCTTTAACTAAAAGAAAAGTTGCAACAGGCAAAACAAGTATGACTAAAATAGATATTGAGACCCAAATATCTCTCCATTCTATAAAAGTTAATAAAAAAACAATTAAAACTGGCATTAAAAATTCAGCCAAAGACAATCCTAACCAACCAGTGCTTAAAGCTCTTCCTCTATTTTTTTCAAAAAAACGAGATATGGTTGTTGTAGCAGTATGACTTGATAATCCTTGTCCAGCCAAACGCATCAAAAAAATTCCTACAAATAAAAAAATAACTGATGTAATTTTTGAAAATAGAAAGCAAGAAGCAGAAAGAAAAATTATTACATAAGATGCAAACTTTAATATATTTACGTCATCAATTTTTTTTCCAATCCAAACTAAAACAATACTGCTCAATAAAGTAGCTGATGCATAAATTGAGCCAAATTGTCCATGTGTAATAGATAAGGCTTCTCTAATACTAGAATTAAAAAGACCAAGAAAAAAACTCTGTCCAAAACTTGAAAAAAATGTAAAAATAAATCCAAATACGATTACTTTAAAACTTAAACTTTTAAACATAGAAAAAAATTATGACTTGTAATGTTGCTTTCATAGGTCTTGGGGTTATGGGCTACCCAATGGCTGGATATATATCAAAAGCCGGACATAATGTAACTGTTTTTAATAGAACTAAATCTAAAGCTGAAAAATGGATTGGTGAATATAAAGGTAAAATGGCAAATACACCTGCGGAAGCTGCAGATGGAGCTGATTTCATTTTTACATGTGTAGGTAACGATGATGATTTAAGAGAAGTAGCAACTGGAGAAAATGGATTATTTAATACTGCAAAAGCTGGGTCTATTTTTATTGATAACTCAACTGTTTCTGCAGAAGTATCAAGAGAATTAAACAAAAAAGCAAATGATAAAGGTTTTAGTTTTTTAGATGCTCCTATTTCTGGAGGACAAGCTGGAGCTGAGGGGGGAATACTAACAGTAATGGTTGGTGGTGATGAGGAAGTGTTTAAAAAAGCAGAACCAGTTATTGATTGCTATAGTAAAAAGGTAAAACTAATTGGACCTTGTGGAAGTGGCCAGTTAACAAAGATGATGAACCAAATGTGTATTGCTGGAACAGTTCAAGGTTTATCTGAAGCAATTAATTTTGGAATAAACGCCGGTTTAGATATGGATAAAGTTATGGAAACAATATCTAAAGGTGCTGCTCAATCATGGCAGATGGAGAATAGATACAGAACAATGACTGATGATAAGTTCGATTATGGTTTTGCTATTGATTGGATGAGAAAAGACTTAAAAATTGCAATTGAAGAAGCAAAGAAAAATGGCTCACCTGTTCCTATAACAGAAATTATTGATGGATATTATGCTGAGGTCCAAGAAATGGGTGGCAATCGATGGGATAGTTCAGGTTTGATTGCTAGATTAAAAAAGAAAAAATAATATTTGTGACAGATACAGTTCCTTACTACGAGGACTTTACGGAGATCAAAAAAAAAATTTGGTCTATGTTAGATAATGCTGTTAAAGATAGAAGTTCAGCTTTTAGGATTCCTGTATTTATTTGTGGGGATCAATCTGATCTAGATGGAAGAATTGTAGTTTTAAGAAAGTCAGACCAATCAAATAATTTAGTACAATATCATAGTGACATACGATCAGATAAAATAGAAAAGTTAAAAGCAAATAAAAATGCTGCAATGTTGTTTTATGATAAAGATGAAAAAATACAGGTTAGATTAAAAGTAGAATGCATAATTAATCATAATAATGACGTAACAAAAGAATCTTGGTCTAAAACGCAACATATTAGTAGAAAATGTTATTTAGTTGATAATGGACCTGGGACTGAATCAGATCTTCCAACCTCTGGACTTAAACCAGAATTAGATAATTTTGATTACACAAAAGAACAAAGTGAAGAAGGTTATAAAAACTTTACTGTTATTCAGTGTAAAATTAAATCAATAGAATGGCTTTATTTAGCAGCTAAAGGCCACAGAAGAGCGAAGTTTAATTTGGAAAACAACAAAGACACCTGGTTAGTTCCTTAGATGGTTACTGAATATATATTTACAGCATTTCTTATTATTTTGGGTTTAGCTGTGATGAGATTTGGCAGCATTCATTTTAAAAAATTTAAAGAGGGTAAAACTAAAATTAAATCAAAGTTAAGTGGACAATTATCTTTTTTAATCTTACTTATAGCTATAATTGGGTTGATAGTTTATTCGATTAACGATCTCTTATTTAATTAAATAACTAACTATTTTTTTCATTTTGATATTTTTTTATCATTAAGCTTTGTCATTGCTTTGCCAGCAGAAAATGTATAATCATTGTCATCCATTAATTTCCCGCTTCCATCATAAAGTTTCCAATTAAATGTTACTTTATCTTTTTGTTTTTTTCCTAGTTTTAAAATGGTCAATTCAATTTTTCTGGTCTTTCCTCCAGAAGATCCTTTAAATGTTCTTTTTTCACCTTTATTCCACACTCCTAAAGGAAATTTACATCCATTTACAATTATCCTTCCACCCCTCCTACTATCCCATACTCTTCCAATACATTGTCCATCATTAGTAACGGTAAATAATTGTGTTTTAACGCCACTTTGGCTTTTCCTTGTTCTTTTATAGACTTTAATGATCTCATCTGTATTTGGATTTTTCCAATCTTCAGGTCCTACTATTTTTTTTCTTTTCTTGTCTCCAAAGACCAAATTGGCTTTTGTAAATTTTATTTCGGTATCTTCACGGATTTCTCCACCTGTAAATAATTCAAGTGGTATAAATCTTTCGTTTGCTTGAGATAATTGAGAAATTAAAGAAATTATTAAAATTACTAAAAGTTTTTTCATTAACTAAAAATATCCTGTATCTTTAATGTCTTACTTGGGAGTATTTTTTTAAGATCTTTTCTTTTGTATTTACTTAACCTTTCATAAAATTCAGGTACAGTCATTCCAAAAGTATTTTGAAAAGATGGTTGCCAATTCCAGCCCGAAGGTTGTTTAGCCCTTTGTATCCAAAATTCTCTAAAAACTAATTCAAATGCTTTTTCTTCAGAAATATTATTTTTTTTTAACTCGTTAACTAGAGCCAGAACTATGAATGCAGAGCCTGAGTAATTGTTATCAAATCCTTTTTTTTGTGGTGATGTATTATATTTTTCATATAATTTAGGTTCTTTAGAAACCCTTTTAATACTCCAATTATCACTTTGCTTAAGATCATTCTTTAAAAGGTATTTTTCATAATATTGCTTTAAATAAATCTCCTCTAAAACCTTAGCACCCCCCTCAAATAACCATTTTGGAGAGTTTCTATCTAAAATTTTGTCATGAGAAAGTGCTCTTTGATAAACATGAAAATATTCATGAACAATAACAGAGTAAGTACGAATTTTATTTACTGAACTTTTTAAATCATTTGGGTTTATGTCTAATTGCACCCATGGTGCAGGTGAATTAATTGCCTCAAGACCTGAGTACTTCATATTAGCACGCTTTTCTGGAAAAGGATTTTTTGTACTTTTCCATGCATAGATATCCATTCCATAGCCCTGTTTCATGTTCATCAATGTCATATTATTCTTGACCCAATGGTTAGTGTTCTCATTTATAGGCATAACTTCTTGGACAATATTCATTATATTATTGAATTCTGTAATCCATTTCTTTGGTAAATTTTCATGCAAGTTATATTTGAACTTAAATTTTTCAACAGCAATTACTGGTGTAGAATAAAAAACCAAAGCGATTAAAACTAAAAATATTTTTTTCATACACCTTTAATAATTATATTTGTCCCCTCAGAATTATCTAGTCTTATTTGCTTTATTGGTTTGTATTCTTCTGAATTGTACCACTCTAATGCTTTTTCGTAACTAGGAAATCTAAGTACAATTATTCTTGGAAATTTTGTTTCTCCATCAAAAATTTGAAATTCACCAGCCCTTACCAAAAATTCTCCACCAAATTTTTTTACTACTGGTGTAACTTTTTCCACATATTCTTTATAATTTTCAGGGTTTGTAATTTTTAGCTGTGCTATAACGTATCCTGCTGGCATTGTTTTCTCCTATATAAAAATCGTTTTTTTACACATTTGTAATATTTGAATTTATCAATTTTTCCTCTTTAGGAGCAAATACCACTGCTAAAATTCCTCCTAAAACTATCAAAGAGCTACCCGCTATCTCTCTCCAACCAAATGGTTCGTTTGTAAGTATACCCGAACTTATTACTCCAACAACGATTTCTGCAAGAAAAAGAATTGAACATAAACCTGCACCTAATTTACTTGGAGCCCAGAGTATGACTATTGCTGTGGGAATAAAATAAAAAACTGATATTACAAATAGAAAAGAAGACATTGAAATGAAAGCTTCAATAGCAGGCATTTCTCCAAGGTAATCAACTAAAAAAAATCCAGCAACTATATTAAATAAAGCTCCATAGAAAAAAAATGAAAATATAATTGGAAATACGCCATCAGTTTTAACAACTTCAAGTCTTATCATTCCACCAGCAAATATTGCACCACCTACTAATGCCAACCAATCTCCAGCATTTTCCGGAAGGGGTAAAATTGTTTGTTTGCTAAAAACTATCCATAAACCACCTAGAGCCAGGCCCAATGTTAGTACCCTTTCTAAACCAGGTCTTTTTTTAAGAAATAATATTTCAAATATTGTTGTCCAAATTGGCGTCATATAAAATAATATTAAAGCTC
>CACPPD010000017.1 GCA_902635865.1 uncultured Pelagibacteraceae bacterium | reverse complement strand
TATTTCATTATTAGACAAACCAGATGCTTCAGATCCAAATAAAAAAGCTACTTTTTTTTTGAAATTAATATTTTTTAAGTCTTCCAATTGCATATGTTTAATATTTTTATTTCTAAAACGAGCTGACGTTGCAATAACAATATCTATATCTTTTAAAGATTTTTCTAAATTTTCATAATTCTTTGCTTTATAAATTATATTTTTTGCTCCTACTGAAGTGGCAAGAATTTTGTCGTTTGGAAATATTGGTTTAGGATTTACAACAATAAGTTTATTAAAATTAAAATTCTTCATACCTCTTGCACATGCTCCAATATTTTCAGAAAGTTGGGGCTTATGAAGAATAAAGGTAATATTATTTGATAACATTATTTATTATGAATTAAATTTATTTGCTGGCTGGAGCTTTATCTTTAAACAATTTATAATCTAAACTATCAACTAGTGCTTTAAATGATGCGTCAATTATATTAGGAGAGACACCTATAGTAAACCAGTTAACACCTTTGGAGTCTGTGCTTTCAATTGATACTCTTGTTACGGCTTCTGTACCTGTATTTAAAATTCTTACTTTATAGTCAACTAATTTTAAATCTTGTAAGTAATTAGAATACTTCGCAAGTTTATTAACATTTTTTCTAATTGCATTATCAAGCGCATTAACGGGACCATTACCTTGTCCTTCACATAATATTTTCTTTCCATCAACTTCTAGCTGTGCTTTTGCATTTGAAATAATTTCCCCCTTGCTATTCTTTTTAACTGAAACGTCGTATTCATTAATTGAAATATATCTTGGAATATCACCCATCAATCTTCTAGCCAATAATTCAAACGAAGCGTCAGCTCCATCATAACTATATCCAATAAATTCTCTGTCTTTAACTTCTGCTAAAAGTTTTTTAATTTTAGGGTCATTTTTTTCAATTTGAATACCGATTGATTTTAATCTAGACATTATATTAGACTGCCCTGCTTGATCAGAAACAACAATATTTCGTGAATTTCCCACTTCCTCAGGTTCTATATGTTCATAAGTTTTTGGATCTTTTTGAACTGCAGAAACATGCATACCTCCTTTATGGGAAAACGCTGAAGCACCAACATAAGGTAAATGTTTATTAGGTTTTCTATTTAACAGTTCATCCAGCAATCTAGAACATTGTGTTAAATTTTTTAAATTTTCTCTTTTAATATTGAGTTTAAACTTCTCACTAAAATCTTTTTTTAAAAAAAGTGACGGAATTAAAGACATTAAATTGGCATTACCACACCTTTCTCCTAATCCATTAATAGTTCCTTGAATTTGTCTTACACCCGCTTGAACCGCAGCCAAACTATTTGCTACAGCATTTTCTGTGTCGTTATGAGCGTGTATACCTAACTTTTCTCCTGGAATTTTTTTTATAACTTCAGATACAATTTTACTTACTTCATGAGGAAGGGTTCCACCATTAGTATCACACAAAATAATCCATCTTGCACCTTGGTCATATGCTGCTTTTAGGCACTTTAAAGCATAATCAGGATTAGATTTATATCCATCAAAAAAATGAGAGTTGCAGGAAATCTAGCTGCAAGAACTTTGGATATGTTAACTGAAAATATTAAAGAAGGTGTCTCAACTGATTATATTGATAAGTTAGGATATGAATTTATAAGAGATAATGGTGGTTATTCTGCCCCGTTATATTACAGAGGTTTTACAAAATCTTTATGCACATCTTTAAACCATGTAGTTTGTCATGGAATACCTTCTGATAGAATTTTACAAGAAGGTGATGCAGTAAATGTTGACGTGACAGCAATCGTTGATGAACACTATGGAGACACAAGTAGAATGTTTTGTATAGGAAAAACTTCAGTAAAATTAAACAATCTTATTGAAACAACCTATGAGTCTATGATGAGAGCAATCAGAATTTTAAAACCTGGGATAAAATTAGGAGATATTGGTTATGAGATACAATCTTTTGTAGAAGAGAAAGGTTTTTCAGTAGTTAGAGATTTTTGTGGTCATGGAATTAGTACAACTTTTCATGAACCACCAAATATTTTGCATTATGGAAATAAAAATTCTGGTATTGAACTAAGGCCAGGAATGACTTTTACTATAGAGCCAATGATTAATTCAGGTAAATTTGATGTTAAAATGTTGAATGATGGGTGGACAGCTGTTACAAAAGATAAATCTTTATCTGCACAATTTGAACATACGTTAGGAATTACTGAAAATGGTTATGAAATCTTTACAGAATCTGCTAAAGGTTATTCAAAGCCTCCATACTTATAATTAATGATTAAAAGATACTCGCGAAAAGAATTAACTGATATTTGGTCTGAGGAAAATAAATACAAAATTTGGCTTGATGTAGAGGTTGCAGCTGCAGAAGCAATGGAAAGACTTGGTCAAATTCCAAAAGGTGTTGCTTCTGTTGTAAGAAAAAAAACTAAAATTAATGTGAATAGAATTCACAAAATCGAGACTGAAGTTAAACACGATGTAATTGCATTTCTTACCTCTGTCACTGAAAAAGCTGGAATTAAAGCACGTTACCTGCATCAAGGCATGACTTCATCAGATGTTTTAGATACTAGTTTTAATATTCAGTTAGTTCAATCAGGAACAATTATTTTAAAAGATATTGATCAACTTTTAAAAGTTTTAAAAAAACAAGCCAAGAAATACAAATTTACCCCCTGCATGGGGAGAAGCCACGGTATCCATGCTGAGCCAATTACTTTTGGTTTAAAATTAGCCTCATTTTATGAAGAATTTAAAAGAAATAGAAAAAGACTTAAAGATGCTATTGATGAAGTATCGACTTGCGCAATTTCTGGTGCTGTAGGTACATTTGCTAACATTAATCCAAAAGTTGAAAAACATGTTGCTAAAAAATTAGATTTAAATGTTGAACCAATTTCTACACAAGTAATTCCAAGAGACAGACATGCATTTTATTTTTCAGTTTTAGGTATTATCGCAGGGTCTATTGAAAGAGTAGCTATTGAAATAAGACATCTACAAAGAACTGAGGTTTATGAATTGCAAGAATATTTCTCTAAAAATCAAAAAGGTTCGTCTGCGATGCCTCATAAAAAAAATCCTATATTAAGTGAGAATCTTACTGGTTTAGCTAGAATGATTAGAAGTACAGTTGTACCAGCTCTTGAAAATATAGCACTTTGGCATGAAAGAGATATTTCTCATTCAAGTGTTGAAAGAAATATAGGGCCAGATGCTAACATAGCGACTGATTTTGCATTGATTAGGCTTACAAATATTTTGGATAACATGATTATTTATCCTAAAAAAATGCTTGAAAATTTAAATCTAACAAAAGGTTTAATTTTCTCTCAAGAAGTTATGTTGGAGTTAACTAAAACAGGTTTAAGTAGAGAAAAATCTTACAAAAAGGTGCAAACTTATACAAAAAAATGTTTTGCTGAAAATTTAAATTTATTTGAGGTTATCCAGTCTGACAAATATATAATGAGCAAAATACCACCAAAAAAATTAAGAACTATTTTTAGTTATGCCAAACATTTCAAAAATGTAAATTTAATTTTTAAAAGAGTATTTAAATAATGAAAAAAGGAAAAAAATTGTACGAGGGAAAGGCTAAAATTATTTATGCAACTAACGATAAAAACTTAGTTATTCAATATTTTAAAGACGATGCAACTGCATTTAATAATCAAAAGAAAACTACTATTGAAGGAAAAGGTGTATTAAATAACAGAATATCTGAATACATACTTTCTAACCTATCTCAAATAGGCATTAAAAATCACTTAGTTAAGAGATTAAACATGCGTGAACAAGTTATAAAACTTGTTGAAATAATTCCTATTGAGTTCATTGTGAGAAATATTGCTACAGGTTCAATTACCAAAAGATTAGGTATTGAAGATGGAACAGTTTTAAGAGAACCACTAATTGAATATTGCTTAAAAAATGACAAGCTTGGTGATCCTTTAATTTCTGAAGAGCATATTTTAGCTTTTGAATGGGCATCAAAAACTGAAATCGATAAAATAAAAAAATTAATTTTAAGAATTAATGATTTTATGATTGGAATGTTTAGAGGTGTTGGAATTAAACTTATTGATTTTAAATTAGAATTTGGAAGAATTAAAATTGATGGAAAGAATGAAGTTATTTTAGCAGATGAAATTAGCCCTGATACTTGTAGATTATGGGACAGTGTTACTGATAAAAAACTAGATAAAGACCGATTTAGACAAGATCTAGGTGATCTAATACCTGCTTATACTGAAGTTGCTAAAAGACTAGGTATCCTTCATGAACAATCTAATGTTTCAGCAGTAAATGTGACTAAATTGTCATCTGTTAAAATAAAGAAAAAATGAAAATTTCAGTAATTATAACTTTAAAAAAAGATGTTCTTGATCCACAGGGAAAAGTTATTCATCAAACTCTAGATGGAATGGGCTTTAAAGACGTTAATGAAATAAGACAAGGTAAATATTTTGAAATAGACACAAAAGAAACTGATAGTGATAAAGCAAAAGCAAAAGTTGAAGAAATGTGTAAAAAACTTTTGTCAAATCTTGTAATTGAAAATTATAAAATTATTGATCTAAAGTAATTAATGAAATCATCAGTTATTACTTTTCCTGGTTCAAATTGTGATAGAGACATGGATGTGGCTCTTAAAAAATTTGGTTTTAAGAACAAAATGGTTTGGCACGCAGACGCAGAATTACCAAAAAGTGATCTAGTTGTATTACCAGGTGGGTTTTCATATGGTGATTATTTAAGATGTGGAAGTATGGCATCTAAATCAAAAATAATGCAGTCTGTAATTAATTTTGCAAATTCAGGTGGCATAGTCATGGGTATCTGTAACGGATTTCAAATATTGGTTGAAACTGGTTTGGTTCCAGGTGTTTTGCTTAGAAATAAATATTTAGAATTTATTTGTAAAAATGTATTTGTTAAAATTTGTGATAAGCATAATAAATATTTTAAAAATGTTAATAACGAAGTTTTAGAATTTCATATTGCTCATAATGAAGGAAATTATTTTTGTTCCAATGATCAATTGAAAGAAATTGAGGATAATAATCAAATAGCAATTAAATATTGCGATAAAAATGGAAAAATAGAAGATCAATTTAACCCTAACGGATCAATTAAAAATATTGCTGGCATATTTAATAAAGGGAAAAATGTACTAGGAATGATGCCCCACCCTGAAAGAATGATTGATACATCATTGTCTGGTGAAGATGGATCGTTGTTTTTTAAAAACTTAATAAATAACTTAAAATGATTGTAAACGAAAGAGTAGCTATTGATCACGGTTTAAAGAAAGACGAATACTCTAAAATTTGTGAATTATTAAAAAGAACACCTAATATTACAGAACTTGGAATTTTTTCTGCAATGTGGAATGAACATTGTTCTTATAAATCATCAAAATTACATTTAAAAAAACTACCTACTAAAGGAAAGAAAGTCATTCAAGGTCCTGGAGAAAATGCAGGTGTTATCGATATTGAGGATAATGATGCAATAGTTTTTAAAATTGAAAGTCATAATCACCCATCGTTTATTGAACCATACCAAGGTGCTGCAACTGGTGTTGGTGGCATAATGCGTGATGTATTTACAATGGGTGCAAGACCAATAGCTAATTTGAACTCAATCCATTTTGGATCACCACAACATAAAAAAACCAAAAATTTATTAAGAGGTGTAGTTCATGGTATTGGTGGTTATGGAAATTGCATGGGTGTTCCAACAATCGCTGGTCAAACAAGTTTTGATAGCTCCTATAACGGAAATATTTTGGTTAATGCTATGACATTGGGATTAGTTAAAAAAGATAAGATTTTCTATTCTAAAGCCGCAGGATTAAATAAACCAGTTATATACGTTGGTTCTAAAACCGGTAGAGATGGAATTCATGGAGCAAGTATGGCCTCTGCCAGTTTTGATGAAAAAATTGAAGAAAAAAAACCGACTGTTCAGGTTGGAGACCCTTTCACTGAAAAGCTGTTACTTGAAGCTTGTTTGGAGTTGATGGCAGGCGACTCAATCATTGCTATCCAAGATATGGGTGCGGCTGGTTTAACTTCCTCAAGTATTGAAATGGCATCAAAGGGAAACTTGGGAATAGAAATCAATTTAAATAAAGTACCTTGTAGAGAAACTAAAATGACACCTTATGAAATAATGCTTTCTGAGAGCCAAGAAAGAATGTTGATTATTTTAGAAAATGGTAAAGAGGAGCGAGCAAAAAAAATATTTGATAAATGGAACTTGGATTTCGCAGTAATTGGCAAAACCACTGGATCAAAAAAAATAGAAATTTATTTTGACAAAGAAAGAGTTGCAGATATTCCAATTAATACCTTAGTTGAAAACTCTCCAATGTATGATCGAAAATGGAAAAAAGCAAAGCTGCCCAAAAAAAATAGAATTAAAAAAGAAGATATTAAACATTTAAAAATAATTGATGTGTTAAAAAAAATTTTAGCGAACCCAAATGTATGTAGTAAAGAATGGATTTGGCAACAGTATGATCATACTGTGATGGGAGATACTATACAAAAACCAGGAGGAGATGCAGGTGTTGTAAGAGTTCATGGAACAAATAAAGCAATTGCTGCTTCGGTAGATTCCTCTGCAGTTTATTGCTGGGCTCACCCTTTAACTGGTGGAAAACAAGTAGTCTGTGAAAGTTTCAGAAATCTTATATCAGTTGGTGCTAAACCAATTGCTATAACAAATTGTTTGAATTTTGGTAGTCCAGAAAATGAAGAAAATATGGGTGAGTTTGTTGAATGTGTTCAGGGTATTGGTGAAGCAAGCGAATATTTAAAATTCCCAGTAGTCTCTGGCAATGTATCTTTCTACAACCAAACAAAAGATGAAGGTATAAAACCTACACCTGCAATTGGTGGAGTTGGGTTGATCAAAGATTATAAAAATATGATCACAATGGAGTTTAAAGAAGTTGGAAATTTAGTTTTAGTAATTGGAAAAACCGAAGGACATATCGATCAAAGCTTATTTGCGAGAAATATTTTAGATGAGAAAAATGGACCTCCACCAGAGGTGAATCTGTTTAATGAAAAAAATAATGGTGAAACATTGCTTAAATTAATTGATAATAATTTAATAAAAAGTGCACACGATGTTTCGTTAGGTGGTATAATTACCGCGGTTGCGAAAATGAGCATTAAAGGAAAAAAAGGAATAAATATTATAAAACCTAAATATCTAATTAACGAAGTAGAGTACTTTTTTGCTGAGGATCAAGGAAGATATATTTTAGAAATAAACAGAAAAGACTTCAAAAAAGTAACAGATATATTGAATAAAAATGCAGTCCATTTTGATGAACTTGGCACTATTACTGAAAATGAACTATATATTAACGACAAGACAAAAGTTACAATTGACGAATTATCAACTTCGAATAAAAGTTGGTTGAATAAATTTATGAGTTAATTATGGCAATGGACGTAAAAGAAATTGAAAATTTTATAAAAGAGGCAATGCCAGATGCAGTAGTAGAGATACAAGATTTAGCAGGTGATGGTAATCATTATTCAGCTACAGTAACTTCATCTCGCTTTTCTGGTAAAAGTAAAATTGAGCAACATAAAATGGTTTATAATTCATTGAAAGGTAGAATGGGTAATGAACTTCATGCATTAGCAATTAAAACAAAGGAGAGCTAAAATGGATCAACAAACAAATGATTTAATTAAAAACGAAATCGAAAACAACGAAGTTTGTTTATTTATGAAAGGTACACCTGATGCTCCACAATGTGGATTTTCAATGGCAACTTCTAACATTTTAAAAGTTCTTGAGGTAAATTTTAAAGGAGTAAATGTTTTAGAAAATCAAAATCTAAGAGAAGGTATTAAAGTATTTAGTGATTGGCCTACAATACCTCAACTTTATGTTAAAAATGAATTTATTGGTGGATGTGATATTGTTAAAGAAATGTATGAGAGTGGTGAGCTAGCAAAACTTTTTGAGAGCAAGAATATAAATTTTAAAGCAAAGATTTAATTATCTAGAGTAATATTCAATTACTAAATTAGGTTCCATGACAATTGGATATGGAACTTCATCGAATTTCGGAATTCTAACAAATTTTAATTTTTTATTTTTTTCGTCCATTTGAATATATTCTGGTGTTTCTCTTTCTTTATTTGCTAAAGCGATATCAATTATAGCTAATTGTTTAGATTTATCTCTTATCTCAATTGAATCTTCTTCTCTAACTAGATAGCTTCCAATATTTACTTTTTTACCATTTACTTTAACATGACCATGATTAATTAATTGTCTTGCCGAAAAAATTGTAGTTGCAAATTTTGCTCTATAGATCACAGCATCTAGTCTTCTTTCAAGTAGACCAATTAAATTTTCTCCAGTATCACCTTTAAGCATCACTGCTTTTTTGTAAATGTTTCTAAATTGTCTCTCATTAATATTTCCATAATATGCTTTTAATTTTTGCTTTGCTTGAAGCTGAATTCCATAATCAGATGGCTTAGATGTTTTTGTTTGACCATGTTGTCCTGGTCCATATGCTCTCGTATTAAATGGACTTTTAGGTCTTCCCCATAAGTTAACTTTTAATCTTCTATCAACTTTATGTTTAGAGTTTAATCTTTTTGTCATTTGATAGTGGGCTTTATAAACTTACTCTTAATTTTGTCAATCAACGTTTTTTACCTAAACTTGCAAATACACTTGATAAAATACGTGTTTCTTTTGATGATAAATCCATCCTATAAAAAATATTTCTTAAGTTTTCTAGCATTATTGGCCTCTTCTCTTTTGTTTTAAAGAAATTAATTTCTTCAAGATTCTTGATACAAAGTTTCGCCATAGCGACTATATCCTCTTTAGAAGCTGGCT
>CACPPD010000016.1 GCA_902635865.1 uncultured Pelagibacteraceae bacterium | reverse complement strand
CAATGATTATTAAAATAATACCCTTAGAATTATTATCTTTTGTCATTTATCTAAGAGGTTTTTCCGTAGCAATAGATTGATTTTGTGCCTTTTCACGCATAAAAATATAAACACCACTTGATACTATTATTAAAATTCCTATCACTGTATTTAACGAGGGTATTTCATCAAAATATAACCATCCTACAAGCGGTGACCAAAATAATATTGAATATTCGAAAGGTGAAACAACAGCTGGAGAAGCTATACTATAAGCTGTAAATAAAAAAAGAAATGCAAGAGTTGCTGTTACTCCAGTTGCAGTCATTAATATAATGTTAGAGTTAAAATCAATAAACCATTCCCTGAATATAAATTGAGAAGCTGGATGATCTGAGACGTTATATTGACCATCACCAATTATAAAATAAAAAATTATACTAATAATTATTGCGCCAATATAAAATGTAAATGTTTGTGTATAAACACTATCCTTATCAGATGTTTTTTTTATTATTATCATAGATAATGAGTAACAAAGTGCACATAAAATAGGTAATAAGCTTAAATAGTTAAAATTACTAAAATCAGGATTTAATGTTATATAAACTCCAATAAATCCCACAACTACAGCAGACCATCTTCTCAATCCTATTTCTTCTTTTAAAAAAAAATGGGCAAATATTGTAATTAAAAATGGAGTAACAAAAAATAAAGCTGTAGCAGTACCAAGCGGTAACACAGTCAAAGAAACATAAAAAGAACTGAAACCAAAGAAAAAAAGTATTACACGGGTAAAAGTTAAAAGAGGATATTGGCTTTTAAATACTATTGGTTTTTTTGTAATTATTAAAAATAACAAAATAAGCACAAAACTTACTACAGTTCTTATTAGGTAAATTTCATAAAGAGAAACAAAATTATAAATATGCTTCATAATTCCGTCCTGGACAGAAAAAACTATCATAGCAATCAATATGAAGACTATTCCTTTTGGATTATTGTTTTGAGCGCTCATTTACGCTCTATATCAAAAAAGAATATGTTTTTAAATTTATTAAATTTATGTCATATTTAGTTTATGATTTCAGAAGAAGATAAAATAATGATGGAAACCCTTTATTGGTGGGGTATTCCAACTTTATTTAGATGCAAAAATGATCCAGACCCTAAAAATTGTGACATTGCATTAGTCGGTGTTCCTCATAGCACAGGAAATGGTACCACTGAAAGAGATCAACACTTAGGTCCAAGAGCAGTTAGAAATATTTCTGCAATGCTTAGACGATCTCACTTTGATTACAAAATTGATCCTTGGAAGGAAAATAAAATTCACGACTTGGGAGATGTTCCATTTCCTGAAGCTAATGATAATGAAAAATGTATAGAAAGAATTTCAGCTTTTTATGATCATATAGAGCAAGCAGAAAAACCAGTTGTTTCAATTGGTGGAGATCACTCAGTAACAGGAGGAATTGTTCAAAGTTTAGCAAAAAAAAATTCAAAATTAACTAAAGGAAAAAAAATTACATTTCTTCATTTTGATGCCCACACAGATTGTTTTGAAAAATTAGATCATTTTTTAGGTGCAAAAAAATCAGCAGCACATTGGGCTTCTTATTTAGTCAAACAAGGAAATGTTGATCCACACACAAGTACTCAGATAGGTATAAGAGGAAATCCAAGAACATTAGATTGGTTACAAGCAAGTTATGATATTGGTTATCAAGTTATAACAATGGATGAATATAGAGAATGGGGCCATGAAAAATGTGTAAAAATGATTTTAGATAGATTAGGGGACAATCCAATTTATGTTACATTTGACTTAGACTGTTTAGATCCAACAGTTGCACCAGGGGTAGCAAATATTGAACCTGCATATAAAGGATTTAATATGGATGAGGCAAGAAAACTTATTCAATGTCTAAAAGGAAAAAATGTAATTGGTGGAGATGTAGCTTGTTTAATGCCAACAAAAGATAGTCCAAATCAAATCACAGCAATGGTTGCAGCTTCTATCATGTTTGAAATTATTTGTTTAATTTCAGTTTATCGTAACAAGTAATATTAATTTAAAATAAATTCTGATGCTCTTTCAGCAATCATTAATGTTGGAGCATTCAGGTTTCCACTTGTAATTTCAGGCATTACAGATGCATCAACCACTCTTAAATTTTCAACACCATGAACCTTTAGTTTTTGGTCTACAACAGCCATATTATCTACACCCATTTTTAAAGTACAAGATGGGTGATAAGCAGTCTCTGCTTTAGACCTAATGTATTCTTCAAATATCTCATTAGTTTGAGCATGTTCTCCTGGTCCAATTTCCTTTCCTGCAAAAGGCTTCAAAGATTCCTGTGCTAAAATTTTTCTTGCTACATGAATACATTCTATGGTTTGCTTTAAATCATCTTCATGTTGTAGATAATTAAATTGAATTTTTGGATAATCATAAGGGTTTGAGCTGTTTAAAGTTATATGACCTCTACTTTTTGGATGGTTTGGGCTAGCGTGTAATTGATAACCATGCCTATCTGGATCAACTAATCCATGATCAATCACGAAAGCAGGAAAAAAATGAAATTGAATATTTGGATACTCCCTTTCTGGAGATGATTTACAAAAACCT
Organism: uncultured Pelagibacteraceae bacterium; assembly: GCA_902635865.1. Lineage (GTDB taxonomy): Bacteria > Pseudomonadota > Alphaproteobacteria > Pelagibacterales > Pelagibacteraceae > Pelagibacter. Next base: position 9,820 of record CACPPD010000016.1, on the reverse strand, counting down.
CCAGCTTCTAAAAAAGAGGCAGAGCAGGGACCACTTCTATTCAAAAACCATTGAATTCCAATTCTAACCATATTTAATTTATTTACGTATGAATATAAGGTATCTTTAGTTTTGCATTCTTGCTGAACATAAGTTTCTAAGTGATCTTGTAAGTTTTTTCCAACACCATCTAAGTTATGAACAACATCAATTCCTTTATCTTTTAAGTGTTGGCTTGGACCAACTCCAGAAAGCATTAGTAATTGTGGTGAATTAATTGCACCCCCACTTAAAATTACTTCTTTATTTGCATAAATCTTTTCAATTTTATTTTTAATTTTTACTTCAATTCCAATTGCTTTTTTTCCATCAAAAATAATTCTTTCAACAAAAGCTTCTGTAAATACTTTTAAATTCTTTCTTTTTTTAGCAGGATTTAGATAATACTTAGATACACTTGCTCTTTCTCCCTTATGAATAGTAACATCGTACATTCCAAAACCCTCTTGTTCTTTACCATTCATGTCGTTGTTTATTTTATAACCAGCCTCTCCAGCTGAATCGACAAACGCTTTGAATAAAGGATTTTTATTTTTAGATTGGTTTACGGGCAATATTCCACTACCACCTCGATATTCATTTTCTCCCTCAGACCATGTTTCAATTTTTTTAAAATAAGGAAGTACTTTTTCATACGACCAATCATCCAATCCAAAAGATGCCCATCTTTGGTAATCATTTGGGTTTCCTCTTACAAATACCATTCCATTATGAGCAGAACATCCACCAATCATTTTTCCTCTTGGACAAAATAATCTTCTATTATGTAAATGAGGTTCTGGTTCTGAATAATATTTGTAATTATATTTTGGATCATGCATAGTATATAAAATCGCAAGTGGCATGTTAACTTTCCAAATATCACTCGGTTTCCCAGCTTCAAATATTGCTACATTGTTTTGATTATTTTCTGACAATCGGTTTGCAAGTACACAGCCTGCACTTCCAGCACCAATTATTAAATAATCGAAATTCATATAAGTTTGGAACTTAACAACTTTTCATAGTCATGAATAGATTTCATTTTAATGTCAGTTCTTTTAGCAGCTTCATCAAATTTTCTAAGAAGAATTGATGGCTTAAAGTAAGATTTATTCTCAAACTTTTTACTTTCTTTATCATTTAAAACTCCTCCTTGTAACTTAAGGCTAATTTTTGACGCATCTGATAAAAAATCAAAATATTTTTTGTCTCTAGCTAAATAACGTTTAGCTAAAACATGGTATTTAATTGGTTCAACGATTTTTTGACCAAAAAATTTTTTTAGATACTGATATCCAATATTTTCATGCTCTCCGTCTAATTTATTTTTAACCAATTCATCAGGATCTTCTAAAAGAAAATGACCATAATCATGCAGTAAACATGCACAAATTAAATCATCGTTACACTTAGCTTTTTCAGCAAGCATAGCTGATTGAATCATATGTTCCGACATAGTCACTTTTTCACCAATGTACAAAGATTTGTTATTTATAAAATTTGAAATGATTTTATAAATTATTTTCATTTATTATTGTGGATGATCCCCTTCAATAGCAATACGATCCATTATTCTTTCAAATCCAAGTCCTTTATTTGGATAAAAATCAGCGATCGCATAGTGTTGAACACTTCTATTATCCCAGATCGCAATTGCATTTTCTGTCCATTTAAATCTACAAGTAAGATCTAATCTTGCTTGATGTTCAAATAAATAATTTAATATCTCATCACTTTCTTTTTTATCCATTCCAACTATTTCTTTTGTATAGGTCCAGTTAACAAAAAGAATTTTTTTACCTGTTTCTGGATGAGTTCTTAAGATTGGATGAGTATTTGAGTATTCATCCATATTTCCATTGCTCTCCATTGCCTTATATTTATCAAGGAAAAATCCCCCACCTCTTGATGAATGAACCGCTTTTTTATTTTTAATTTTATTTTTCATATCATCATCTAATGTTTCCCATGCAAGTTCCATATTAGAAAATACAGTATCCCCTCCAACTGGAGGAATTTTAATTGATTTTAAAACAACAGCCTTTGTTGGTTTTTTATTGTAACTAACATCTGAATGCCAACCTTCTCCCCATTGTGTTTTTTCATCAGGTTTTTTAATTATTCTTACAATTTCAGGGAATTCACTTCGGCCTTTAACATATGCATGAGTTTCTAATGGGCCAAACTTTGCAGCTAATGCAATATGCTGTTCTGTTGTCAAAGGTTGATCTCTAAAGAAGATTACTTTGTGTTCTAACAATAAATCATTTATTTTCTTAAAATTTTCATCTGAAACATCAGTTAGATTAATTCCATTTATTTCTGCACCTAATGCCCCTGATAATAATTTTACATCAATCATTTTTTAAGTTTTCCTGTAATCATTAAATTGTTAGAATTAAATTCATTTTTATTTTCATTTATGAAGCCATCCATAATTTTAATTTTTTCATCTTCAAATTCTGTAACTTTTCTTTTACCAAGGTCAATATAAAGTGATAACATTTCAATAGTTGCTGATAATTTTTTTGATGATTTTTCAATCATTTCCATCTTGAAATGTAATCTCTTTCTATCATGATCAAAAAAGGTTAAAACAATTTCAACCTCATCTCCCTCTTTAACTTCTCCATCATATGTAGTTCGGGTTTCAACAACCATGGTACTCCTCTGAGTATCCTTTGCAGATTTTTCACCCATTTTAAATTTTTCTAGAATTATCTCCCAAGTCTGATCAAAAACTAAGACATAGTAAGCCATGTTCATATGATTATTATAATCAGTCCATTCTTTTTTGATTGTTTGGTTTGTTATGTGAAAAGACATTTTTTTATTTCCTCGTCCTTTTTATAATAGTATAAATCTTACTTAAAATGAACAACAAGGTATTCATATCATGTGCTGTGACGGGGTCAGGAGATACTGCAGGTAAGCATCCAGATTTACCAAAAACACCAGAACAAATTGCTACAGCATCAATTGAAGCTGCAAAAGCTGGAGCTGCTATTGCTCATATTCATGTGAGAGAGGAAGATGGAACTCCAAGTAGAAGATTAGAGTTATATAAAGAGGTAATCGACAGAGTAAGATCAAGTGACACAGATGTAATATTAAATCTAACAACAGGTATGGGGGGTGATCTTGATATTGGACAAGGTAAAAATCCTCTAGATTTTGGTCCCATGACTGATATGGCAAATGTAATGGAAAGAATTGCAAATGCTGAACAATTTCTCCCAGAAATTTGTACTCTAGATGCAGGTACTTTAAATTTTGGTGATAGCTCAGTAATTACAGTTAATACACCAAATGATTTAAGAAAAGCAGCAAAGAAATTAAAAGAGATTAAAGTCAAGCCAGAAATAGAAGCTTTTGATCTAGGAAACATGTGGTTTGGTGCACAATTATATAAAGAAGGGTTGTTAAGTGATCCACCAATGTTTCAAATGTGTTTAGGAATTCCATGGGGAGCACCTGCTACAACATTAGCTATGCAAGCTATGAAAGATATAATGCCAAAAGAAGGGATTTGGTCGGGGTTTGCAATTTCAAAAAATGAAATGCCATTTGTTGCTCAAACTGTTTTGATGGGAGGCAACCCAAGAGTTGGTTTAGAGGACAATTTATATTTATCTAAAGGTAAATTAGCTACTAACGCTCAATTAGTAGAAAAAGCAGTAAGAATTATAGATGAGCTCGGATACAGCCCAATGACACCAGCAGAAACTAGAGAAAAATTAAAACTTGTTAAACACAAGTAATGTCATCAATTAAAAAAGTTGCAATAATCGGAACTGGGGTAATAGGAACAGGGTGGATTATACGTTGTTTGGCTCATAATAAAATAGTTTATGCATTTGATAAAGACCTTAAGTTAAAAAAAAATTTAATATCTGAAATTAAAAGAACCTGGCCACATGTAAAAAAACTATTTAATAAAAAAAAATTAAATCTAAACAATTTTCATTTTTTTACCTCAATAGAACAAACATTAAAAGATGCAGATTTTATTCAGGAATGTGCAACTGAAAACTATTCTTTAAAAACTAAATTGATAAGCACCATTGGAAAATATGCGAAATCTAATTCAATAATTGCTTCAAGCTCATCGGGTTTGTTGCCAACTAGAATTTATTCAAAATGTAAAAATCCAGAAAGGGGAATAATTGGACATCCATTTAATCCTGTTTATTTATTGCCTGCAGTAGAAATTGTTCCAGGCAAAAGAACCTCAAAAAAAAATTTAAATTTGGCTAAAAAATTTTACAAATCAATTTCTATGAATCCAATAATGGTTAAAAATGAATTACCTGGATATTTGTCTGATAGATTACAAGAAGCTTTATGGAGGGAAGGGCTACATATTATTAATGAGGGATATGCAACTACGGAAGAATTAGACAGAGCAATTGAAGATGGCCCAGGATTAAGATGGTCTTTGATGGGTACATTTTTAACCTTTCATCTTGCGGGAGGAAAAACTGGAATGAAACATATGCTGGAACAATTTGGTCCAGCTCTAAAATTACCGTGGACCAAATTAAAAGCTCCAAATCTATCAAAAAAATTATCTTCAAGACTTATTTCAGGAACCACAAAACAGGCTAAAGGTAAATCAGTTGCAATGATATCTAATATAAGAGACCAGTATTTGGTTGATATTCAAAAGTTAAGAAAGAAATACGAAAAAAAATTAAGGTAAATTAATCATTTCTTTCTGTGTGACCATCTACAGAAATTACTTGTCCTGAAACCTTACTTGAGTCATCTGAAATTAAAAAAGCACACATTTTTCCAATATCTTCTTCAAGTATCCACTTTTTCATAGAACTCATTGAAATAAAATCTTTCTCAATTTTTTTAGATGAAACTTTTGTAAATTTTGCTTTATCTCTTATCACTCTTTTCATTCTTTCACCTTTAATTGAACCTGGGCAAACTGCATTAACCCTTATGTTGTATTTTCCAAGTTCCATTGCGAGAGTTTTGGTAATTCCAATAATTGCCCATTTACTTGCTGCGTAAGGTGATCTTAAAGGAAAACCAAGTATTCCAGCTGTTGATGAAATATTTATTATTGATCCATTTCTAGATTTTTTAATTAAAGGTATAGCCTTCTTAGTAAAATAAAAATGACTATTAACATCTACTTGAATAGTTCTTTCCCAATCTTTAGACTTTAGTTTTTCTAACGATCCAGTTGGTCCAGCAACTCCAACATTATTTATTAAAGCATCAATTTTTTTTGTTTTTTTTGTTATTTTTTTAAATAAATCTAATACTTGGCTTTCGTCAGAAGCATCACAATTATATTTAAACAGCCTCTTATTTATGAGGGGATGTTTGTTTAACTTATTTAGAGATTTATTATCAATATCGCAAAGATAGACATATGCTCCACGAGAAAGACAAACCTTAGTTGTTGCCAAACCTATCCCAGATGCTCCAGCAGAAACTATTATTTTTTTATTTTTTAATGATTGGTTAACCATTAATTAAGATTTCGTTAATGAAGTCTGTAATTCTTTATTTGATATATACCCTTTAACATTTCCTGTTTTGTCAACAACCTCACAGTTTGAATTTGAACAAACTATTTGTGGTAAAAACTCCTCTATAAACTGATCTTCGTTAACTTTAATTAAGTTAGATTTATCTATATCGTTAGCTTCATTAACATTTTTCATTATAATTTTAGCTTTTATTACTTTAGCTCTATTAACATCTTTAACAAATGCTTTAACATAATCATCTGCTGGATTCATAATAATGTCTACTGGTGTTCCAACTTGAACAAGTTTCCCAGCATTTAAAATTCCAATGTGATCACCAAGTCTTAAAGATTCGTCCAAATCATGAGTAATAAATACGATTGTTTTTTTTAATTCTGATTGAAGATCTAATAGTTGTTTTTGCATATCACTTCTAATCAAAGGATCTAGAGCACTAAATGCTTCATCCATTAACATAATATCACTATCAGTAGCAAGAGCTCTTGCTAAACCAACCCTTTGTTGCATTCCTCCAGATAATTGATTTGGGAATTGATTTTCAAATCCTGTTAAACCAACAGCATCAATTTTTTCCATCGCTACACTATTTCTTTCCTCTTCTGCTTTACCTTGCATTTCCAATCCATAGCCTACGTTTTGTAAAACAGTTTTATGTGGGAACAAACCAAATCTTTGAAATACCATACTCATTTTATGTCGTCTAAAATCAATTAACTGTTCTTTATTTAAAGACATTACATTTGTGCCTTCTACTAAAATTTCTCCATCTGTTGGGTCAATTAACCTATTTAAATGTCTAATTAGAGTTGATTTTCCAGATCCAGATAAACCCATGCAAACAAAAGTTTCACCCTCTTCTATTTTTAATGAAACATTATCGAGACCAACTGTATGACCAGTTTGTTCTAAAACTTCTTCTTTGTTCGCTCCATCCTTTACCATAGGCATTACAGATTGAGGATTGCTACCAAAAATTTTATAAACGTTATTAATCTCAATTTTAGACATTATTTACCTTTCTTTGTATTTGGTGCTGTTCTCTCTTGAAGAGTTTCTCCGTAAGATTGAGTTATCCTATCAAGAACTATTGCCAAAAGTACAATTGCAATCCCTGCTTCAGCAGCTCTTCCTACGTTTAATTGCTGAAGACCGAGCAAAACCTCATCTCCAAGACCTCTGGTACCTATCATCGACGCAATAACAACCATAGCTAACGCCATCATTGTACACTGATTAATTCCCTGCATTATATTTGGCAGAGCTAATGGCATTTGTACCCCCCAAAGTTTTTGCTTCTTGCTTGCTCCAAATGCATCTGCAGCTTCAATAACCTCAGTATCTACCAATCTTATACCTAAATCGGTAAGTCTTACTAATGGAGGTACGGCATATATAAAAGTAGCTATAATTGCTGGAACTGCACCTAAACCAAATAACATAATACCTGGAATCAAGTAACAGAAACTAGGAATAGTTTGCATTAAATCTAAAACTGGTAATATCACGTTTCTTGTTCTTGCACTTCTCGCCATCGCTATTCCCAACGGAATACCTGCAACGACACAAAGAAATATTCCAATTAACATTATTGCAGTTGTTTCAATTGCTTTTTGCCAAAATATTGGATGAAGAAAACCTATAAAAAAAGTACAAAATCCTACAAATACAGTTGTTCCAATTTTTCTACCACTTGCAAAATAAGTTAGAACTACAACACCTAGTATTACCAATGGCCATGGTGCTTGAATTAAAAAGTTTTTCACAAGCATCAACATATACAGAAGAACATTATTGATAGCTTCAAATATGTATCCATACTTTTCATTAAGTGTTTTGAAACCAGAATTGATCCAATTCATTAATGGTAAATCTAACCATTTTGGCCATTTACCCCCTAACCAAGAAAAATCATTTAATAATTCTCCAATATTTTCAGGTTTTCTTTTTGATTGAGAATAACTAGTAATTAATAACCAAACAAAAACAACTAACAAACCAATATTAAAAAATATTTTTTTATTTTTCTTTAATGCTTCCATATTTTATTTTTTACTTAAAGAAAGAGCCCCATAGGGGGGGCTCTCTCTTAATATATTTTTTAGTGATTATAATGCTGCTGAAACTTTTTTAGCAACATCAGCTGGTACCCAGTCTTTCCACATAGTTTCTGTTTTTAAGAACTCTATTGCAGTAGCTTCCATATCACCACCTGACTCATCTTCATAGAACGCTAACATTTTGTTAACAGTAGCAGTTGGAATTGTATATTTTCCAATAAACTCATTTTCTTTTGGATGAGCTTTTGCCCAAGTTGCAAGAACTGACTTAGTTAAAGCCATATCTCTGTACTCACTTGCGCAAGAAGGTTTATAAGCATCAGGGCCATTCGCTTTAATATCTTCTACAACCGCAGACATTGCATCCCAGCATGCTTGATCAAATTTAGGCTCCTCTAATCTTACAAGATCAACTTTGCCCATTAAACCAGTTGGTGCCCAGTAATATGTAAAAATAGGTTTTTTCTTAGCAAACGCACCTGCTATAGCAGCATCTAATGCTCCACCAGAACCCGGATCAAAATTTGTATAGTATTTATCTAAACCATACTCTTTTTGTTTTACTAAGTTTACAGTGTAACAAGTCCAACCTGATATACAGCTTGTCATTCTTCCTTTTGAAGGATCTTCTGGATCTTTAAATAGCGCAGCTATTTTTGGATCTTTCATATCTTCTACTGATTTTAAATTGTACTTATCAGCTGTTGCTTTATCCACATAGAATGCTTGCTGAGAGTCTGGTGTGTTTGTTCCCATATGGATAATTGTACCTGCCTCTTCGTGAGGTTTGTAATTACCAATGATGTTGTCGTACCAAACTTCAGTTATAACATCTAATTGACCGTCGTAGTGAGCAGCCATAATTGGAGTTGTACTACCTTTAGTTACAGAAACTTCACAACCATATCCTTTTTCAAGAATAAACTGTGTGATTGCAGTATGGATGTTCGCACTACTCCAGTCAAAATCTCCCAATCTAGCCTTACAGTCACCTGCATTAGCATTACTAACAACTAAAGATGATAAAAGGAAAATTGAGATAGTTAATCTTTTTAAAAACTTCATTAAATTATCTCCTTAAGGTTAAGTTTTAATTCGAAGATTTAATAATGAATAAAGACAAAAAACAACCCTTGAATCTATAATACAACCCATAATTGAGTTGATTTGAATATCCATTTATATAAAGATTAAGAGTGAGTGCAATTTCTAAACTTGAAAAAAATTCTACTTATCTAAAAGTTATTTGGAGTGATGGCGAAGAGAGCAAATTCAATTATCTTTGGTTGAGAGATAATTGTCCAACAGCTCATGACAAAGACTCAAGACATCGAATGTTTAATATCTTGAATGTATCACAAAATATTAATCCAAAAAAATATTCTCTAAGTGCAGACGGAAAATTAGAGATTGAATGGAGTGAAGGTGATCATACAAGTTATTATGACCCTAAATGGCTAAGAGAAAATTGTTATACCTTAAAACACAAACAAAAGTATATTTCTCCCTATAAACTTTGGGACAGTTCACTTGAGAAAAATTTAGAATCTATTCAAATCGATCATGAAGAAATTATAAGTTCTGATGAAGGATTAATTAAATGGTTAGAACTTTTGCATCATACAGGGATAGCCATTGTAAAGAATTCACCAGTAGAAAAAAATTCAGGATTAAATGTATTAAACCGAATAAGTCATACTCGTGAAACATTTTTTAAAACACCATTCGAGGTAATTAACATTCCAAAACCAAATAATTCGGCATACACAGCTCATGCATTAAGAAATCATATGGATTTACCTTGGTTTGAAAATCCCCCAGGATATCAATTTTTACATTGTTTAATAAATTCTGCAAAAGGAGGAGACTCATCTGCAGTTGATGCTTTTGCAGTAGCTGATTTTTTAAGAAAAAATGAAAAAGAGACTTTTGATATTTTAGTTAATACTCCACTGAAATTTAGAGATAAAGATTACACCCAAGAAGCAATTAGAAGTGTTCATGGAACAGCAATCTCACTTACAAAAGATGGAGATTATAATGATATTCGTTATAGTATAGCAACTTTAGATGCACTTGATTGTCATCCGGATGTAATGGATTCAGTTTATAAAGCACATCATCGATTTGGTAATCTATTACATGACAATAAATTTCAAATTAAATTTAGATTAGAACCAGGTGATATTTTTTCATTTAATAACAGAAGAATTCTTCATGGAAGAACAG
>CACPPD010000015.1 GCA_902635865.1 uncultured Pelagibacteraceae bacterium | reverse complement strand
TAGAGGAAATAAAATTGGATTGATATTTCAAGATCCTCAAACTTCACTTAACCCAATTCTTACAGTGGGGGAACAATTAATTGAAACAATTCAAACTCATCTTAAATTAAGTAAAGAGGAAGCAAAAAATAAATCTATAAATCTATTGGAAGAGGTTGGCATAAAAGATGCAGAAACAAGATTTGATAATTATCCTCACCAATTCTCAGGTGGAATGAGACAGAGAGTAGTAATTTCTTTAGCTTTATGTTGCGAACCAGAATTGTTAATTGCAGATGAACCAACAACAGCATTAGATGTATCAATTCAATCTCAGATTTTAGAACTAATTAAAAAACTAACAAAAGAAAGAAACCTTGCGGTTATCTTAATTACTCATGACATGGGGGTTATAGCTGAAACAGCAGATAGAGTTGCAGTTATGAAAAGTGGCAATTTAGTTGAAATTGGTGAAACCAAAAAAATATTAACCAAACCACAAGAAAATTATACTAAAAGCTTAGTAAGTTCAGTTCCACCAACTAACAAAAAAATTTCAAGATTTGTAATAGTTGAAAAAGAAAACAGTGACAATAAAGAAAATAATATCAAAATATTAAATAGATGGACAAAAAAAGTAATAATAGATCAAGATTTAGTACAGATAAAAAATTTGAGTAAAAGTTTTGACGATAATTTTTTTACAGAAAGTTCTAAGAATTCTGTGATGGCTGTTAATGATGTTTCTTTTTACATAAAAGAAGGCGAGTCTTTTGGCTTAGTGGGAGAAAGTGGAAGTGGAAAATCTACAATTGCAAAAATGATTGTAAATTTATTTAAACCTTCTTCTGGAAATATCTTCTTTGACAACGTTTGTATTACAAAAATAAAACAAAGATCAGAATTAATGAAATTTAGAAAACAAATTCAAATGATATTTCAAGATCCTTATTCTTCACTAAATGGAAGATTAAAAGTGAAAGATATAATTGCAGAACCAATCACACTCCACAACCCATCCATATCAAATATAGATTTAAATAATTATATTTATGACTTACTTGAGTCTGTAGAATTAACTCAAAAATCTGCAGATCGATATCCGCATGAATTTTCAGGAGGACAGAGACAGAGAATATCAATTGCGAGAGCACTTGCCACACAACCAAGACTTTTGGTGTGTGATGAACCTACCTCTGCTTTGGATGTAAGTATACAAGCCCAAATATTAAATTTACTTAAAGATCTACAAGAACAATTAAATTTAACAATTTTATTTATTAGCCATGACCTACCGGTTGTTAGACAAATGTGCGATAGAATCGGAGTCTTAAAAGATGGCAAATTGTGTGAGGTTTCAAACACTGAGGATTTATTTTTAAAACCCGACCATGAATATACAAAAGAGCTTTTACGGTTAATGCCTAAAATTGAGTCTATTTACAATTAATTTTTCGTAAGCCTAAAATGGTCGATTAAAATTGATTATTTAACTAATTATTTTGCAATCTCTCTTATAGATTGTATTATAGATTTTCTAAAAATTTTAGTTATGAGCAATAAAGATAGAGTCTTTATATTTGATACTACTATGCGTGATGGTGAGCAATCGCCAGGAGCGTCTATGAGTTTAGAAGAAAAAATTCAAATCGCTAGAGTGTTTGATGAATTGGGTATCGATATTATTGAAGCAGGTTTTCCAATAGCTTCGCCAGGTGATTTTGAAGCTGTTTCAGAAGTAAGTAAAATTCTAAAAAATTCTATTCCTGCAGGACTTTCAAGACATTCAGTTAAAGACATTGATAGAGCCTATGAAGCTCTAAAACATGCTCCAAGATTTAGAATACATACATTTATTTCTACAAGTCCATTACACATGAAGCATAAATTAAATATGTCCCCAGAAGATGTTTATGAATCGATTGGAAAACATGTTGCTTATGCAAGAAAGTTTACTGATGATGTTGAGTGGTCTTGTGAGGATGGAACAAGAACTGATATGGATTACATGTGTAAAACTGTAGAGCTTGCAATTAAAAATGGAGCTACAACAATTAATATTCCTGATACAGTTGGTTACACAATACCATCTGAGTTTACTACAATTATAGAAACTTTATTAAATAAAGTTCCAAATATTGATAAAGCAATTTTATCAACTCATTGTCATAATGATTTAGGTTTAGCAGTAGCCAACTCGTTAGCTGGAGTTCAAGCTGGAGCAAGACAAATTGAATGTACAATAAATGGATTAGGAGAAAGAGCAGGAAATGCTGCTCTTGAAGAAGTTGTTATGGCAATTAAAACAAGACCTGATTTAATGCCATATGAAACTGGGATTAATACAACACTTTTAAGTAAAGCTTCAAAAATTGTATCAAACGCTACAGGATTTCCTGTTCAATACAATAAAGCCATCGTTGGAAAAAATGCTTTTGCTCATGAAGCAGGAATTCATCAAGATGGAATGTTAAAAAATAGACAAACATATGAGATAATGACACCTGAAAGTGTGGGAGTTAAACAAACATCATTAGTGATGGGAAAGCATTCTGGTCGACATGCATTTAAAGATAAATTAAACAGCTTAGGTTATCCAGATTTAACTGACGATGTAGTAGGAAATGCATTTGCAAAATTCAAAGTCTTAGCAGATAAGAAAAAACATGTTTACGATGAAGATATTATTGCCTTAGTAGACGATAGTTTAATTATAGATAATAAAGTAAATGCAATAACTCTTAAATCTTTAAAAGTTTTTGCTGGAACAGGAGAACCACAAAAAGCTGAAATGACTTTAGATGTTTATGGAGATGTAAAACAAGCTATCGAAACCGGAGATGGTCCAGTGGATGCAATATTCAAATGTATTAAAACTTTATATCCTCACGATGTTAACTTACAGCTTTATCAAGTTCATGCTGTTACAGAAGGAACAGATGCACAAGCAACAGTAAGTGTAAAAATAGAGGAAAAGGGCAAAACAACAGTAGGTCAAGCAGCCGATACAGATACTTTAGTTGCGTCAGCAAATGCTTACATAAATGCATTAAATAAAATGATAATTAAGCGGGATAAAACAGCTCCTATGGAGCAAGAAAGTCAGAAAGTAAGAGGGATATAATGGGATTATTTAGCAGTGTTAAAAAAATATGGAGCCAAGATATGGCAATTGATCTTGGAACAGCAAATACACTTGTAGTTTTAAAGGGTCAAGGTGTAGTTCTTAATGAACCTTCAGTTGTTGCAATAGTTGATCAGGGTGGAAAAAAAAATGTTTTAGCTGTTGGAGATGAAGCAAAAACAATGCTTGGAAGAACTCCGGGTAATATTAGTGCAATAAGACCCTTAAGAGACGGTGTTATAGCAGATTTTATAGTTACCGAGGAAATGATTAAACATTTTATTAAAAAAGTTCATAAGGGTAGTACATTTGCAAACCCTAGAATTTTAATTTGTGTACCAACTGGTTCAACACCAGTTGAAAGAAAAGCAATTCAAGATAGTGCACTAGCAGCAGGCGCAAGAAGAGTTCAATTAATAGAAGAACCAATTGCAGCAGCTATTGGAGCAAATCTACCAATTTCTGAAGCAACTGGTTCAATGATTGTAGATATTGGTGGGGGTACAAGTGAAATCGCCGTAATGTCTTTAGGTGGATTAGTTTACTCTAAATCTTTAAGAGTTGCAGGTGACTCGATGGATACTGCAATAGTAGATTATATGAGAAAAGAATATAATTTATTAATTGGTGATACTACTGCTGAAAAAATAAAAAAAGAAATGGGAACAGCTGTTCCAACCGGAACAAATACTTATCCTGTTAAAGGAAGAGATTTAAGATCAGGCACCCCAAAAGAAGTTAATATCACAGAGGAGGATACTGCAGAGGCACTAAACGATATAATGAAACAAATGGTAGGTGCAATTAAAGATGCATTAGAAAATACACCTCCTGAGTTATCAGCTGACTTAGTTGATATGGGTTTAACTTTAACAGGTGGTGGTGCTTTGTTAAAAAATATTGATAAAAGGTTTTCTAAAGAAACAGGTTTACCAGTTCATATAGCAGACGATCCATTATCATGTGTTGCTGTCGGTACAGGTAAAGCTTTGGATCAAGAAGAAACTTTTTCTACTATGTTATCTGAATATTAGTAAAGATGGCTACAGGCAGAGATGATTTTGTAATTGCCATTAGGTCAGCTTTTTTAAAAAAAAAAGATAAACAAAAATTTTCATTACTTACTCTAATTTTTGTGTCAATTTTTGTAATTATTTTAAGTAATCTTAATTTTAAAGTAATACAATTCGTTAAATTAGGAATCAATGAAGTAATTTATAGATCATCTCATATTGCATCAATTCCAGAAAATTATTTAAAAGATATAACTTCCAAATTCAATTCACATATGGATTTATATAAAAGTCATCAGAAAGAATTAGTTAAATTAGAAAATTCTGAGCAACTTGAATTACAAAATGAATTTTTAACCGCAGAAAATAAAAAGCTTAGAGATTTACTTGATGAGAGTATAAATTCAAAAGAAATATTTGCCAGAGTTTTAATTGATAAAGACAGTCCATATTTAAAATCAGTAGTATTAAATAAAGGCACAAAAGATAAAGTTAAAATTGGGATGGCTGTTATTGATGAGGTTTATTTAGTGGGACAAATCATTGAGGTAAATTATAGTAATTCCAGAGCACTACTTTTATCTGACCTAAATAGCAAAATACCTTCTGTTTTAGAGCCAGATGATATACAGGCTGTAGTTTCTGGAACAGGAAGTAATTTTGGAACAATCGAACATACTCAAATTGATTATAAAGAAGGAATTAACAACAAAGAAATCATTGCTTATACATCTGGACTTGGAGGGTTATTTAAGCCAGGAATACCAATAGGAAAAATAGATAATACTTCAGAGGGGCAAATTAATTTTTTTTCTGATTTTACTCAGTTGAATTATGTAAAAATTGTCTCCTATAAATTTGGTGGAGAAAAATAATGTCGTCACTAAATAAAAGTTCCTTTTTAAGAATATTTTTATCTTATCTTCCTATAGTAATGTTATTTTTTTCTGTATTTAATGAATTTGATTTTAACTACTTAAAACTCGATTATTTTGCTTTTAATTTTGTCCATCTACTAATTTTCTTCTGGACTTTAAGAAATCCTGATCAATTGGGTTATCTTGCAATTTTTTTTGCAGGTATAATTAATGATGTTGTTATAGGAATTCCAATAGGAATAAGTAGTTTTTATTATTTAATTCTTTGTTCAGTAACAGCTTATATAAGAAATATTACTTTAACTCCAAATTTCATTAAGGACTGGATATCATTATTATTTACAATTTTATTAATAAACTCAATTCAAGTAATAATCTTGGATTTAGTCTTTTTAATTAAAGTCGATTACACTAATTATTTAATTAATTCTGGATTTACCTTTTTATTTTATCCAATATTTTTTGTATTTTTTAATTTTTTAAACGAAAGAATTTCATATCAAACAAATGATTAAATCTAATTCGGGAATAAGAAAAACTGATGTAATTAATAGAAGGATGTTCATAATTGGAGCAGCAAAAGTAGTGGTTTTTGTTGGTATCATTGCTCGTTTGTTTTCTCTTCAAATAAACGAAAATAAAAAATATCTTACTCTTTCAGACAAGAATAGAATTAGGGAATGGAAACTTCCGCCCACAAGAGGAAATATAGTTGATTATTTTGGAAATGTAATTGCAGGCAATTTGAAAGTTTATCAATTACATATTATTCCAGAACAAGTTGAGAATTTCAATTATTTATTAGTTAGATTGAAAAATCTTTTAAATCTGAGTGACAAAAGAATTGCAAGAATAAATAAATTAAAATCAGAACTCAAACCGTGGGATAGTATTATTGTTTCTGAAAATTTGAGCTGGAGTCAGTTTGTAAAAATTAATAATTATTTATACGATCTTGTGGGTGTAAAACCTGTAATGACAATCTCTAGAAACTATCCTTTTAGTGATGTATACACACATGTTCTAGGATATGTGAGTCAACCAAATGAACAAGAAATTTTAGACAATCAAATCATCCAAGAAAGATTTGTACCTGGGATGAAAATTGGAAAATTAGGATTGGAGAAAAGACTTGAAAACTATTTAATTGGAACAAATGCAATTCAAAGGTATGAAGTAAATGCTTATGGTAAAAGAATTAATCAACTTGAGCATCAAAAAGGTCAGCAAGGATCAAAAATACGTTTGACTTTAGATACAGAAATACAAAAAGCTTGTGGAAATTTGTTAAATGAAAAAGCAGGATCAATAAGTGTAATGGATATTTACACAGGAGATATTATTGCTATGTATTCATCCCCCTCTTATGATCCAAATTTATTTTTATTTGGTATAAGTCAAGATGAATGGCAACTAATAAGAAATAATCCGTTAAAACCATTAATTAATAAAACCCTTTCAGGTCTTTACTCTCCAGGTTCAACTATAAAACCAATCGTTGCACTCTCGGCTTTAGAAAATAAAGTTATTGATACAAAGTTTAAAGTTAAATGCACAGGTAAGATGGAGTTATATGGACAAACTTTCCATTGTTGGAAAGAAAAAGGACATGGTTGGGTTAGTTTAAAAAATGCAATGAAACAATCCTGTGATACTTATTTTTATGAAGTTGCTAGATTATTAGGTGTCGACCGATTAAAAATTACAGCTGAAAAGTTTGGCTTAGGTAAAAAAGTACTTGGCGAGTATTTTGATATTGAAAAAAAAGGATTATTCCCAAATACAAAATGGAAAAAAAATAATCTTGGTAAGGGTTGGGTATTAGGAGAAACATTAATAACTGGTATTGGTCAAGGCTACATACAATCAACACCCTTACAACTCTGCATGATGACAGCACAAATTGCAAATGGTGGATATGCGATAAAACCAAAAATTATTGTTGATAGTAATCCAATTTCTTATGAGGATGCAAAACAGTCAATGGAGAGTGGATTATTATTTGATACCAACTCTAATTTTTTATTAGATAAAAAATTATTTAAAGACAAAAAAAATATTAAGATTGTTCAAGAGGCAATGTTTAGTTCAACTAATGAAATATTTGGAACCTCTTATAAATCAAGAATTGATGATCCTAAGTATCAATTTGCAGGAAAAACTGGAACAGCACAGGTTAAGAGAATAAGCAAAAGAGAAAGAGAGTTAGATTTGGAATTAGAGCAAATACCTTATAAAGATAGAGATCATGCGTTATATGTTGCTTATGGCCCTTATATAGATCCAAGATATGCTTTAAGTATAATTGTAGAGCATGGTGGCTCAGGAAGTAAGGCAGCAGCACCGATTGCAAAAAAATTATTCAAATTAATTATTGATAGACATGAATTAAGAAATAAACAATCAAATTTTGAGAGGATTACAATTTAAATGTTCCAACATGATAGATTAAATAATGAGATTACATTATTTCAAAAAATTAAAAACTTAGACTATATATTACTAATTTCAGTTATCCTTCTTTCTGTAGTAAGTGTTTTTGTTATGTATTCTACTGATGGAGGTGAAATACTTTTTCATACTAAAAATCATTTTGTAAAGCTTGCAGTTTTTTTCCCATTAATGATTTTTGTATCTTTCTTTAATATAAAATTTTGGCATAATTTTTCTTACATAATTTATTTTATTGTAATACTTTTATTAATTTGGGTATCCTTTTTTGGTATCAAATCTTCTGGCTCTCAAAGATGGATGGATGTATATTTTTTTGTACTTCAACCCTCTGAATTAATGAAAATAGCAATCATAATGTGTCTTGCAAAATATTATCATAGATTAAAAATAGAGAATGTAAATTCACTCACCAGTATTACAATTGTATTATCAGTTATATTAATACCTACTATTTTTGTAGTTTCTCAGCCTGATCTTGGTACTTCAATACTAATTGCTTTAAGTGGATTAATTATTTTGTGGTTAGGTGGAGTAAAAATTAAATATTTTATATATTCCTTTATTACTTTTTTAATTTCACTCCCATTTATAATCTCATTTTTAAAACCTTACCAAAAATTAAGAATATTAACCTTTTTAGACCCAGATAGAGACCCATTAGGTGCTGGATACCAAATTATACAATCAAAAATAGCTATTGGTTCAGGTGGTCTTGATGGAAAAGGTTTTTTAAAAGGAACACAGAGTTATTTGGATTTTTTACCTGAAAAACATACAGATTTTATATTTACGTTATTTTCAGAAGAGTTTGGGTTTATAGGTTCGGTCACTCTTTTAATATTATACTCAATAATAATTTTTAGAATTATAAGAATAGGATCAATCTCAAGAAGTAATTTTGCTAGACTTTTTTGTTTTGGTTATGCTTTTGCAATTTTTATTTATATTGTTGTAAATTTGTCTATGGTTTTAGGTCTACTACCTATAGTTGGCTCACCATTACCAATAATGTCGTATGGTGGCTCTTCAATGCTAGCTACAATGATTGGTTTTGGTATAGTATTAAGTGCAAAAATCAATCATAAACAAATGATTGCTTAATAGAATTTAAATTTGCATAATTTGTCACTCATAAAATTTAATTATTAATTGTATAACAATCTAATGGATAAAAATTTAAAAGTAGGAATAGTTGGAGCAGGTATTCAAGGTGTATCTAACGCTTTATTTCTTCAAAAAAAAGGTTTTAACGTAACTATTTTTGACAGAGATAATCCAGGCAGCCAAGCTGCCTCTTATGGTAATGCAGGTCATTTTTCTCCCTATGCATCTCTCTCTTTAAATAGAACTGACATACTTGCAGATGTTCCTGCCATGCTATTAAGTTCTTCAGGTCCACTAGCTTTAAAATGGAATTATGTGCCTAAAATGATTCCCTGGTTTATAAAATTTATAATGAACACAACTAATTCCAAGATGATGCACACTGCTAAAAACATGCATCAAATTTTAGATTTGGCTTTACCAGCTTACGATGAATTGTTTGAAGAGGTAGACCTGGAAGGTTTAGTCGAAAATAAGGGAATTCTTTATATATGGAATGACAAAGATTTAAAAAGTAGAGAATTAGAAATTAAAGTAAGAGAAGAATTGGGTGTTGAACAACAATTGGTTACAAAAGCTGAAATACATGATCTTGAACCACACATTAAACCATTTTATCACGCAGGGGTATTTTATCCTTATGCAAGACACGCAAGAAATCCTAAAAGAATTCTTTTAAAATTATTCGATTTATTTTTACAAAAGGGAGGAAAATTTAACAAAGTAAATATTAATGAAATTAATTTTGATGAAGATAAACCAGTTTTTAAAACCGAAACTCAAAGCTATGTTTTTGATAAAGCAGTAATAGCATGTGGAGCTTTTTCAAAAAAATTAACAGATAATCTTGGTGAAAAAATACCTTTAGATACAGAACGTGGATATCATGTCCATTTCAAAAATTGTGATCATTTATTAAATAGACCTGTAATATTTTCCAACCGTGGATTTGGAATAACACCGATGGAACAAGGTTTAAGAGTTGTTGGAACTGTTGAATTCGGTGGATTAGATAATCCATTATCTAAATCAAGAGTTAAAAATTTGATAAATAATGCAAAATATATGCTTGGTGATTTACCTGAACATGAGGATGAGTGGCTAGGATTTAGACCAACTTTACCAGATTTTTTACCTGTTATGGGACCATCAAAAAATTACAAAAATATTTATTATTGTTTTGGGCATCATCATTTAGGATGGACTTTAGGTCCAATTTCTGGAAAGATTGTTTCAGGGATGATAGCGAACGAAAATACAAATTTAGATTTAAAACCTTATAGTTCGCTTAGATTTAGTTAAGTGACTAAAGATAATAATTTTTTAGCTTATTTATATCTATTTTTAACAGTAACTTTCTGGGCAGGGAATTTTGTAGTAGGAAAACTCGCAAGTTTTTATGAAGTTCCGCCTTTTTCACTAAATTTTTACAGATGGCTTTTTGCTTGGTTAATTTTAGCTCCTTTTACAATCCCTGAAATATTAGAGAAAAGAAACTATATTTTAAAGAATTATAAGCTTTTTATTATATTGGGAGTTACGAGCATAACTGTATTTAACTCTATTGTTTATTATTCTCTTAATTTTACACAAGTTATCAGTGGAGTGTTAATGATTTCAACAATACCAGTAATGATAATGTTGTTTTCATCAATTTTAAAAATTGAAAAGACAAATATTTTTCAAATTATAGGAGTAATTTTTTCTTTTGCTGGTGTGATTATGATTATCACAAAAGCAAACTTAGAAATATTAAAAAATTTAGACTTTAATAAAGGTGACATAACCATGGTAATAGCGATGTTCTCTTGGGCTTTATATTCTACATTGTTAAAAGGAAAAAAATATGAATTAACTCAAATATCATTACTTCAAGTAGTAATTACTTTCGGTTTAATATTTTTGATACCAGTTTATTTTATTGAATACCAAATTGGTTTTAGAATTAATTTAGAACTCCCATTTATTTTAATTTTATCTTATGTTGTTTTATTTCCAGGTTTGGCGTCTTTTCTTTTGTGGATAAAAGGAATATCTATGATTGGAGCTAATAGATCAGGTGTTTTTTTACACTTAATGCCAATATTGAGTGCAATAATGGCAATGATTTTTTTTAGTGAAAAATTTATGTTTTACCATATTTTAGGCGCTTGTTTTATTATTATAGGAATATTGTTATCAAATAAGAAAGTTAAAAATGCTTAAAGTTGCTATATTAGATGATTACCAAAACGTTGCCCAACAATTTGTAGATTTAGAAAAACTATCTGGGAAATACGAGTTTAAAATCTTCAGCGAACCCTTTCTAGATGAAGCTGATGCAATTGAACAATTATCTGATTTTGAGGCCTTATTAATTATGAGAGAAAGAACTCCAATAACAAAAAATTTAATTGATAATCTAAATGATTTAAAATTTGTAATCACAAGTGGATTACGAAACAAATCTATTGATTTAGAGGCTGCGAAGAAAAGAAAAATTATAGTTTGTGGAACAGATATTAACTTAAACCCAACACCCGAATTAACTTGGGCATTGATTCTTGGTTTAGCTAGAAATTTTAAAGAAGAGATTGATAATATGTATCAAGGGTATTGGCAAACTACTATTGGAGTGGAATTGAAAGGAAAAATCCTCGGTTTGATTGGTCTTGGTAGAGTAGGTACAGAAGTTGCAAAAATTGGAAAAGCATTTGGAATGCAATTAATGGCCTGGAGTGAAAACTTGAGCTTAGACAAGTGCAAAGAATTAGATGTACTCCCTTGTAGCAAAGATGACTTAATCACAAATTCTGATGTACTTTCAATTCACGTTCAAGGAGGTGAAAGATACAAAGACTGTATTACTATAAAAGAATTTGATAAAATGAAAAAGACAGCTTTTTTGATAAATACTTCTAGAGGACCTATTGTTAATGAGGATGATTTAATTATAGCATTGTCAACCAATGTAATTGCAGGAGCTGGGATTGATGTCTATGATAAAGAACCTTTATCTGAAAATAATAAACTAAGATTTTTACCTAATGCACTTCTTACACCACACATAGGTTATGTGACAGCAGAAAATTATAGTATTTTTTATAATCAAATGATTGAAGGATTAGAGGCTTGTGTTGATGGAAAGCCAGTACGTGTTCTAGAGTAACGATGGATTTACCAGTGGTTAATCATGAGGATTATTTTGCCAAAATTGGAGATGATCATAAATTTCCTATAAACAAGTTTGGAGAATTGGCAAATTATTTGATCCAAAATAAAATCGTTAAAAAGTTTCATAAACCATATGCTTGTTCGCTTGAAACATTGAGTTACGCACATTCAAAAGATTATATCTCTAAGATCAAAAATAAAAAATTAAGTAAAGAGGAAGTAAAAAAAATTGGATTTCCACTTGTTGATAGTGTTGTTCAGAGATCATTAGTAGCTACTGGTGGTACTGTTTTAGCTTCTAAACTTGCAATTAATTATGGAATATCGTGTAATACTGCTGGAGGTAGTCATCACGCAAACTACGATGGTGGAGCTGGATACTGCGTTTTTAATGATGTAGCTGTTGCTGCTCATTATTTACTAAATCGAGGTTTGGCTAACAAAATATTAATTATTGATTTAGATGTTCATCAAGGAAACGGAAATTCAGAAATTTTTAAAGAAAATAGAAGTGTTTTTACGTTCAGTATGCACTCTAAAACTAACTATCCAGCGAAAAAATCTAATAGCGATTTAGATGTGGAGCTTGAAGATAATTTAGAGGATGATGCTTACATTAAGACGCTTAAACATTATTTAAATGAGTTAAATCAAGAAAAATTTGATTTTGTTTTCTACATAGCTGGAGTAGATATTCATTTTAACGACAGATTAGGTAAACTAAAAATATCTGATGAAGGTATTAAATTTAGAGACGAGCTTGTTATTG
>CACPPD010000014.1 GCA_902635865.1 uncultured Pelagibacteraceae bacterium | reverse complement strand
TTCCATCAGGACCAAAACCATCTATTATAGTTCCATCACAAAATTTCCATAAAAATAGACCTAGTTTTTTTGAGGATTTAATAAACAAAACATCATACAACTCATCAAAATACCATTTGTTAACTAAAAAATTATACAAAGGTTTGTTCATAGAAACTATTGAATTAGGAAGCTCTTTGTTTTTTACAAATAAGTAATAAGCAATTGGAATAGATACTAAAACTAAACAAGGTGTTAAAAGTAAAAACCATAAAGGTGGGTGCTCAGTACTCAAAGGCTCTAAGAACTTAATAGACTCTGCCCAGAATAAATTCTCACCATGACCAATAAATAGTCCTTTAAATAGAAAACCAGCAAACACAGCTCCTATTGAGAGAATAAATAACGGAACAAGCATAACCAATGGGGACTCATGTGTTTCCTCTATTTTGATCTCTTTGTTATTATACTCTCCATGGAAAGTTTTAAATATCAATCTCCATGAATAAATAGATGTTAAAAATGCAGTAATTATTCCAATTCCAGCTGCATAATAACCAGTAGTATTACCTTTTAAATATGCAAATTCTATAATTGCGTCTTTAGAATAAAATCCTGATAAAAATGGAAAACCTGTTAATGCAAGTGTTCCTATTATCATTAAAGTATAGGTATATGGTAACTTTTTCCATACACCACCCATGTTATTTATATTTTGCTCATCTTTAAAAGCATGGATTACTGAACCAGATCCTAAAAATAATAAAGCTTTGAAAAATGCATGAGTAAATAAGTGAAACATAGCAACATTGTATGCACCTACTCCAGCTGCAAAAAACATATAACCAAGTTGGCTACACGTAGAGTAAGCAATAATTTTTTTTATATCTGTTTGAACTAGAGCGACGGTTGCTGCAAAGAATGCTGTAGTCATTCCAACGATAGTTATAAAATTTAGTATCAATGGTGAATATTCATAGATTGGAGAACATCTTACAACTAAGAAAACCCCAGCTGTTACCATCGTTGCTGCATGAATTAATGCAGAAACAGGTGTTGGACCTTCCATAGCATCAGGTAACCAAGTATGCAGTAATATCTGCGCAGATTTACCCATTGCTCCAATAAATAAAAGTAAACAAATTAGATCTATTGCTTTAACTTCAAAACCTAAAAAGGATAAATTTTTATCTAAAACAGTTGGAATTTGTTGAAAAACTTCAGAGTAATTAACAGTTCCAAATAAATAAAATATTAAAAAAATTCCTAAAGCAAAACCAAAGTCACCTACTCTGTTTACAACAAATGCTTTTATTGCTGCAGCATTTGCACTTTCTTTTTTAAACCAAAAACCAATTAAGAAATAAGAACAAAGACCAACACCTTCCCAGCCAAAAAATAATTGAATAAAATTATCTGATGTTACAAGCATCAACATTGCAAAAGTGAATAATGATAAGTAAGCCATGAATCTTGGCTTATGTGGATCATGAGACATGTAACCAATTGAATAAATATGCACTAAAGCAGATACGGAAGTTACAACTACTAACATTACTGCTGATAATGGATCAATTAACATTGACCAATTTACATCGAGTGACCCCGAGCTTATCCAGGTAGCTATGACAATATTTTCTTCATATTGATTTACGATTACTTGATAAAGGACATGAATTGATAAAAGTGCAGAAATTGAAACCAGAGCACTTGTTACTATTTCAGAATTTCTATCACCTATATATCTGCCAAAAAAACCAGATATAATTGAAGCAATAAGTGGAAGAAATATAATCGATAATTCCATAGTTATCCTTTTAACTTATCTATTTCTTCAACACGTATTGTTCCAGAGTTTCTGAAATACACGACAATGATTGCTAATCCTATAGCTGCTTCTGCTGCTGCAACAGTAAGGATGAATAAAGTAAAGACTTGTCCTGCCAAATCTCCTAAATAAATAGAAAAAGCAACTAAATTGATATTTACAGCTAGTAATATCAATTCAATACTCATTAATATAACAATGATGTTCTTTCTGTTTAGAAAAATACCAATTATTCCAATTGAGAAAATCACGGCACCTAGAGTTAAATAATGTCCTAAACCTATTTCAGTCATCTATTTTAACTCCTTTATTACTTTGAACCTCTAGAACCTCAACACCTTCTGCTCTTTCTCTGGATATTTGCTTGATATAACTTTGTTTTTTAACACCTGATCTTTGTCTAAAAGTTAATACTATGGCCCCTACCATGGCAACTAAAAGGATCATTCCACTTATTTGAAACACATGGATATAATCAGTATACAAAACTTGACCTAATGAGTGGGTATTACTTACACTTGTATTAGCAAGTGAATTATTAATATCAAAAATTTCTGGTTTATATTTCCAGCCACCTATTACAATTATAATTTCAAAGAAAATTAATGTACTTATAATTAAACCAACTGGAATATGTTTTGAGGTTGTTTGACCTGCAAACCATTGATTTTTTTGTTGTGCTACATTTAACATCATCACTACAAATAAAAACAAAACCGCTACAGCTCCAACATAAACAATTAGCATTATCATTCCCAAAAATTCAGCACCAATCATTATGAAAAGACAAGAGATACTTATGAAATCAAGAATTAAGAAAAATACTGAATGAACAGTATTTTTAGAAGCTGTTACCATTATAGCTGAAACAACAGCAATTATAGAAAATGTATAAAAAAAAATAGCGTGCGCAATCATTTTTATCTATGGATATTGTCAGCTTTAATATTAGCCTCCAAAACATTCTCCCATCTGTCGCCATTATCTAATAACTTTTCTTTAGTGTAATAAAGTTCTTCTCTTGTTTCTGTTGAAAATTCAAAATTTGGACCTTGTACGATTGCATCTACAGGGCACGATTCTTCACATAGACCACAGTAAATACATTTCATCATATCAATATCGTAACGTGTAGTCTTTCTACTTCCGTCTTCTCTCGCAGCTGACTCGATAGTTATTGCTTGAGCAGGACATACTGCTTCACATAATTTACAAGCGATACATCTTTCTTCTCCATTTGGATATCTTCTCAAAGCATGCTCACCTCTAAAACGAGGACTTATTTTACCTTTTTCAAAAGGGTAATTAATTGTTTTTTTTGATTTAAATAATTCTTTAATAGCAATTAACAAACCAGCAATGAAATCTGTCATTAATATTGTTTTAAAAAATCTTGTAATCTTCATTATTAATTCACAGGTAAAAGGTTAAAATAAAATAAATAGCTAGCTGTTAATACCACCCAAGTTAAAGAAAGAGGAAGAAAAATTTTCCAACCAAGTCTCATTAATTGGTCGTATCTATATCTTGGTACTATCGCCTTAACTAAAGCAAAAAGGATGAATAAAAGAAGAATTTTTAATATTAACCATATTGCACCTGGAACTAATGTAAATGGATAAACATCAATTGGGGACATCCAACCACCTAAAAATAATATTGCTCCCATTGCACACATCAATAAAATATTTGCGTATTCACCTAACCAAAACATTGCATACATCATTCCTGAATATTCTGTTTGATAACCAGCAACCAACTCTGCTTCTGCTTCCGGTAAATCAAAAGGTGGTCTGTTGGTTTCTGCTAAAGCGGAAATAAAGAATATTACAAACATCGGAAATAATGGAATCACAAACCACATATTTTGTTGAGCAATAACAATGTCGTTTAAGTTTAATGAACCAACACAAAGTAAAACATTGATAATTATTACTCCAATTGAAACTTCATAAGATACCATTTGAGCAGCAGAACGAATTGCTCCTAGAAAAGGATATTTAGAATTGGATGCCCAGCCTCCCATTATTATTCCATAAACACCTAGTGAAGAAACAGCAAATAAGTAAAGAATTCCAACATTGATATCGGCCAAAACCTGAGTTGCGCTAAATGGAATTACAGCCCATGCGATCAAAGCTAAAGTCATTGTGACTATAGGAGCCAGTATGAAAATCACTTTATTTGAGCTGGATGGAATAATGATTTCTTTAAATATATATTTTAAAGCATCAGCTAAAGATTGTAATAAGCCAAACGGACCAACAACATTAGGTCCTTGTCTTTTTTGAACAAAAGCCCAAACTCTTCTATCTAGCCAAACAATCATTGCTACAGAAACAAGAACAGGAACTAGTAAGAATAAAATCTTATAAACCTCTTGAAAAACTATGCTCAAGTATTCCATATTAACCTTCTGTACCTGTTGATTTTAGATTTAATTTAGAGTTATTACATTCAACCATAGTTTTTGATGATCTAGCAATAACATTTGAAAAATAATAATCTTTTACTTTGATTGTTAAAGTTTCATTTTGAAACTCATTAGTATAATTATTAATGTCATTTACCTGTTTCTGCTTTTGTAAATTTAAATAATTAAACATGCTGCTTTCTAATTCATCTTTATCATTAAATAATTTTCTATTATTCATAAATTCAGCAAGTTCGTTTATTATTTGCCAATCTTCTTTTGCTTCGCCTGGTGGATATGATGCTTTGTAGGCTTTTTGAATTTTTCCCTCTAGATTGGTAAAGTGTCCATCTTGTTCAGTATATGCAGCACCTGGTAAAATAATATCAGCTGACTCAGCACCTTTGTCACCATGGCTGCCTTGATAAATTATGAATTCATCTCGTTTATCAAATTCTAAATTATCTTGACCTACAAGATAAACAATATCAAATTTATGTTCTTTTAAATCACCTATTAAATTATTTTCATTATTAATTAATCCAAGGTCAAAATTTCCTACTGTTGCTGCATCTGTTGATAAAATATTTAAAGAGTTCCATTCATCTGACATTTTATTATTTTTTGATAAAAATTCTTTCATTTTATTAAATAAAAAATCTGAAGACTTTAATCTAAGTACAGACTCACCTATAATGATTATTGGTTTTTTTGAATTTATAATTTCTTTAGATATGTCATGATTTCCCTCAAGAATATTATTTAAAGTTTGCGTTTGACCATCTAAACTTTGATAAGGATAAGTTAAATCACCAACATCATTAAGTGAAATAATTTTTGTATTATTGTTTAAGTAAGCTTTTCTAATTCTAGCATTTAAAATAGTTGCTTCATATCTTGGGTTCGAACCTGCTATAAAAATTAAATCTGCTTCTTCAATACCATTTATAGAAGAATTAAATAAGTAGTTTTCTCTTTTTGAAGTATTTATAAATCTGTTATCAGATCTTGACTCGTAATTTGTAGTATCAATTGTTCGATCAAAAAATTCTTTAAAAATATAACTAGT
This sequence comes from uncultured Pelagibacteraceae bacterium, assembly GCA_902635865.1. Taxonomy (GTDB): domain Bacteria; phylum Pseudomonadota; class Alphaproteobacteria; order Pelagibacterales; family Pelagibacteraceae; genus Pelagibacter. The sequence continues at coordinate 12,476 of CACPPD010000014.1, read as the reverse complement.
CTCCATATTGGTTAAATCACCAACAAAACCACATATTTTTTCTTTTGAAGTGTTTTCAAATTTAGATTTAATTATTTTATACACTTCACCCCATGAAGCCTTTTCAAATTTGCCGTTGTATTTGATAAATGGAGTATCTAATCTTTGATGTAGAAGACCATCGCAAGCATATCTTGTTTTATCTGAGATCCATTCCTCATTGATATCTTCATTTATAATTGGAAGTACTCTTTTGACTTCCCAATCATATGTATCTACTCTTACATTTGAACCTATTGCGTCCATTACATCAATTGTTTCGGTTTTCTTTAATTCCCATGGTCTAGCTTCAAACACGTAGGGTTTTGATGTTAGGGCTCCTACTGGACATAAATCTACAACGTTAGCAGACAATTCAGATTGCATTGATTGCTCTAGATAGGTTGTAATTTGCATATCTTCACCTCTTCCAATAGCACCAAGCTCTTGAACTCCAGCAACTTCCGTTGCAAATCTCACACATCTCGTGCAGTGAATACATCTTGTCATTTGAGTTTTAATCAATGGTCCCATATTTTTTTCAGGAACTGATCTTTTGTTTTCTTTAAATCTTGATTTGTCTACTCCGTAGTACATTGATTGATCTTGAAGATCACATTCACCACCTTGATCACATACTGGACAATCTAAGGGATGGTTAGCTAATAAAAATTCCATCACTCCCTTACGAGCTTTTTCTACTAAAGCAGTATTTGTTTTAATATTCATACCCTCTGCAGCTGGCATAGCGCATGAAGCAATTGGTTTAGGAGATTTTTCCATTTCAACTAAACACATTCTACAATTACCTGCTATCGATAATTTTTCATGGTAACAAAATCGTGGAATTTCCACTCCAGCTTTTTCACAAGCTTGAAGAACAGTTAAACCCTCTTCAACTTCAACTTCGATTCCATTTACTTTTAATTTAAGCATTTTTTTTATCCAATAAATGTTGATCTACTAAATATGGAATATTGTTTTTCTTTTGAACAATTGGATCCAAATTGTTTCTTTTCTCAATTTCTTTTTTAAAGTGTCTGAGCAATCCTTGAACTGGCCATGATGAACCTTCACCAAACGCGCAAATAGTATGTCCTGCAATTTGATTTGTAACATCACCCAACATTTCTACTTCATCCTTCGTAGCATCTCCTTTTGCCATTCTCTCAAGCATTCTCCACATCCATCCAGAACCTTCTCTACAAGGTGTGCATTGTCCACAACTTTCATGTTTATAAAATCTTGCTATTCTTGCCATGCATTTAATTATGTCCTGATCTTTATTAATGACAACAATACCCGCAGTTCCTAAACCACTTTTTTCAGCCATAAGTGAATCAAAATCCATAGTTAATGTTTCGCATTTCTCTTTTGGAATTAATGGCATTGATGATCCACCAGGAATTACTGCTTGAAGATTATCCCAACCTCCAATAACACCACCTGCGTGAACTTCAATTAATTCTTTTAAAGGAATATTCATTTCTTCTTCTACGTTACATGGATTATTAACATTTCCTGAAATACAGAAAATTTTAGTTCCAGTATTTTTTTCTCTTCCAAGAGATGCAAACCATTTACCACCTCTTCTAAGAATTGTTGGAACTACAGCTATAGTTTCAACATTATTAATAATTGTTGGGCATCCATAAAGACCAATTAGAGCTGGAAATGGTGGTTTTAATCTAGGTTGTCCTTTTTTACCCTCGATACTTTCTAGTAAAGCTGTTTCCTCTCCACAAATATATGCACCAGCTCCATAATGAATATAAATATCTAAATCCCACCCAGTGCCTGCTGCATTTTTACCTAACAATTTTTTCTCATAAGCCTCATCTATTGCTACTTGAAGTTTTTGACCATCAACAAAATATTCTCCTCTTATGTAAATATAACAAACATGTGCTTGAACTGCATATGATGCTATTAAACAACCTTCTATTAATTTGTGAGGTTCAAATCTTAAAATATCTCTGTCTTTACAAGTTCCTGGTTCAGACTCATCGCCATTAATAACTAAGTAATGTGGCCTAGATCCAACTTCTTTTGGTGCAAATGACCATTTTAAACCAGTAGGAAATCCTGCACCACCTCGACCCCTTAGTTGAGACTCTTTAATTTCATTAATTATCCAGTCTCGTCCTTTGTCAGTAATTTCTTTTGTATTTACCCAATCACCTCTCTCTTGTGATGAGGATACATCTGAGCCTTTGTCATTATATAAATTTTGAAAAATTCTATCTTGATCTTTAAGCATTTTTTAAATCCATTAAGGTTTTCCTGTTATTTTCTGGTTCATTATTCACTCTTCCTCTATACGAACCTGGTTTTGGAGTTTCTCCATTTAAAATTTTATCTAAAATATCTAAAGTTTTTTGTTTGTCTAAATCTTCATAATAGTCATCATTAATTTGCATCATTGGAGCATTTACACATGCTCCTAAACATTCAACTTCCATCCATGAACAGCTTTTGTCATTTGATAATTCACATTCGTTTTCAGAAATTTTTTCCTTACAAGCCTCAACTAATTTATTTGCACCTCTTATCATACATGGAGTTGTAGTGCATACCTGAACAAAGTATTTACCAACAGGAGCTAAATTATACATTGTATAAAAAGTAGCTACCTCATAAACTTTAATATAAGGCATATCTAAAAATTTAGCGATGTACTTCATTGCAGCTAATGGTATCCAATTATTATTTTGTTTTTGAGCAATATAAAGTAAAGCCATTACAGCACTTTGCTGTTTGCCTTCAGGATATTTTGTAACAATAACTTTTGCTGCTTCTAATGATGAAGCATTAAATTCAAAACTTTCTGGTTGATCTTTAGCAGGTCTTCTTAAACTCATCTATCTACCTCACCGAAAACAATATCTAAAGAGCCTAATACTGCAGGAACATCTGCTAACATATGACCTTTAATTAGATAATCCATTGATTGTAAATGTGAAAAACCTGGCGCTCTTATTTTACATTTGTAAGGTTTACTTGATCCATCAGATATTAAGTAAACACCAAATTCTCCTTTTGGTGCCTCAACAGCTGTATAAATTTCATCCTTTGGAACCCTATATCCCTCTGTGAAAAGTTTAAAATGATGTATTAAAGCTTCCATTGATTGTTTGATTTCTGCCTTAGGTGGAGGGCTAATCTTGCCATCTAATGATTTGATTGGACCCTTTTCCATTTTAGCTAGACATTGTTTAATAATTGAAACACTCTCTTTCATTTCTTCAATTCTGCATAAATATCTGTCGTAACAATCTCCATTTTTTCCAACCGGAATTTTAAAGTCTAAACTTTCATAGCAGTCATAAGGTTGAGATTTTCTTAAATCCCATGGAACACCTGAGCCTCTAATCATAACTCCTGAAAAAGAATAATCTAAGGCATCTTCTTTTGTGACTACTCCTATATCGACATTTCTTTGTTTAAAAATTCTATTATCCGTTAACAAACTTTCTAAATCGTTAATTATTTTAGGAAAAGTTTCACAAAAATTTGCAATATCTTCCTCTAAACCTTTTGGCAAATCTTGATGAACACCTCCTGCTCTAAAATAATTTGCATGAAGTCTTGATCCTGAAGCTCTTTCATAAAATGTCATTAGAGTTTCTCTTTCCTCAAAACCCCAAAGAGAAGGAGTTAGTGCACCAACATCAAGAGCTTGAGTTGTAACGTTTAAAATATGACTTAAGATTCTCCCAATCTCACAAAATATAACTCTTATGTATTGTGCTCTAATTGGTACATCTATTTTAAGTATTTTTTCTACAGCTAGTGCGAATGCATGTTCCTGGTTCATTGGAGCGACATAATCTAAACGATCAAAATAAGGAACTGCCTGCATATAAGTTTTATTTTCTATGAGTTTTTCTGTTCCTCTATGAAGTAAACCTATATGCGGATCTGCCTTCTCAACGACCTCTCCATCAAGCTCTAAAATTAATCTAAGAACGCCATGGGCAGCAGGATGCTGAGGACCAAAATTTAAATTCAAATTCTTAATTTTTTTTGTCATTACTTTCAATTTCTTCTTTAATATATTTTGTTCCTTCCCATGGACTTTCGTAATCAAAATTTCTATAATTTTGCTCAAGCTTCACTGGTTCGCTAATTACTTTTTTTTGATCTTCGCTATATCTGACCTCTGAATGACCAGTTAATGGAAAATCTTTTCTTAATGGATGACCTTCAAATCCATAATCAGTTAGTATTCTCCTTAAATCAGGATGATCTTTAAAAGATACTCCATACATATCAAATACTTCTCTCTCCATCCAATTTGCTGATGGAAAAATGCTAGTTAATGATGGAATAACTTCATTTTCACCAATTGAATATTTTACAATCAATCTTTGATTAAATTCATGGCTTAAAAACAAGTAAACTACTTCAAACCTTTGATTTTGTTCAGGATAATCAACAACTGTTATATCTATAAGTTGCCTAAATTTAGTATCTTGATTTGTTTTTAAAAATATAACAACATCAATAATGTCTTCTTTATCTGTTTCAATATAAATTTGATTATGTTTAATTTCTGTATTATTAATTTTAGTAGTTAATTCAGAATTAATTTTTTTTTCTAGATCTTCTAAATTTTTCATAACTATCTAATAAAAGATCCTTTTTTTCTAATTTTTTTTTGTAATTGTAGTATTCCATATAACAATGACTCTGCAGAGGGAGGGCATCCTGGTACATAAACATCTACTGGAACAATACGATCGCACCCTCTAACAACTGAATATGAATAGTGGTAATACCCACCTCCATTTGCACAACTGCCCATAGAAATTACATAACGAGGTTCAGGCATTTGATCATAAACTTTTCTTAAAGCTGGTGCCATTTTATTTGTTAATGTTCCTGCAACTATCATAACGTCTGATTGTCTTGGTGATCCTCTTGGAGCGGCTCCAAATCTTTCTAAATCATATCTCGGCATAGCTGTTTGCATCATTTCAACGGCACAACAAGCTAAACCAAAAGTCATCCAATGAAGTGATCCTGATCTTGACCAGTTAATTAAATTATCAAGTGATGTAGTTATAAAACCATTCTTACTAAAATCTTCTGCAAGTTGTTTAAATTCCTCTGGAACTTGATCTATTTTATTATTCATTTTTGTATATAATTTTTATTCCCAGTCTAAAGCACCTTTTTTCCATTCATAAATAAAACCTATTGTTAGTATGAACAAAAAAATCATCATTGATGAAAAACCTAATAATCCAATATTTCCTAGAGATATTGCCCATGGAAATAAAAATGCTATCTCTAAATCGAAAATAATAAATAGAATTGCGACTAGATAAAATCTCACATCAAACTCCATTCTTGAATCTTCAAATGGTTCAAAACCACATTCATAAGCTGATAATTTTTCAGGATCGGGTTTTTTTGGTGATAGAATAAAATTAATTACTACAAAAGCACAACTTAATCCCAGAGCTATGACTAGGAAAATTATTATAGGTAAGTAATCTTTAAGAAAATCAGATAACATGCGTGTCTATATATCAGTTTTTATTTGTTGTTGAAGGGTAGATACGTCACATTTTCAATTAAAAAAAAGTTAATAATTTCAATTACTTATATCAAGTAGGCTGAAAAACTTAACAATATCAATAGTTTAGTAATTTATAATAGATTCGCTAAAAAGTGGCGGGAGTGAAGGGACTCGAACCCTCGACCTATCGCGTGACAGGCGATCGCTCTAACCAACTGAGCTACACCCCCACTTATTTAATTTTTGGTGGGCAGTAAAGGACTCGAACCTTTGACCCCCTCGGTGTAAACGAGATGCTCTACCAACTGAGCTAACCGCCCAAAACCAAATAAGGGTGTTTTATATCCTTTAGAACACCTACGTCAAGATCTATTAATACATTAAAATGGCTAAATTTCTTACTTTTTTTTGTTTTGTGAAACAATGATGATTTTCTAAAAACCGCTTCTCCAATTATTTTTATCCTCTAGATTTTTTTTTTCATACTTAGAAACAGGTCTAATTACGTAATACAAAATCATAACTAGTGTTATTATAAGAATGAAAGTTTCCACTTATTTTAAGAGTTATTGAATACTAGCCTGAGATTTATCATCTTTTTTTGATATATCTACCTCTACCCACTCTGTTGGTTTCAGTTCTTTGGTTAAAGCAATTTTTACTACCTGATCAGCATATTCAACTGGCGTAATTTTAATATCATCAATAATTTTTTTCGGCATATCAATTAAATCTTTCTCATTTTCTTTTGGAATTAAAACTTCTTTAATACCTGCTCTATGAGCGGCCAATAATTTTTCTTTTAAACCACCAATTGGTAAAACTTGGCCTGTTAATGTTACCTCTCCAGTCATAGCTAAATCTCTTCTTATTGGAATATTGGTAATTGAAGATACGATAGAAGTGACCATACCTATACCTGCTGAAGGACCATCTTTAGGAGTTGCACCTTCCGGTACATGTATATGAAAGTCTTTTTTTTCAAATATAGGTGGAATAATTCCGTATTCTAGGCATTTTGATCTTACAAAAGATTTAGCTGCTTTAACAGACTCTTGCATAACATCTCCTAATTTACCCGTAATTTGCATTCTACCTTTACCTGGCATTGTTGCGGTTTCAATTTTTAATATTTCTCCACCATACTCTGTCCAAGCTAGTCCTGTTACTATACCGACTCTATTCTCAGCTTCTAGTTCTCCAAATTTAAATTTAGGAACACCTAAAAAATCAGCTAAATTTTTATTATTTATTCCAACTTCTTTTTCTTCACCGGCAACAATTTTTTTAACAACTTTTCTTGCTAATTTAGAAATTTCTCTTTCAAGGTTTCTTACTCCTGATTCTTTTGTATAACCCCTTATTACTTCTTTTATGATATTATCATCTAATTTCATTTCTTTTTCTTTAACACCATTATCTTTAATTTGCTTAGGTAATAAATATTTATTTGCAATACTTATTTTTTCATCTTCTGTATAACCAGCCAATCTAATTACTTCCATTCTATCCAGCAAAGGTGGTAAAATATTTAAAGTATTCGCAGTTGTTACAAACATAACATCAGATAAATCATAATCAACTTCTAGATAATGATCATTAAATGTTGTATTCTGCTCAGGATCTAAAGCTTCTAATAATGCCGAGGACGGGTCTCCCCTATAATCATTTCCAATTTTGTCTATTTCATCTAATAAAATTAATGGATTTTTTGTTCCAGCTTTTTTCATCATCTGAATAATTTTTCCTGGCAAGGATCCAATATATGTTCTTCTATGACCACGTATTTCTGCCTCATCTCTCATTCCACCAACAGACATTCTGACAAATTCTCTATTTGTAGCTTTTGCAATTGATTTGCCTAAAGATGTTTTTCCAACGCCAGGAGGTCCTACTAAACACAAAATTGGACCTTTAATTTTTTCCATTCTTTTTTGAACAGCTAGAAATTCTATTATTCTCTCTTTTACTTTTTCTAATCCAAAATGATCTTTATCAAGAATATCTAAGGCTTTCTTTAAATCTATATCAACCTCACTTTTTTTGTGCCAAGGAAGTTCCGTCATCCAATCTAAATAGTTTCTTACAACTGTTGCCTCTGCGGACATAGGACTCATATTTTTTAATTTTTTTAATTCTTGCAAACATTTCTTTTCTACCTCTTTTGGCATCTTGGCTTTGGTAATTGCTTTATTAAGACTTGTTGTCTCGTCTTTTCCATCTTCAATTTCACCAAGTTCTTTTTGGATAGCTTTGAGTTGTTCATTTAAATAATACTCTCTTTGTGTTTTTTCCATTTGAGTTTTAACTCTACCTCTAATTCTTTTTTCAACACCAATAATACTCGTCTCATTTTCCATTATTTTAATAATGGCGTTTAATCTTTTTTTTACATCTACAGTTTCAAAAATTTGTTGTTTTTCAGAAATAGTAGCTGATATATGAGATGCAATATTATCTGCAATTTGTGAAGGATCTTTTAATTGTTTAATTGTATTTATAATTTCGTTAGAAATTTTTTTGTTTATAGATGTTAATTTTTCCAATCTTCTTAAAGCCGTTGCAGCTAAAGGAAATAAATTCTCTTCTGCAGGTGAAATATCTTTATAGTGTGTGTAATCACATGTAATAAACTTTTCATCATCTTTAAAATCTAAAATTTTTACTCTTTTAATACCCTCCACCAAAACTTTGACTGTGCCATCAGGTAATTTTAACAATTGTAAAATACTTCCTTCACAACCATACATAAAAACGTCAGTTTTCTTGGGGTCATCAATTTCTGAATTTTTTTGCGTAACTAAGATTATTTTTTTATCTTTTTTCATCACTTCATTTAGTGCTGAAATAGATTTATCTCTCCCCACAAATAGTGGAATTACCATACTTGGAAAGACTACAATGTCTCTCAATGGAAGTAAGGGCAATGTTATTTTGACATCCATGATTATAATATGGATATTATATTTTATAATGCAACAGGTTTTTATTAATTATTAAGGATATTAAGCCGCTGTGGTCTTATTTGACTTAGATTTGCTGTCGCCTTTAGAATGAACCAATATTGGTTGCGAATGTCCTTTCACTGCACTAGCGTCAACAATAACCTCTTCAATATTATCTTGGCTCGGAAGATTGTACATTGTTTTCAACAAAATATTTTCAAGAATTGACCTCAAACCCCTTGCTCCAGTCTTTTTGCTTATTGCTTTTTGTGCGATTTCTCTTAAAGCATTTTCTTTAAATGTTAGTTTGGCACCATCTAATTTAAACAACTCTTGATATTGCTTTGTTAGAGAATTTTTAGGTTCTTGTAATATTTTTATTAAAGATTTTTCATCTAAATCTTCAAGTGTTGCTATCATTGGTAGTCTTCCTATAAACTCTGGGATCAATCCAAATTTTAATAAATCTTCTGGCTCTAAACCTTTCATCCATTCACCAGTTTTCTTATCTTGAGTATTTTTGACATCTGCACCAAAACCAATTGAGGTACCTTTGTCTCTTTGAGAAATTATTTTATCAAGTCCTGCAAAGGCTCCACCACAAATAAACAAAATGTTTGTAGTGTCTACTTGTAAAAATTCTTGTTGAGGATGTTTTCTACCACCCTGAGGAGGAACACTTGCAACCGTTCCTTCCATTATTTTAAGAAGAGCTTGCTGAACACCTTCGCCAGATACATCTCTTGTGATTGATGGGTTTTCAGATTTTCTACTTATTTTATCAACCTCATCAATATAGACTATTCCTCTTTGAGCTTTTTCAACATTGTAGTCAGATGCTTGCAACAATTTTAAAATTATATTTTCAACATCTTCTCCAACATAACCTGCTTCTGTTAGAGTGGTTGCGTCTGCCATTGTAAATGGAACGTCCAGAATTCTAGCAAGAGTTTGTGCAAGCAAAGTTTTTCCACATCCTGTAGGACCCACTAAGAGTATATTAGATTTTGATAGCTCAACATTTTTACTAGTTTTGCCTTCATAATTTAATCTTTTATAATGATTGTGAACTGCAACGGATAATACCTTCTTCGCATGAACTTGGCCAATTACATAATCATCTAAAACTGAACAAATTTCTTTTGGAGATGGTAAACCATCTTGATGTTTTACAAAAGTATCTTTGCTCTCTTCTTTTATAATGTCCATACACAACTCAACACATTCATCACAGATGAAAACAGTTGGACCAGCAATCAACTTTCTTACTTCGTGTTGGCTCTTTCCACAGAAAGAACAGTAAAGAATATTTTTATTATTTGTTGTCATTTTAATTTTTATAACGAATCAGTTTAATTACTTTATTATATAAGACTCACACTAATCAAGTTTCGATTAATGATGTCTCAATATATTGTGTATTAAGATCTTTTTTCTACTACTTCGTCAATTAGACCAAATGATTGTGCGACATCTGCAGTCATAAAATTATCTCTTTCAAGAGCAGATTTTATTTCTTCAACACTTTTTCCAGTATGTTTTGAATAAATTTCATTAAGCCTTTTCTTTAAAGACAAAACCTCATTAGCATGAATTTCAATATCAGTTGCCTGACCTTGAAAACCTGCTGATGGTTGATGAACCATTATTCTTGAATTTGGCAATGAAAATCTTTTTCCTTTAGTTCCTGCAGCGAGTAAGAAGGATCCCATAGAAGCAGCTTGGCCAATACATAAGGTAGAAATATCTGGCTTCACATATTGCATTGTATCATAAATACCAAGTCCTGCTGTAACCAAACCACCGGGGCTATTAATATATAAATAAATTTCTTTTTTTGGATCCTCAGCTTCTAAAAATAATAATTGAGCAGTAACTAATGATGCAACGTTATCATTAATTTGACCTGTTAAAAAAATAATTCTCTCTTTTAGTAATCTAGAGTAAATATCATAAGCTCTCTCACCTTTGTTAGATTGTTCAACAACCATTGGTACAAGATTGCTCATATGTTCTGATAATTTTGTTGTCATAAGTTGATTCGTTCTACTTATACAACTTGAGATTACTTTTTGCTAACTTTTTTTGTCTTTTTGGCTGCAGGCTTGGTTTTTGTCTTTTTAGTTGCTGGTTTTTTTTCCTTCGCGGATGTTGTGGAGGATTTTTTCTTCGTTTCTTTTTTTTCTTCTCTATCATCGTGTTTATGAGCCTCTTTTAAGATTTTTTCAGCTTCTTCTTTTGAAATTTCTTTTTTATTTGGTTTCCCTTTTTCTTTAATTAAATTTAAAATTTTCTCCTCATATACGGTTCCTCTTAAACTTGCTAATGCTGAAGGATTTTTTTGATAAAAATCCATAACCATTTTTTCTTGTCCAGGCATCATTCGTAATTGTTTTTGTACTTCAGCCTGAACTTCTTGTTCTGTTACTTTTATTTGATTTTTCTCACCAAACTCATTTAAAATTAATCCAGTTTTAATTCTTGTTTTTGCTTTTTCCTCAAAATTTTTTTTATTTTTCTTAACTTCTTCTTCTTGCATACCTTGAGAAAGAATCTTTACTTCTTCCTCAACTAAATTTTCTGGAACTTCATCTACTTTAATTTTTTCTATTTCTTTTAGAATTTGGTTTTTAGATAATTGATCTAAAGAATTTTTATATTCATCGTTAATTTGTTTTGAAATTAACGTTTTTAAATCTTTAAGATCTTTTGCTCCTAGATTTCTTGCAAAATCATCATCAATTTTTACTTCTTCTGATTGCTTAACGCTTAAAATTTTGCAATTAAATTTAGCCTTTTTATTTACTAATTCTTTTTCAGGGAAATTTTCTGGCAAAGTTGCCTCTACAATTTTTTCATCATCTTTTTTAACTCCAATCAATTGTTCGTCAAAGCCTTTTAAAAATAAATCTTTACCCAAGGTTAACTGGGTATTCTTCCCTTCACTTCCTTTAAAATCCTTGCCATCAACAGTTGCTTTATAATCTAAAGAGACTAAATCACCTTTTTTAGCTTTTGTATCAGGGCTAACTTCTTTAAAATTTGGTTGGTTTTTTGCAATTTCTTTTATTCTTTTATCAGTTTCACTCTCATCAATTTTTACAGTGTATTCGTCAAATTTAATATTTTCTAAAGATTTAATTTCTACTTTTGGTAACTCTGTTACTGATAAAACATACTCTAAATCTTTGTCTTCACCGTATGTTTTTAAATCAAGTTTTGGTTTGCCAGCTGGTTTAATTTTTTTTTCTTCTAATGCTTTTGTAGATGTTTCTTTTAAAACTTTATCTAAAACTTCTCCAAAAACTGCTTTACCAAATTGTCTTTTTAAAATCTCTTTTGGAACTTTGCCTGGTCTAAATCCTTTAAGATTTACACTATCTTTGATCTCTTCATACTTTTCATCCATATAAGAGTTCATTGTCTCTTTATCGATAAAAACTTTAAGGTCTTTATTTAATCCTTTTTTATTTTCTACTGTAACTTTCATAAAATTTTAATGGTAGGGCGAAAAGGACTCGAACCTTCACATGTTGCCATATTGGTTCCTAAGACCAACGCGTCTACCAATTCCGCCATCGCCCCACAAATTACGGGGTTTTATATATTATTGAAACTATTTGTCCAATGACAATTGTTAAAAAATTATCTATTTATCTAATATAATTTATATTAATTTATAAAAAATGATTATTTCGCCTTGCATAAGCATATGTAAAACTGATCCATCAACAGGCTATTGTTATGGTTGTGGAAGAAGTAATGAAGAAAAAAGACTTTGGAAGCTAGAGGAAACAACCGATGATTGGAAAAAAGAAAATATAATCGAAATTGAAAAAAGGCTCACAGGTTGGCAACTTGAAAGTTTTAAAGAATCATACTCTTATAAAATCAAGAATGGTATGTCTCTTTTCAAGAAAAACTTAACCAAAGATTAAAATAAAATATGAGTAAAGTTAAAATTGTAAGCATTATCTATGCTATAG
>CACPPD010000013.1 GCA_902635865.1 uncultured Pelagibacteraceae bacterium | reverse complement strand
GCTGGACTAGTTAAATTATCAATCTCTAGAAAATTAAATTCTTTTATTTTCTTTTCTTCAGAATTTGTTTTTTTTACATCAAAATCATCAGCAATTACTTTTGCCGTAGAGGCTAGAGCAATTTTGATTTTTTCTTTTAAATTATTTTCTTTAGTGCTCATTAAATTTGAATATTAATCAAAGACTCTGGTAACTCTTCACCAAAACATCTTTGATAATATTCTGCGATAGTATTTTTTTCAATATCATCACATTTATTAAGAAAAGTTACTCTAAAAGCGTAACCAGTGTCTTTAAATATCTCTGCATTTTCTGCCCAATGTAGCACAGTTCTTGGGCTCATCACTGTTGAAATATCTCCTGCAATAAATCCTTTACGTGTTAAAGATGCTACTTTTATCATGTTAGCAACCTTCTCTTTTCCTTTTGCGTTATTTAAGTTTTTATTTTTAGATAAAACAATTTCCATTTCTCTATCTAGGCTAAGATAGTTTAATGTTGTAACGATATTCCATCTATCCATTTGACCTTGGTTAATTTGCTGGGTACCATGGTAAAGACCTGTCGTATCACCAAGTCCAACAGTATTTGAAGTAGCAAATAATCTAAAAAATTTATTTTGTTTAATTACTTTGTTTTTATCTAGTAATGTAAAATTTCCCTCAGATTCTAGAACTCTTTGAATTACAAACATTACATCAGGTCTACCGGCATCATATTCGTCAAAAACAAGTGCAACTGGATTTTGTATAGACCATGGCAAAATTCCCTCGTTAAATTGAGTCACTTGTTTACCATCTTTAAGTACGATCGCATCCTTTCCAATCAAATCAATTCTACTTACATGACTATCTAAATTTACACGGATACAAGGCCAATTTAATCTTGCAGCAATTTGCTCAATGTGAGTAGATTTTCCAGTGCCATGATATCCTTGAACTAAAACTCTTTTATTAAACGCAAATCCTGAAATAATGGCTAAAGTTGTATCTCTATCAAACTTGTAACTTTTATCAATTTCAGGAACATACTCATTTTTTTTTGAAAATGCGTCTACTTCCATTTCTGAATCAATTCCAAAAGTCTGTTTTAATGAAACTTTAATATCCGGTTCTGTGTTAAGATTTGGTGTCAATTTTTTCTCTATAGGTATTTTTTAATTGAGTATAAGCTAATGTTATAAGTTTAAGTTTTTCCTCGTATTTTTTATTTCCAGAATTCATATCAGGGTGAAATTTTTTCACAAGTAATTTGAATTTATCTTGTATTTTCTTCCAATTTAAACCCACAGAAACTCCCAATATTCCAAAAGCTTTTATATCTTTGTGATCAAATTTAAATTGACGCATATGATTATAATCTCCATTTATTTTTTCTTTATCGAGCTCATCTCTCAAAGTTGTATTCCATAAAATTTTGAAAAAATTATCTGAGGAGTTAAAGCTTTGCGTTGGTTTGTGCCAAGTCATGTCAGATTTTAAAAAATCCATTACTTGTTCATCATTCATTCCTGAAAAATAGTTCCAATTTTTATTAAATTCTTTTACATGCTCAAGGCAAAGCATTCTAAATTTTCTGCTATTATCTTTTTCTACCGGTGCCTTATATTCACCTATTTCATTACAATTATTCCAGTCACAAATATTTTTCATGATATATAATATCATATATGGATATAAATGAGTTAATTACAATTGTAAAAAATAAATTATTAAATCAAATAAATATAGAATCTATAAATATTGAAGATAAATCTTTTCTTCATAAAAATCATAAAGGAAATCAAGAAGGAAAATATCATTTAAAATTAATTATTGTTTCTGAAGAACTAAAAAAAATGAATAAAATTGAAAGTAATAAAAAAATTTACAAGATTTTAGATCAAGAATTAAAAGAATTTATTCACTCAATCCAAATTTTAATTAGTTAAAAATTTTCTTAAAAATAAATTTAACTTTTTTTTGGAGTATTGTTTGTTGAAAATTGGCTTACCGATTTTTTTTAACAAAACTAAGTTAATTTTTTCAGAATTATTTTTTTTATCTTTGATCATAAAAGATAAAATCTTATTTAAATCTCTGATAGAAAAATATTTTTTTATAGAAGAAGGTAGACCAGAATTATCAATATGATTTATAATTAAATTATATTCACTTTTACTAAGCATGTTTTCCTTTAAACTAAAACTCAATGCCGTTTTCATTCCAAGTATCACGGCTTCACCATGATTTAGTTTATGGCTGTATCCTAAGCCTGCCTCATAAGCATGGGCAAATGTATGGCCAAAATTTAATACTTTTCTTAATGCTTTTTCTTTTTCATCTTTTTCAACTACTTTTTTTTTAATTTTACAACTTTCATAAATTGCTTTTTCAATAAATGGAGAAGAAAGACTTAAAATATTTTTAAGATTTTTATTTAAGAAACTAAAAAATTTTTTATTATCAATTAATGAATGCTTCAATATTTCTCCATATCCACAAATTATTTCTCTTTTTGATAAGGATTTAAGAAATTGAATATCCGAGAGAACCAGTGATGGTTGATAAAAGCTTCCTATTAAATTTTTACCATATTTAGAATTAACCCCAGTTTTTCCACCGATTGATGAATCTACTTGAGCTAAAAGAGTTGTTGGAATATTTACAAACTTTAGGCCCCTTTTGAAAAGACTAGCTGCAAAACCACTTACATCGCCTGTGATTCCTCCTCCTAAAGAAATTAAAACATCATTTCTTGAAAAGTTTTTACTTAATAAAACTTCTAGAATTTTATTAACGCTATTAATATTTTTATTTTTTTCACTAGCATTAAAAAATAACACTGAAATAGTTTTATTTTTAAAAGATCTTTTAATATTTGAGACAAATTTTTTTGGAACATTTTTATCAACAACAATTAAACATTTATCAAAATCAATTGAATTTGATTTAAAAATTTTTGATATGCTTGTGGTAAAATTTGATCCAATAATTATTGGATATTTTTCGGTTTTTGTTACTATATTTAATCTATTTTGTTTCATAAATTTTTACAATTTTATTTACTATTTCACTTTTGGTAAGATTATCACACTTTATCTCATATAAAGCTTTAGAATAAATGTTAGATCGTTTCTTAATTAAATCAATTAACTCAGTATCGTTTGCATTAATCGCTAAAGGTCTTTTTTTACTGTTTTTAATTCTATTTAATAATGTTTTATTATCCCAATTTAGCCAAAAAGATAAATGATTTTTTAAAATTTCTTTTCTAATATTGTTATTTGTAAAAGCTCCCCCACCAAGCGAAATTACAGCAGAGTTTAATTTAAGTTTTTTTAAAGTTGTTTGTTCCTCAATTTTTCTAAAATAATTCTCACCCTTAACTTCAAAGATTTTTTTTATTGTAATTTTTAAATTTTTTTCAATTTCTTTATCGATATCTACAAAATTTAATTTTAATTTCTTAGCTACTAAAGATCCAATAGAGCTCTTACCAGAACCCATCATCCCCAAAAAAACTAGATTTTCTTTTGATTTCATAAGTTTCTTTATTGAAAAAACATAAATATGTCTTAATTTGAAATTAACTAAAAGTATATGCAATTCATTAAAAACACAAGTTCAGGCAAAGCAAGTATCATAGGACTTGTGATTAAATCTATAATCGGATTAGGGGTTATTTTAGGTATTATTTTTTTTCTAAGTACAATTGATTTTCCTGCACCTAAAAAAGAAATTGAAAAAATTATTCCAAATGAAAATTTTAAAATTGTTAAATAAGAAAATTTATTCAATTACATTAGTTTGTCTTATTTTTTTTAAACCTGTATTTGCAGAAGAGAAACCAATTGATATTTGGAACATAGAAAAAAAAAATAATCAGGTTATTTCAGAAACAAATATTTCAAGTGAAACTTCTAGTGGCACTACTCAGAATAGCGTTTATGAACTACAAACAAATAAACAAACAGATACAATTAAACTAGATAAAGAATTTTCATCAAAAGAAATTAAAATTGTTGGGTTATATGACCCAAGTGAATACGGTTTGAGTATGGATATGTGGTCAAATTCTGATGGCACTAAATTAAAAAATTTATTTCAGAATATTAATAAGTTTAATCTTTCTGAAGATGCATCTGATATAATGCACATATCTTTATTAACCAATGCTTATTCTCCAACTCAAAACATTACTGAGCAAGAATTTATGAGCTTTAAATCTGATTGGTTAATAAAGGATGCAAACTTAGAATTAATAGAAGAATATTTAATTAAAAATCAAATAATAAATTTACACCCAAATTTGGCAAGATATTTAGTAGATACTTATTTATCTGAGTCAAACATAAAAAAATCATGTGAAATTTTTTCTAAAAATACAGAACCTCTTCAAGATGAATATCTATCAAAATTTAATTTATATTGTTTAATAAATTATGGAAAAAATGAAGAGGCACAACTAATTTTAGATTTAAAAAAAGAGTTAGGTTTCGAAGATATTTATTATGAAAACAAAATAAATTATCTATTTGGATATCTAGATGAGGCAGATAAAGAAATATCAACAAATTCAATTTTAGATTTTCATTTAGCTCATAGAACTAACTCTGAGTTTTCTTATGAACCAACAGAAGAAACACCAAAAATAATTTGGAAATATCTTTCAGCTGCTAATTTACTTTTTAAAATTCAAGATATAGAAATTACTGATGTAGAAAAAATTTCTACAATAGAAAAAGCTGTTAATGATAAAAATTATTCTGAAGAGGAGTTGTTCGAATTTTATAAAAAATTCCAATTTAATATTAATCAATTTTTAAACGCAAAAGAGGCGTATAAATCTTTATCTTCAATCGAGGGACGTGCTCTTTTATATCAAAGAACTCTTTTAACAGAAGAACCAAAAATCAAATTAGAATTTATAAAGATTTTAAAGGATCTATTCATATCTGATGAAATAGGCGATGCCTTTGATTTAGAATTAAAAAAATTTTTAAGCGAAATTAATGTTGAGGATGTTCCATCAAATTTTACAACATTTTATAATAGTAATCTAAACAAGAAAGAGACAGCAGATAAAAAGATTAAATATAATAGTAAAATTTTACATCAATCAAAACTTATAAATTATTTCAATGGAGACTATGCAAAATCTAAAATTGAAGAGGATCTAGATAAATTTTTAAAGAAAATTAAAAAAGATAAAAAATATTTTTTATCAAAAAAAGATATAATTTTTCTAGAGGCGCTCAAATCCGATGGAGTTGAAATTTCAAAAAAATATGACGGTCTTTATGAGGTGAAGCAATCAGAAATGCCTGCCGATATTCAAACAATGATAGATAATAATGAGATTGGTGCTGCATTGTTAAGAATAATTGAGGTAATTGGACCTGACAAAATTGAAAATATTGATGAAGATACAGTTTATTTTATTATCAATACTTTAAATCAATTAAATGTTGATTTAATTAGAAACAAACTATTGCTAAAAGTTCTTCCTTTAAAAGTATAAAAATTATACTAAAATCAAGTTATGGCTATCAGAACAATAATAACAGAACCCAATAAATTACTTAGACAAATTTCTAAACCAGTCAATGGTGTTGGTAAAGAAGAGCAAAAATTGATGGATGATATGCTTGAAACAATGTATGACGCAAACGGAATTGGTCTCGCAGCGATACAAGTTGGTGTGCCAAAGAGAATTATTGTAATGGATATAAGTAAAGATGAGAATAAAAAGGAGCCAAGATATTTCGTAAATCCAATTATAAAAAATAAAGATCCAGAAAAAGCAACTTATGAGGAAGGATGTCTTTCTGTGCCAAATCAGTTTGCAGAAATTGATAGACCTAGTAAGTGTGAAGTAGAATATCTTGATTATGATGGAGAAAAGAAATTGTTAAAGGCAGATGGTCTTCTTGCGACATGTATACAGCATGAAATGGACCATTTAGAGGGCATACTATTTATTGATTATCTTTCAAAATTAAAAAGGTCAATGATAATTAAAAAATTATCTAAGAAAAAATCTACAGCAGCAGTTCTTTAAACATGCTAAAGAAAATAGTTTTTATGGGTACACCCATGTTCGCTGTTCCAATTTTAAAATCACTTTATCAAAATGGATATCCTATTTCTTGCGTTTATACTCAACCACCTCAAAAATCTAAAAGAGGTCAAAAAATTAACAAGTCACCAATTCAATTAATTTCAGAAACTTTAAACATAGAATTTAGAACACCAAATTCATTAAAAGAAAATTTAGAGGAGTTAGAGTATTTTAAATCTTTAGAGGCAGATTTAGTAATAGTTGTTGCTTATGGTCAAATTATACCAAAGTCATATTTAAATTTAACTAAAAAAGGATTTATTAATATACACGCATCTATTCTTCCAAAATGGAGAGGTGCTGCTCCTATTCAAAGATCAATTATGAATTTAGATAAAGAGACAGGAATTAGTATTATGAAAATAGCGGAGGAACTAGATACAGGACCTGTATGTAATATTTATAAAATTAATATAGAAAACAATTTAAACGCTGAAGATATTAATGAAAAGCTATCAAGTTTGGCTGCAGAGAAAATTTTAGATAATATCGATGATATATATGAGGATAAAGCAAATTTTATAGAACAAGATCACTCGTCAGCGACATACGCACCAAAAATTCAAAAATTAGAGGGGCAGATTAATTGGAAAGAAGATGCTAAAATTATAATTGGTAAAATAAATGGACTTTATCCAGTTCCAGGAGCTTATTTCATTTTTAAAGGTGAGAGATATAAAATATTAAAAGCAGAAATTGGACAAGCACAAGGAAAACCAGGTGAGGTTTTATCTGAACATTTAGAAATTTCATGTGGAGATAAAAAATCAATAAAAATTAAAGAAATACAAAGACAAGGAAAAAAACCCCAAAGTATTGGGGAATTTGTTTTAGGAACACAAATTAAAAAGGGTTCATTTTTATAATGAATAGATACCAAATACTTATTGAGTATGTAGGGACAAATTTTAGAGGTTGGCAAATTCAAAAAAAGGGCCCAACAATCCAAGGATTAATTCAAGAAAAATTATCAAAATTATTAAAAGAAAAAATTGTTTTACATGGTCAAGGAAGAACTGATGCCGGGGTTCATGCATTTGAGCAATCTGCACACTTTGATTGCAAAAATAAAATAACCGATAAAATTAAATTTTTAAAATCTATTAATCATTTTTTAAATTTAAAGGACATTGCAATTAAAAATATTAAAAAAAGAAATAATAAATTTCATGCTAGATTTTCAGCAAAACAAAGAATTTATAAATATTTTATTTTTAATCAAATAAGCCAACCAATAATTGAAAAAAATAGAGCATGGCATGTTCGTAAGCCTTTAGATTTAGAATTAATGAAAAAGGGTGCAAAAAAGTTATTAGGAACCCATGATTATTCAACTTTTAGATCTTCAGGTTGTAATGCAAAAAGTCCAATTAAAACTATAAAATCAATAAATATTAAATCATCAAAAAACAAAATTGAATTTCAATTTAGTTCTCAATCTTTTTTACAACATCAGGTCAGATCTATGGTTGGTTGTTTAAAATATTTGGGGGAAAAGAAATGGGATTTGAAAACTTTTGAAAAGAGATTTAAGTCAAAAAAAAGAACACTGTGTGCTCCTCCAGCAACACCGAGTGGATTATTTTTATTTAGGGTTCTTTATTAATTTATTTTTATTGCTCATAGCAAACTTTTTATTTATTCGCCATCTAGACTCAGCTCTTACAATATATCCACAACAGTTTTTTGATTTACATTTACAAGGAAATTGTTTGTAGTTTTCATCATAGCCAAATCCATAATCACAGGTAAACTCATCACCTTTTTTAATATCTTTGATTGCTTTGACCCAAATTTTCAATCCCTTTCCATCGTAATCACAATTATTATCGCAAGAATGGTTTATTAAACCTGCAGTATTCCATGGAAAATCTCCATCTAAATCGTATCTTTTATTTATTGTGAATAAATATATTGGTTTACTATTATCGTATTTATCAGAATCTTGTGTTTGTTTTTTTGTTATAAGTTTTCCGACATAATCAATTATTTTGGTTCCCTCTTTAATGTCACGAGTTGCATAAAGTCCTCTTCCTTTATTATCAATGCCAGATTTTTTTATTTTATATAACTTCATGAAATTTTTTATTTAGAGTTTTCTTAAGAATTATCAATTAAATTCTAAAAGAGCATCAACGTGTCTTTTAGTGCTGTCTCGAAGTGCATTTAGGTCATAACCGCCCTCTAAAATTGAAACAATTTTTCCATTACAAAACTTTTTAGAAGTCTCTAAAACTCTTTTAGTAATAGTAAAATAATCCTCTGTTTTTAAATTAAATTGAGCAAGAGGATCATCTTCATGGGCGTCAAAACCAGCGCTAATCAATATAAACTCTGGTCTAAATTCCTCTAATTTTTTCAATACACGGTCAAATACATTTAAATATTCTTCTGAACTTATGCCAGCTGGCAAAGGTATATTAAAGATATTGTTAAATTTACCTCTTTCTTGTTCCGAACCAGTTCCTGGGTAGTAGGGATATTGGTGAGTTGATATAAAAAGAACATTTTCATTTTCATAAAAAATATCCTGTGTTCCATTACCGTGATGTACATCAAAATCTATTATTGCAACTTTATTGTATTTATATTTGTTCAACAAATAATTTGCACCTATACTCACTGAATTTAAAATGCAAAAACCAGCTGCTTTATTTTGTGAGCTATGATGCCCAGGAGGTCGAACACTACAGAATGCATTTCTAAATTCTCTTTTTTCCACTCCATCAATTGCAGTAATTATAGATCCAACTGCATCGAAAGTTGCGTCTTTGCTTCCAGGTGAGATGATTGTATCACCATCAAGTGAAGAAAAACCTTTTTTTGGAAAAGAACTTTTGACTAAATTTAAATAATTCTTTTCATGTGTGGTTAATAGAATATCATCTGAAACTTTAGATGGTTTCTTCCATATAAGATTTTTATTATTAAGTTTTTTAAAATTTTCTACAATGACTGATACCCTTGCTATTTGCTCTGGATGCCCAGGACCTGTATCATGATTTTGAGATGTATCTGATGTAATTAAGCCAGTTTTCACTTAAAGTAATTATCTAAGATTTTATTATAAATTAATGTTAATCTTTTTAAATCAGATAATGACACACATTCTCCTACCTTATGCATAGTTTTTCCCACTAATCCAAATTCTAAACATGGAGCTATTTTTCTTATGAATCTTGCATCCGATGTACCACCAGTTGTAGATAATTTAGGTTTAATTTTAGTAATTCTCTTAATTGTATTTTGTATCATATATGTAGTTTTGTTTGGTTTAGTTAAAAAGGCCTCACCAGAAACACTATATTCAATTTTATATTTTGATTTATTTTTATTACAAATTTGTTTTATTATTTTATTAATTTTATTCTTTAATTTGTAAGATGTATGTTTGTTATTAAATCTAATATTAAAGGATGCACTAGCTAATCCTGGAATTACATTATCAGCTGAATTATCAATATTAATTTTTGTTATTTCTAAATTTGTAGGTTGAAAATCTTTTGTTCCTTTATCAAATTTAACTTCTTTTAACTTTTTGAGTATTTGGACTAAAGCTGTTGATGGATTGTTAGCTCTATTTGGGTAAGCTACATGACCTTGAATACCAATGACAGTCAATTTTCCAGTCATACTACCTCTACGACCAATTTTAATCATTTCTCCTAATTTATTTGGATTCGTAGGTTCTCCTACTAAGCAAAAATCTATTTTTTCTTTTCTTTTCCTCAAATATTCAACAACTTTTTTCGTCCCATTAATTGCAATTCCTTCCTCATCTCCAGTAATTAGTAGGCTGATGGAGCCACCAAATTTTTTATTTTTCTTAGAAAAGTTACTTACCGCGGTAACAAATGCAGCTATTGAGCTTTTCATATCATTTGCACCTCTACCAATTAAGAATCCTTTCTTAACAGCAGGTTTAAAAGGATTAACTATCCAATCATTTAAATTACCAGGTGGTACTACATCCAAATGACCCGCATAACAAAAATTTGGACTTGCCGTACCAAGTCTTGCGTAAAGATTTTTTACTGGATAACTATTTTTATCTTTGAATTCGAGAATTTTAGTTTTAAAGCCGATTTTTTTTAATTTTTTTTCTAAAAATTTAATAACACCAGCATCAATTTTTGTAACGGATGGAAACTTAATTAGCTCTTTAGCTAATTGTAGTTCATTAATTTTTTGCATTTTTATTCTCTTAAAAGATCGTTAACTGATGTTTTTGATCTCGTTTTTTCATCAACTTGTTTAATTATTACTGCACAATACAAAGATGGCGCTTGTGGATTGTTTTTATCAGGCAAGGATCCTGGAACTACTACTGAATAAGGTGGAATTTTTCCATAAGTTATTTCACCAGTTTTTCTATTAACAATTTTTGTTGATTGTCCAATATACATTCCCATACTTAGAACAGAACCTTCTCCAACTATTACACCTTCTACTACTTCGGACATTGCTCCTAAGAAAACATTATCTTCAATAATTGTTGGTAATGCTTGAGCAGGTTCTAATACACCTCCAACTCCTGTACCAGCTGAGATATGACAATTTTTTCCAATCTGACAACAACTTCCTGCACGACTAAATGTATCCATCATTGTTCCTTCATCAATATACGCTCCAATATTTACATAACATGGCATCAAAACCGCATTCTTTCCAACAAATGATCCTTTTCTTACTGGCGAATTAGGTACCATTCTAAAACCCGCTTTTTCATGATCTTCTTTTGTCCATCCAGCTGTTTTTCCTTTAAGCAAATGAGCTTTGTCATACCAGCTACTGTATGGACCATTTAAATTTTCCATTGGATACATTCTAAAGCTTAACATGATAGCTTTTTTTAGATGTTGATGTGTAACCCATTCACCACTGATCTTTTCAGCTACTCTTGCTTTTCCACTGTCTAAATCATCAATAATTTGATTAACAGCATCCTTTAAAGATTTATCTGAATTTTGGCTTACTTGGTCTTTATTTTCCCAAGCTTCATCTATAATTTTTTCAATACTCATAATTTTTATGAGTTTTTTAATAACCTTATTTCTTTTAAAAATAAAGAAAGATTTTCTATTTTGTAATCAATATATTCTTTATCAGACTCTTTTTTTCCCCAGTATTCATCATTGATTAACCAAACTGTTTTTGCTCCTCTTTCTTTTCCAATAGATAAGTTTTTTGCGATATCTTCAATATAAAGGGTTTCACTTGGATCAATTTGAAATTTTTTAATCATCAGATCAAATGCTTTTGCATCAGGTTTTGGACTGTACTCAGCATCAACAATGTCAAACACACCGTCAAATTGATCATCAATTCCTAAGTGAGTAGTAATATTTTTAACATGTTCTTTACTACCATTTGTAAACACAAATTTGTTTAGATTTATATTTTCAAGCTCATTCCTTAAAGCAGTATCTTTTTC
This sequence comes from uncultured Pelagibacteraceae bacterium, assembly GCA_902635865.1. GTDB lineage: Bacteria > Pseudomonadota > Alphaproteobacteria > Pelagibacterales > Pelagibacteraceae > Pelagibacter. The sequence goes on along the minus strand of CACPPD010000013.1, from coordinate 6,884 downwards.
TAAAAAATCTAAATTAATATCATGCACGTATTCTAGAAATTCTCTTGGAGGTATATCGTGATGTATCATTAAACCATTAAGACTAGTGTTATATTTATGAAAATAATTTGTTTGTAATTCTTTTGCCTCTTTTAAATCTACATTTAATTTATTCGAAATATATTGAGTCATTTTTTTACTTACTTGACCAAATACTCCTTCAAGATCACTATAGAGTACCCCATCACAATCAAATAATATATTTTTGATATTCTTTAATTCTTTCATTGTCTTATTAGGGTCCCAGAGCCCTTGTCAGAGAATATTTCCCATAAACACGAATGTGGCTTTGTGCCATTAATTATACCAACTGCTGTTACACCATTGTTTACAGCGTCTAAGCATGCTTTTATTTTAGGTATCATACCTTCTGTAATAGTTTCATCTTTAATCATTTCAAGAACTTCAGATGAAGAAATTTCCTCTATCAATTTCTCATTTTTATCTAAAACACCATCAACATTCGTCATTAACAGTAGTCTTCTAGATTTTAAAGATTTTGCTATAGCCATCGCAGCTGTATCTCCATTAATATTATATGTTTGGTTTTCTTTACCTAATCCTAATGGAGAAATTATAGGAATTTTATTTTGATTAATTATATTTAATATTTGTTCATTATTAATCTCATTTGGTATTCCTACAAATCCTAACTCTTCTGCTTCTGGTATAGTTTTTATAATATTATTATTTTTTGTATGTATAGAGATTGCTTCTGTTCCTTTGTCTTTTAAAGAATTAACAATGTCATCATTAAAATCAATCAAAACAGCTTCAACAATATCAATTATATGTTTATCAGTTACTCTTAGTCCTCTTATAAATTTTGATTGAATATTTGATTTTTCTAGCTCTCTTTTAATTCTAGGTCCACCACCATGAATTACTACAGTTGCAAGACCCAATTTATTCAAAACATTAAGATCAGTTATAAAATTATTAAATACATTTCTATCAATTAAAACGTTTCCACCATATTTAATTACAATTAAATCATTTTTGTATTTTTCAATATATTTAGTTACTTCATTAATTGGTGGCCCATCTTTAGGTAATATTTTTTCAAGGTCCATTTATTATTTTTAATTAGGTTACAGTTTTAACCGTTGTACGTTTCATTATTACAACCTGCTGAGCCATTGTTAAAATGTTATTAACTGTCCAATAAATTACTAACCCACTTGGGAATGGTGCAAGAATTACTGTTAAAAATAAAGGGAAGAACATAAATATTTTTGCTTGCATTGGATCTGTTGGAGCGGGATTTAACTTTTGTTGCACCCACATTGATACCCCCATAGCAACTGGCCATGCTCCAATTACAAGGAAAGAAGGTACGTCATAAGGAAACAATCCAAATAAATTAAATATAGAAGTAGGATCCTTGGCACTTAAATCTTGGATCCAACCATAAAAAGGCATATGACGCATTTCTATCGTTACAAATAAAACTTTATACAAAGCAAAAAATACAGGTATTTGAATTAGAATTGGCAAACATCCAGACATGGGATTTACTTTTTCCTTCTTGTAAAGAGCCATCATTGCTTGTTGCAATTTCATCTTGTCATCTTTGTGTACTTCCTTAAGTCTTGCCATCTCAGGCTGAAGAGCTTTCATTTTTGCCATGCTTCTGAATGAAAAATTTGCAAGTGGAAAAAATGCTACACGAATACAAACAGTAACGGCAATAATTGCCAATCCATAATTACCAAATATTTTAAAGAAATATTCTAAAGCAGTAAACAAAGGACGTGTTAAAAAGTATAAGAATCCCCAATCAATCGTAAGATCAAATTTATCAATTTTTAATGACTCTGCGTACCCATCAATTACATCAACTCTTTTTGCAGCTACTATTACTTGCAAGTTTTCTTCTATAGAGGAGTTTCCAGTTAACTCTAATGGTTCTGTTGTAACAAAGTTTATTCTATACTTGTTTTTGTAATCCATCGTAGTTTTAAATTCTTTTTCTCTTGGTGGAATTAGAGTCGATATGTAATATTTATCTCCTAGACCTAACCATCCTTTTTGGGCGGTTCTTGAAAATTTTTTCTCTTCAATATCGTCATAATCTTCCTCAATTAATTCTTCATCTAATGTAGCGATAGGGCCTTCATGAAGAATATAAAAATCGGTTAAACCATCAGGGATTTGATTTCTTATAATTTGTCCATAAGAATAGAAGTCATAGTTTTTATCAGTAGAATTTATAACTCTTTGTTTTATTGTGAATAAAAACTTATCATCTAATGCAATTTCTTTTTCAAAAGTGATGCCTTGATCATTAGTCCAACTTAATTTTATAGGAGATTGATCAGTTAATTTATTATTTCCAGAGATTGACCAAATCGAATCTGCATTTGGAATATCGATATTTTTATCAGTAGTGATAAAACCACTTTCAATTATATACCCTTCTTTAGAGCTTCGTGGTGCAAGAAATTTTACTTTTTCATCGCTTTCCAAACTAACATTATATTCTTTGAAGGTTAGATCGTCTATTGCGGCCCCCTTTAATGAAATAGATCCAACAATACTTTGGTTCTCAAATTGAATTCTTTCACTTTGTTGTAACGCTTCTTCTCGTGAAATTTCAGTTACATTTTCTTTTTGATCAAGACTAGGTGCGTCTGAATTCTGTTCAGTCTTAGTTTTTTCAGCTAAATTTTCTTTCGTTACAGGAGGTGGTGCAAAAAATAGCGAGTATAATATAATTACAGCAGCTGATAAACTTATGGCAGCAATTATATTTCTAGTTTCCATTATTTATTATCCTTTATTTCTTTTTTAACTGGATCAAGCCCTTCGCCACCACCTAAAAATTTTATTGGATGGCAGGATAAAATTCTTTTTATACTAATTAATAAACCTTTAAAAAAACCGTACTCTTTTAAAGCATCTATGCTGTATTCAGAACATGTTGGTAAATATCTACAAGAATGACCCAATAATGGACTAATCAAATATCTATAGCCTTTGATAAATTTAATTAAAATTAAAGTAAATATATTCATTATTTTATTTTTGCAAAATCCTGAAAAAGAGTTTCTTTTATAATTTTGTATTCATTATTTAGCATAGAAGACTTAGCTATAACAAGAAATGAATAATCAAAGTTTATATCTACTTTTTTAACAGCTTCATTCATAATGTTTCTTAATCTTCTTTTAATTTTATTTCTCTTTACTGCATTACCAATTTTTTTTTTAGTCACAAAACTGATATTTAGTCTTTTTTTATCTTTATTTAACAATTTTCCAAAAAAAATACTTACGTATTTATTGGTAATCTTTTTTTGTTTGAGTAAATTTTTAAATTCTTCGTTTTTTGAAAGAGCAAGTATTTTGCTTTTCATTATTCTATACAGAAACAGTTAGTGATTTTCTTCCTCTTGCTCTTCTTCTAGCCAAAAGCTTTTTACCACCTTTAGTTTTCATTTTTGAACGAAAGCCATGTTTTCGAGCTCTTTTTTTATTTGAGGGTTGATAAGTTCTTTTCATAATTAGATTTGATATAGTTTTTTATAATTTTGGACCTTTATATTAGTAATAATTAAAATAGCAAATAGAAGATTAAGCATTAAAATAAGAAGAATCATGGAAAATACAAAAAAAATTAAATTATTTATTGGATTGTCTTATTTATTAATTGTTTGCTTATTTTTGTATTTCTTTTTTTCAAAATTTAGTCTCTCAGAAATTACATCCTATGATTTTCTAAGAGATAACCAATCTTATTTTTTTGAACTTAAAAAATCTAACTTATTTTTAATTTCTATTATTTTTTTAGCATTAACTATTCTTTGGGTTTTCCCTTTTTTAGGATTTGGATCTCCAGTTGCTTTAATGGGTGGTTTTATATTTGGAAAATGGATAGGTACACTTGTTGTTGTTTTAGGCTTGAGTATTGGTGCTACTTTCTTGTATATTTTTGGAAACTATTTTTTAAAACAGCTTATTAGAGAAAAGTTTTTAAATAAGTTTCAAAACTTGGAAATAAAATTTAAACAATCCGAATTTATTTATTTATTAATTTACCGTTTTATAGGCGGTATACCTTGGCAGCTTAGCTGTCTCTTACCAACCCTATTTAATGTTAAGGTTATAAATTTTTTCTTTGCGACATTGATTGGAATAATCCCTCAAATATTTTTGGCAGTTTCTATTGGGAGTGGATTAGAAAAAATTATAGATCAAAATGCTGAAGTACCTGGAATAACTGATATAATATTTTCATCTGATATATATGTTCCTATTATAGCTTTCTTTATTTTAATTCTAATTACGATATTTTTGCGAAAGTTTTTTTATAGAAATTAGTGGTGCTCCCACCCTGTACTGACCAGGGAACTAGTCATTACCAATGACTTGTTATACCATTTAACTACAGGAGCTTAGAGACAAATTGTATTTTATTGATAATAAACCATTTTTTTCAAATTATTGCCTTAATTTTTTGATGAATATGATTTATATCTATTTTAGGAAAATGTTATGGGAATTCATTACGATTACAAATCAACTAAAGGTAATAAGCTTATGGAAAAGCAAGCTAAAAGAGAAAGAAAGCTTGCTGAAAAAAAAGCTAAACGTTTAGCTAAAGAAGGCCCAAAAAAAGAGGAAGAAAAAGCACCCACACTAGATCCCAACAAACCAATTTCTTTAGATTTCCTGACTAACCCAAACAAAGAATGAGTTCAAAAGAAAAAAATGAGCGTTTAAGCTTGGCGCTTAAAAAAAATTTGAAGAAAAGAAAGATTTTCCAAAAAAAAAATAAAAAGAAAAATAAATAATGTCAATTCAACCTGATTCTTGGATTAAAAAAATGTGCAAAGAGCACAAAATGATAGAGCCATTTTTAGATCATCAAGTTTCTGAAGGAAAAATTTCTTATGGATTAAGTAGTATGGGATACGATGTAAGAATATCTGATGAATATAGAATATTTACTAATGTAAATAGTTCTTTGGTTGATCCAAAGAATTTTTCTGATGATAACTTTATAGAACGAAAAGGACCATATTGTATTATACCGCCAAATTCATTCGTATTAGCTAAAACAGTAGAATATTTTAGAATACCAAAAGACGTTTTATGTATTTGTGTTGGAAAAAGTACTTATGCAAGGACAGGAATTATTTGTAATGTTACTCCAATTGAAAATGAATTTGAGGGTAATATTGTAATTGAGCTAAGTAATACAACACCTAACCCTGCAAAAATTTATTCAAACGAGGGAATAGCACAATTTTTATTTTTCAAATCAGATACTCAGCCAGAAACAACTTATAAATCAAAGAACGGTAAATATCAGGGTCAAACCACAATTCAAGTTGCTAAGATTAAAAAGTAATTTATGGATAAATTTCTGATTAATGGCCCTTGTAAAATCAAGGGTAATGTTTCAATTTCAGGTTCGAAGAATGCGTCCTTACCAATATTAGCTGCAACATTATTATTTGATAAACCTGTAGTTATCAAAAATTTACCAGGAGTTAGAGACATTAATACAATGTTAAATTTATTAAAATCTCTTGGTTCTAAAATAATTTTATCAAGAGATAAAAAAACAGCAAAAATTGTAAATAAAAAAAAAATGAAAACTTTTGCTAGTTATTCTTTAGTCAAAACAATGCGTGGTTCTATTTTAGTTTTAGGTCCACTTGTTTCAAAATACCATAAATCTAAAATTTCTTTACCTGGTGGATGTTTGATTGGCGCTAGACCAATTAATTATCATCTAACTGCATTAAAAAAACTTGGTATGAAATATGAATTAAAAGATGGATATATTCTTGCTAAATCAAAAGGAAAACTTATCGGAACAACTATAAATTTCCCAAAGATAAGTGTTGGGGCAACTGAAAATTCTATAATAGCAGCATGTTTAGCAAAAGGAAAAACAGTTTTAAAAAATTGTGCTATAGAGCCTGAGATTAAAGATCTTACAAATTTTTTAAATAAAGCTGGAGCGAAAATAAAATGGAAAGGAAGAGCTTGTAAAATCATAGGTGTAAATTCTTTAAATGAAACTGAATATTCTGTAATGGCTGATAGAATAGAAGCAGGTACATTTTGTGTAGCTGCAACACTTGCAAAAGGTAATGTACAAATAAATAATTTAAATCCTAAAATTATTGGTACAGAAATAAAATTACTAAAAAAAGTTGGCGCTAAAGTTAAAACTAGTGAAAATAAAATCTTAATTAAAGGACCTGAAAAAATAAAATCAATAAAAAGTATTAAAACTAAAGAGTTTCCAGGCATTCCTACAGACCTTCAAGCGCAATTGATGGTTTTGATGTGCAAAGCAGTTGGCAAAAGCTCAATAACAGAAAGTATTTTTGAAAATAGATTTATGCATGTTGCAGAATTGCAAAGATTAGGAGCAAAAATAAATATAAAAAATAATACCGCTACAATAGAAGGAAATACTAAATTCATTGGTGCCGAATTAATGTCTAGTGATTTAAGAGCATCTGTTGCTTTAGTTCTAGCAGCTGTAGTTTCTACTGGTAAATCATATATTAACAGAATTTATCATTTAGATAGAGGTTATGAAAAAATAGAAAATAAATTAAAAAAATTAGGTGTTAAAATTAAAAGATTAAAATAGTGAATAAATATTTAGCAAAAATAATAGCAAGTGACCAAGAAGGTTTACAAATGATTTCAGCTTGTAGTTCAGGCGCTAAGGTTAAAATTGCAGATATAAAATATCTAGCATCCAATAAGGTTTTTTTATTATCAATTGAAAGAACCAAGGTCGAAAGTAATCAGGAAGATAAAAAAATCAATAGCATTTGTAGGTTTGATTTTGTTGATAAAGTAAGATCAAAGAAC
>CACPPD010000012.1 GCA_902635865.1 uncultured Pelagibacteraceae bacterium | reverse complement strand
TAAGTGACAGATGGAAAAAATTCTGGCCGATAAAAGATAGAGACTTAATTGTTTATTCAAAAGATTATGGTTATTTTAATTTAAATGCTAAATGCAATTGGAAATTTGCAATAGAAAATTATTGTGAAAGTTATCATCTACCCTGGGTTCATCCTGGATTAAACTCTTACTCAAAAATTGATGATCATTATCATATTCAAGGATTACCTAATCGTTTTGCTGGACAAGGCACAATGGTTTATAATCCAATGTTTAAAAGTAACTTAAAATTTCCAACATTCCCAAACTGGCCAAAAGATCAAGAGCATATTGCTGAATATGTTGCTCTTTTCCCAAACGTAATGCTTGGGATTCATAAAGACCATTTTTACGCCTACTGGTTAGAACCAGTAAATAATGAGTATACAAAAGAACATATGGAAATTTTTTATGTTGGTAACGAAGCGGCAAATTCTAAAAAATTTAAATCACTTAGAAAACAAAACTTTGAACTTTGGAAAGGAGTTCAAAGTGAAGATTTAAATATAATTGAGGGAATGCAAGATGGGAGAAAATCACCATCTTATAATGGGGGAAACTTTTCACCTGTGATGGATAATCCCACCCATCATTTCCACAAATGGGTTGCAAACAATATAATGAAATGAAAGGATAAATTATGAAAAAAGATCTTATTACTAGATTAAATGAAGGCCCAATAATGTGTGCTGAAGGATATCTTTTTGCAATGGAAAGAAGAGGATATTTATCAGCAGGCCCATTTGTTCCAGAAGTTGTTTTAGAACATCCGGAAGTAGTAACTCAGTTACATAGAGAATTTATTAGAGCGGGATCTGATGTTGTTCAAGCATTTACTTATTACGGTCATAGAGAAAAGCTCAGAATAATTGGTAAAGAACATTTGTTAGAACCAATGCAAAAAGGTGCTCTTAAAATTGCAAAAGATGCTGCTGCTGAGTTTAAAGATTTAGATCTTATGGTTTGCGGAGACGTTGCTAATACAAATGTATTTGATCCAGGGGATCCTAATACTCACAAACAATGTCAACAAATGTATGAAGAACAAGTAGCTTGGGCAAAAGAGGCTGGTGTTGATTTTGTAATAGCAGAAACAATAAATTGGACAGAAGAAATGAAAATAGCATTAAAAGCAATTAAGGATGCAGGACTTATTGCAGTTTGTAATTTTGCAATTCCTAGAGGGGATAAAACTAGAGAAGGACATAGTGCTGAGGATGCATGTAAGATGATGGAGGATCTGGGTGCTGATGTTGTTGGATTGAATTGTTACAGAGGACCTGAAATGACAATGAAATTATTAAAAAAGGTTAGAGAAAAAGTTTCATGTCATGTTGCTGGACTTCCAGTACCTTACAGAACAACAGAGGAAGAACCTGGTTTCTTAAATATCACTGATCATGGTTGCGACTGTATTCCAGGTGGAAATGCATTCCCAGTAGCTTTAGATAATTTGTTTTGTAACAGATTTGAAATGGCAGATTTCGCAAAAGATTGTGTAAAAAATAAAATAAATTTTATTGGTATATGTTGTGGAGCAGAAGCACATCACGTAAGAGAAATGTCAGTTGCAATTGGTAAAAAACCAATTTCAATGAAATATATGCCAGATATGAGCAAACATTTTCACCATGGTACAGATAAATCTTTAAAAAAAGTAAACAAGGAAATTAAATACTAATGGAAAAGCATGCGAAAGTGGTAATCATAGGAGGTGGTGTAGTAGGGTGCTCTATTCTTTATCATTTATCTAAATTTGGATTAAAGGATTGTATCTTGCTCGAAAGAAATGAGCTAACATCTGGTTCATCTTGGCATGCTGCAGGGAATGTTCATGTAATTTCATCTGACCCTAATATCTCTCGGATGATGGCTTACACAATAGGTTTATATAAAGAGATAGAAAAAGAGTCTGGTCATTCTGTTGGCTTTAAACCCAGTGGAGGATTTTATTTAGCATCAAATGAAGTGTGGGCTGATTATTTAAAAAGAGAAAGATCAAAAGCTAGATACATGGGACTTGACCAAGAATTTATTTCTCTAGAAGAAGTAAAAAAGAAACATCCATTAATTGATCCGTCTAGATATTTGTTAGCATTATGGGATCCTATTGATGGAGAGGTTGATCCATCAGGAGTTACATACGCTTTTGCAAAAGCTGCAAAAGTTCATGGTGGTAAGTATTATACCCACACAGTGGTTAAAGATACTAAACAAAAAAAAGATGGTTCATGGGAAGTATTTACCGACAAAGGAAATATAAATGCTGAAATAGTAATTAATGCAGGAGGACTTTGGGCAAGAGAAGTTGGACAATTAGCTGGGTTAAATCTTCCTGTACAACCAATGGAGCACCATTATCTAATCACTGAACCTATTCCTGAAATAGAAGCAATGGGTGACCAAAGATTGCCAATAGGAACAGATTTTGAGGGAAATATTTACTTTAGACAAGAAGGTAAAGGAATGTTGCTTGGAACCTATGAGCCAAAATCAACACCTTGGAAAGTAGAAGGTACACCAATGAATTTTGGTCATGAGTTACTTGAGCCGAAGTTGGATAATATAGAAGATAGATTAGCAATTGGTTTTGAAAGAATGCCAGCTTTAGAGCGTGCAGGTATAAAAAATATAGTTAATGGTCCTTTTACTTTTGGTCCAGATGGAAGCCCTTTGATTGGTCCAGTACCAGGTATGAAAAATTATTGGGTTGCAGTTGGTGTTATGGCTGGTTTTTGCCAAGGGGGTGGTGTCGGAAAATGTATTGCTGAATGGATTATTGATGGAGAGCCTTCTATTGATGTTTGGGCAATGGATGTTGCCCGTTTTGGAGATTATGCTTCACCTCAGTATGGAACCATTAAATCTTCAGAAAATTATGAGCGAAGATTTATTATGACTTTTCCAAATGAAACTTTACCAAAGGGAAGAAAACAAAAAACAACAGCTCTTTATGATCGTTTTGTAAATCAAGGAGCTGTTATGGGAGATAGTTTTGGTTTAGAAAACGTTTTGTGGTTTGCGAACAATAAAGAAGATGCTCACGAAGAGCCTACTATTAAAAGATCGAGATCACATGACTATGTTTCAAAAGAAGTTATTAATGTAAGAGAAAATGTTGGTTTAATCGAGGTTGCTAACTTTTCAAAACATGAATTCAAAGGTCCAGACGCTAGAAAATTTTTAGATCATATAATGGCTGGAAGACTCCCAAAACCTGGAAGAATATCTTTATCACCAATGTTGTCATATAGAGGAAAATTATGTGGTGATCTAACTGTGGCATGTTTAGATGAAAATGAATTTATGGTATTTGGCTCTGGCGCTGCTCAAGAAATGCATAGACGTTGGTTTGAAAGTCACTTAGATAAATATAATTTAAATTATAAAAATAGATCTGATGAGTTTCATGGATTATCAATTGCAGGACCTAATTCAAGAAAGGTTTTAGAAAAAATAGTAAGAGATGATGTTTCAAATGAAAAATTTAAATTTAGAGATTCTAGAAGGATGTTTGTTGGAGGAGTTCCAGCAATAATAAATAGAATTTCATTTACTGGCGAACTCGGATATGAAATTTATGTAGCACCTCATTATCAATTAAAACTTTATGAAGAATTAATGGAAGCAGGAAATGAATTTAATATTAAACCATTTGGTGGAAGAGCATTAATGTCAATGAGGTTAGAGAAAAATTGGGGAGCTTGGACTTTAGATTATAGACCTGATTTTACTGCAAAAGAGACAGGTTTAGATGCTTTTATAAATTGGGATAAAGAGTTTATTGGTAAAGAAAGTGCACAAAAGGAAAATTCTTCAAATAAACTCATACCATTAATTGTTGAAACAAATGAAATTGATGTAACAAATAATGAAGCTGTTATGAATGGCGATCAAAGTATTGGTTATGTAACTTCAGGTGGTTTTGCTCATTTTGTAAATAAAAGTGTAGCGTTTAGTTTTGTTGATCAAAAATCCATTAATTCTGAAAATAAAATTCAAGTAGAGATTAATGGAGATTTATTTAATTGTGCAATAATTAAAGAGCCACTTTATGATCCAAGTGGCCAAAAAATGAGAAGCTAATGGCTCAAAAAGACGTAGGAAACAAAATTCCAATTTATAAACTTAAAACTACTGATGAAGTTATGAAGTACTACGATGAGTGGGGAGACAAAGATAAATATAATAAAGACATGGTTGATTGGAACTATACAGGACCTAAAGAAACCGCAGAAATATTTAACAAATATGAGAAAAATAAAGATACTTTAATTTTTGATGCTGGATGTGGAACAGGTTTAGTTGGAATAGAGCTTAAAAAATATAGTTTTAAAAATTTTCATGGAGCTGATTTATCTCAAACTTTATTAGATACTGTACCAAAAGATCTTTATCAAAAATTAGTAAAAGTTGATTTAAATAAACCAATAGAAGTTGAGAATAACTTTTATGGTGGAGTTATGTGTGTTGGAACATTTACTTTTGGGCATGTAAAACCAAATGCATTAGATGAGTTTATAAGAATAACAAAACCAGGTGGATTAATTTGTTTTACTATTAACGAAGGTATTTATGAAGAATATGGGTTTGATAAAAAAATCATAAGTTTAAACAAAAACAAAAAATGGAAAGAAATAGAGTTTTTTAAATCAGATTATATTGCTAGTAAAGACGTGAATGCTTGGTTAGGTTTGTATATGGTAACAAAAAATGTATAGACCATTACCAAAAGATCTAACGATAAAAGACTCTAAAATTGATGGTTTGGGTTTATTTTCTAAAACCAAAATTCAAAAAAATTCTTTTATAGGTATATCACATGTGAAACATGATAATTTTCAAGACATGTATATTAGAACTCCTCTTGGCGGTTTCTATAATCACTCAAAAAATCCAAATGTCGCTAAATTATCATCAGATAGCCTTCCAAAATATGATTTTGGCCAGAATATTGAAGAGAAAGTCAAAGAATTTTTGGAATATAAAGATTTTAAAAAATTAAAGTATCTTTATTTAGTTTCATTAAAAGACATTGAACCTGGTGAGGAAATTTTAGCGAAATATACATTTTATGAATTTTAATATACTATTTTTAAAACTATGAAATTTAAAAGAAAAATATCTCCAGAGATAAAATCAAGACAAAATTTTATAACCAAAAAAAGATTAAGAGAGGATCAAATTAATTTTGATAAATTAAGATCATATCGTTTAGATCGAGTAAAAAAAGAATTAGAAAAAAATAATTTAGAAGCTTGTATTTTGTTTGATCCAGTAAATGTTCGTTATGCTTTAGATACTGTAAATATGAGTGTTTATAATATGCATAATTTAACAAGATATTGTTTTATCCCTGTTGATGGACCAACTATTCTTTATGAGTATTTTAATTGTGAAATATTGTCGAAGGATTTAAATCTAATTGATGAAATAAGGCCTGCAATCACATGGGACTACTTCAGTAATGGAGACCAAGCTAATAATCAATTACTAAAATGGATAAATGAAGTTAAAGATTTATCAAAAAATTATTTTAAATCTAAAAAAATTGCAATTGATGTTCTTAATGGTCCTGCAGTTACAGCTTTAAATAAAGAGGGTATTGAAGTTGTAGATGCGAAATTAATTTTAGAACAAGCAAGAGTAATTAAGTCACCTGATGAATTAACCTGCATGAAGGCAGCAATAGAAGTTGCAGAAATAGGTGTATCTAAAATGAGATCAGATCTTATGGCAGGTATGACTGAGGATGAATTGTGGTCAATTTTACATAAAACAAATATTGAAAATGGAGGTGAATGGATTGAGTGTAGGATTTTATCATCTGGTGAAAGAACAAACCCATGGATGCAAGAGAGTAGCAATAAAATTATGCAACAAGGAGAAATAGTTGCTTTCGATACAGATATGGTTGGTCCCTATGGATATTGTGCAGATATATCAAGAACATTTGTGGTTGGACATAAATTTAATGATGATCAAAAACAACTTTATGCAATGGCCAGAGACCAAATAGATCACAATTATAGAATTATAAAACCAGGAATGAGTTTTAAAGAATTTATAAAAAAATCATGGGTTCTTCCAGAGGAATATTATGGAAACAGATATTCTTGTATGGTTCATGGAATTGGCTTGTGTGATGAGTGGCCTCAAATAAGATACCCAACAGACGGCGGTGAAGAGGGCGGAACTTTTGAAAAGAACATGACCATTACTCTTGAAAGTTATATTGGTAAAGTTGGAGGCAAAGAAGGTGTTAAACTTGAACAACAATACTTAGTTGGTGAAAATGGACTTGAATTAATGTCTCATCATCCGTTAGAGGATATTTAATGAAAATTATTTTAGTAATGGGTTTGCCTGGAGCAGGTAAAACAACCCTAGCAGATGAAATGGCACCACTATTGAATGCAAAAAGATTAAATGCAGATGAAGTTAGGAAAGCTGCAAATGATTGGGATTTTTCAGAGGAAGGAAGAGTAAGACAAGCAAAAAGGATGGCTGAAGCAGCTTTAAAATTGAAAGCAGAAGGTCATTATGTAATTGCTGATTTTATTGCTCCAACTCCTAAAGCAAGAAGTTTATTTCCTGCAGATTTTAGAGTATGGGTTGATACAATTAAAAAAGGAAGATTTGAAGATACTAATCAAATGTTTGTTAATCCTAAAAATTATGATTTTCATGTAACAACTCAAGATGCCAAAATGTGGGCGCCAAGAATAATAGAGGAAATTAAAAAATGAAATATCACTGGGATAACAAAAAACCAACAGCACAAATGCTAGGAAGATGGCAACCTTTTCATGATGGTCATTATACTTTGTTCAAAGAAATTATTAAAAAAACTGGACAAGTTTGTATTCAAATAAGAGATGTACAAGGCGTAGATGATAATCCTTTTGATTTTGAAACAGTAAAAAAAAATATTGAAGATAGATTAAATCCAGAATTTGAGGGACAATTTAAAATAATGTTAGTACCTAATATTACAAATATTTGTTATGGTAGGGGAGTTGGATATAAGATCGAGGAAATAGTTTTGGATGAAGAAACTCAAAAAATATCAGCTACTAAGATAAGAGCGAAAATGAGAGAAGAGGGAAAGTTAAAATAAAATTAAATGAACGATAGACTTAAGACTATTGTAGATTTAGAAAAATATCCAATACACGATTTAAATTCACTAATAATTAAAAATCTAATTAAAAAATGCAAAGAGGAACTGGATCAATATAGTTGTTCAACAATTCCAAATTTTATTTTACCTAAATCACTTTCGGTAATGAATTCTGAGTTAGAAAAACAATTAGACGAAGTATATATGTCTAAAGAGAGTATAAATGCTTACTTGTATGCAAAGGATGATCTTTCATTACCAAAAGATCATCCAAAAAGAATTTTTATGAATAGATACAATGGATATTTGAACTCAGATTGTTTTCCAAAAGATTCTGAGATGAAATATCTATACGAAACTGAAGAACTTTTAAAATTTGTATCTGCTTGTTTAGGTATTTCTCCTATTTACAGATGGGCAGATCCTTTAGCATGTCATGCATACAATGTTATGAAACCAGATGGAGTACTACCATGGCATTTTGATAGTTGTGAGTTTACACTAAGTTTAATGATACAAAAACCTGAGAAGGGAGGAGTATTTGAATACTGTCCAAATATTAGAGAACCAGGAAATGAAAATTTCGAGGAAGTTCAAAAAGTTATAGCAGGAGATAGAAATAGAGTAAGACAATTGAAATTAGAGCCAGGAGATTTACAAATATTTAAAGGTAGATTTACTTTGCATAGGGTAACAAAAGTTGAAGGAAAAAAATCAAGATTTATGTGTATTCCGGCTTATGTTTTAGATCCATGGAGAGTAAACACTCCAGAACATTCCAAAGCTATTTATGGTAAAGTTTTACCAATTCATATAGAAAGAAATCAGGCTAGATCCGATGGATTAACTGATTAAATGACTAGTAACATTAAAATTAAAAAAATTAACAACGAAGTTTCATCAATTATTATTGATGAATCAAAAACTTATAACTCTTTATCATTCAAAAACCTTTCAGATTTATTAAAGGTATTAAAAAAATTAGATGCTGATAAAAAAGTTAAAGTAATAATATTGGAGGGTGCTGGTAAAGGATTTAGTGCAGGTCATAATTTAAAAGAAGTTAGAGGCCTTAAAAAGAGAGATAAATATTTAAAATTATTTAATCTTTGTTCAAAAGTAATGCTTCAAATTGTTGAAGGTAGAAAACCTGTAATTGCTAAAGTTCATGGAGCTGCATTTGCGGCAGGCTGTCAATTAGTTGCAAGTTGTGATTTGGCATATAGCACAAAAGATGCATTGTTCGCTACTCCAGGTGTAAATATCGGTTTATTTTGTAGTACACCAATGGTTGCTGTAAGCAGAAAAATAAATCGTAAACCAATGATGAAAATGTTGTTAACAGGAGAACCTATCAAAGCTAATTATGCAAAAGAAATTGGATTAATAAATAATTATTTTTCAAAGTCAAAATTAAATAAAGAAGTGCTAAAGATAGCAAACAAAATTGCTTCAAAATCTAATTTGACAATTAAAATTGGAAAACAAGCTTTTTACAAACAATTAGAAATGCCTTTAAATAAAGCTTATGCTTATACAAGTAAAATGATGACCCTTAACATGATGGCAATGGATGCTAAAGAAGGAATTTCTGCTTTTTTAGAAAAAAGAAAACCAAATTGGAAAAATAAATAGTGATAAAAAATATTTTAATAGTAGTTTTTATTATTATTGGTGCATTAGTAATTTATAATTTTAAAGACCATAATCAAAAAAGAGCGATCGAGGCATGTGTGGCTGGAACTAAAACATTGGAAAAACCAATGACTGCTTCTGAAGCTAGAATATTTTGTGAGAAACAGATTAAAAATAATTAATGAGTGATATTAAGGAAATTCTCTCAAAATATAATACTATTGCTATGGTAGGAGTAAGTAATGATCCCACTAAAGCATCAACTATTGTAATGAAATATATGCAAGAATATGGATATAAAGTTTATCCAGTAAACCCCAGAGCCAAGGGTCAAAAAATTTTAGGGCAAGATGTTTTTGCTAAAATATCAGATATTAAAGATAAGATTGATATCGTAGATGTTTTTAGACCATCTAAAGAAGTCTATGCTATAGCAGAAGATACAGTTAAAATTGGGGCTAAAGTTTTATGGTTACAGCTTGGTATACGAGACGAAAAGGCAAAAGATTTGATGGAAAAAAATGATATTAAGTATGTTGAAAACAAATGTACTAAAATGGAATATCAAAAGTATTTTCTGAAAGTTAGACAGGCGTTTCCAGTTTTGAGTGACTAATGAACAAAGTAAATAAGTTTTTAGATAGTACTTTTTTAGACTTGGGTCGACAATTTAAGTGGACTTACTTACCACCATTAATGGTTTATATGGCTGCAGGTATATCTGGTTTAACAGGTATAGTTGGCACATTCTTTGTAAAAGATTATTTAAATCTTTCAGCAGCATTTCTTGCAGGATTAGGGTTTTGGGCAGGTATTCCTTGGGCCTTAAAAATGCCATTAGGTCATCTAGTAGATCTTATTTGGGAAAGAAAAAATTATATGGTCTACCTTGGAGCGTCATTAATAGCTCTTAGTTTACTGATTATGTACGGGTTAATTATTCATACTGAAGATATGTCCCAGATATTTTCGGTAGAGACGTGGTTTGTAATAAGTGTAATTTTAGCTCCAGTTGGCTATGTGGTTCAGGACGTGGTCGCTGATGCTATGACTGTAGAGGCTGTTCCTTTAGTTGACGAGATAGGAAATGATTATTCCAAGGATCAAATAAAAGTAATGCATACAACAATGCAAACTCTTGGAAGGTTTGCGATTATTGGTGGTACAGTACTTGTAGCATTGGTAAATGTAATTTTGTTCAGAGACGTAGAGAGTTTAGAACAGACTGAAAAGATAAATTTATACGGAACTATTTATATCTATGCACTGATAATACCTTTAGTTTCTATATTAGGTGTAATTTTAGCAAACTATTTAAGATATAAAAAAATACAAACTTTACAATCTAAAGGCCTTGAATTTAAAGAGGAAAGAGGTAGCGAGAAAACAAAAATAAACTGGTGGATATTAGGAGGGAGTTTAGTTTTCGTTATTTTCACATTGTCTATTGGTTCCTTCAAAGTGCCTTTTGCACAAGAAATTGTATTTATAGGTTCAGTAATAATTATTTTGTTTTTAATGTTTAAGCTTATTAAAGAATTACCTCAAGAATTAAGATTAACTATTGTAGGCACAGCAGTTATTATTTTTATATTTAGAGCAATGCCTGGACCTGGACCGGGATTAACATGGTTTGAAATTGATGAACTAGGATTTAATGAGCAATTTTTTTCTATATTATCATTACTTGCATCAATTTTAACATTAGCAGGTATTGTACTATTAAGACCTTTCATGGCAAATAATTCAATTGCTAAAATAATTGTTGTTTTAAGTATTGCAGGAGCAATTTTGTTTTTACCAAGTGTTGGAATGTATTATGGTTTTCATAATTGGACAGCTTCATTAACGGGTGGAGTAGTTGATGCTAAGTTTATCGCATTAATAAACACGGCTCTCGAATCTCCTTTGGGACAAGTCTCAATGATTCCTCTTTTGGCATGGATAGCTAAAAATGCTCCAGCACACTTAAAAGCAACTTTTTTTGCAGTTTTTGCATCTTTCACGAATCTTGCGTTATCAGCAAGTGCACTGGGAACCAAGTATTTAAATGAAATTTTTACGGTTACAAGAGAAGTAAAAGATAAAGTTTCAGGTGAAATTCAAACTACAGCAGATTATTCTGAGCTTGGGATTTTATTAATTGTTGTGACACTTTTGACATTAATTCTTCCAATATTATTTGTAATTATTATCAATAATAGTAAATACAAAACATCAGAGTAATTATTTTTAAAATGAAAACTGTTTTTAAAGTATTAATTTTTTTATTTATATTTTCGACTTTTTCAAACGCTGAATTATTAAATCCAAATAGCAACATTAAACCAAAAGAAGTTATAGAGATACAACTAACTGGACTTCAAAAAAATGACTCGAAATTCAAAGATAGTGGAATTGAACAAACATGGAATTTTGCTCACCCAAACAACAAGAGAGTAACAGGACCTTTGAGCAACTTTAAGATGATGTTAAAAAGCGACTCTTATGGGATGATGATTAATCACCTAAGTCATACAATTACTGAGCTTGGAAGTAGTGACAAATGGGCACAATTTGAAGTAATCATTCTTGATAAAAACAAGATTTATCATAAATTTAATTGGCAGGTTGAAAAGTATACTTTGGATGGAAGTTTAAAAGATTGTTGGTTAACTACAATGGTATCAAGTCCGATCCCTCTTGGAAGCTCAATTTGATTTTCAGCATACATTTTTGTTTCGTAATATTTAAAAATTTAGTAGGAATCTCAGAATGAAAACAAAAACTAAAGTTGTAGTAGTTGGTGGAGGAGTTGTAGGAGTTAGCGCTCTTTATCATTTAGCAAAAAAAGGTTGGTCCGATGTTGTTCTTGTTGAGAGAAAAGAGTTAACTTCAGGATCAACTTGGCACGCTGCAGGATTATTACCTTTATTCAATATGAGTTATTCTGTGGGACAACTACATAAATATGCAGTTAATCTTTATAAAACACTTGAAGAAGAAACTGGAAAAAATGTTGGCTTTAGTGTTGTTTCGAATATTCGTTTAGCTAGTACAAAAGATAGAATGGATGAGTATCATCAATATGCAGGTGTTGCTCGAACTATTGGAGTAGATGTAAAATTCTTGAAACCGGAACAAGTAAAAGAAATCTGGCCTTTATGTCATACAGATGACTTAGTTGGTGCAATACAACACCCCGAAGATGGATATATTCAACCAGCAGATTTAACTCAAGCATTAGCAACAGGTGCAAGAAATAGAGGAGCAGAAATTTATAGAAACACAACTGTCCTATCAATGAGGCAAACTAAAGATGGATGGATTGTAGAAACAGATAAGGGATCAATAGAGTGCGAACATGTTATTTCTTGTTCTGGAAATTTTGCTAGACAAACAGGTGAAATGGTAGGATTAGATATTCCAGTAATACCAGTTGAACATCAATACATTGTTACAGAACCGCATCCTGCAATTCAAAAAAGAAAAAAAGATGGATTACCAGAAATGGGAGTCTTAAGAGATAGTGATAGCAGATGGTATATGAGAGAAGAAGCTGGAGGATTAATTTTAGGCCCTTATGAAGATGGTGCACCAGCTTGTTATGTAGAAGGTCCATCAAAAAATTCTGAATATGAATTATTTCAAGAAGACTTAGACAGATTAGCTCCACATATTGAAGGTGCAATTCATAGAGTACCTGCGTTTGGAGAAGTTGGAGTAAAGAAAGTTTATAATGGAGCAATCTGCTATACTCCTGATGGAAATCCAATTGTTGGACCAGCGTGGGGACTTAAGAATTTTTGGATTAATGAAGGACATAGTTTTGGAATAACAGCAGCAGGTGGTGCAGGCTGGCAATTAGCAGAGTGGATCGTTAATGGTGAACCTACAATTGATATGTTGGGAGTAGAACCAAGACGTTACGGAAATTATGCGACTAAATCTTATTTGAAAGCAAAAAATGAAGAAGCATATAGCCATGTATTTATTGTTCACTATCCAGATGAAGAAAGACCAGCAGCAAGACCATTAAGAACAGCCCCTTGTTATGAACGAATGAAAAACTTAGGAGCAGTTTTTGGTCAGAAATTTGGTTGGGAAAGACCTAATTTTTTTGCAACTGATGGAATGGAGCAAAAAGATGATTGGTCATTTAGAAGATCAAAATGGTTTGATGCAATTAAAAAAGAATGTAAAAATGTAAAAGAAAACGTGGGTCTTTTAGATATGACTGCGTTTGCAAAATGTAGAATTAGAGGACCTAAAGCAGAGGAATTTTTAGATTATTTAGTAGCTAATAAACTTCCAAAAAAGATTGGAAGGATCAATCTGTGTCATGCATTGAACACTAAAGGTGGAGTACATTCAGAATTTACGATAATGAAAGAAGCAGAGAATAGTTACTATTTAGTTTCTGCTGGAGCAAATTTAAGATTAGATCATGACTGGATACAAAAATGGATGCCAGAAGATGGATCTGTAATTTTTGAAGATCTAACAAATAGTACAGGAGTTTTGGTAGTAGCAGGTCCTAAAGCTAGACAATTAATGCAAAAGGTTTCAACAGACGATTTTTCTAATGAGAATTTCAAATGGTTGACTGCTAAAAATGTAAATGTTGGATATGCTCCAGTAAATGCGATGAGAGTAAACTTTGTGGGTGAGCTTGGTTGGGAATTACATCACCCAATTGAATATCAAAATCATATTTTTGATAAATTAATGGAAGCAGGAAAAGATTTAGGAATCAAACCTTTTGGAATTAGAGCCATGAATAGTTTAAGAGTTGAAAAATCTTACAAACTAGTTGGTACAGAATTATCAATTGAATATTCACCATACGAGTCTGGTCTTGATAGATTTGTTCATCCAAATAAAGGAAACTTTATTGGGTTAGAAGCACTTAACAAATGGAGAGAAAAAGGTTTTGATAATAAATTGGTCACTTTAGAGGTTCATAATACTAAAGATGCAGATGTACTCGGAAATAACCCAATTTTTAAAGATGGAAAAGTTGTTGGAAGAGCAACAGGTGGTGAATTTGGATTTAGATTAGATAAATCAATAGCTCTTGCAATGGTTAAACCAGATTGTTCAAATGTGGGCGACAAATTACAAGTTGATATATTAGGTGAAATGTACGAAGCTACTGTCTTAGATGAAAGTCCATACGATTCAGATAATAATTTATTGAGAGCTTAATGAAAATTTTAGTAGCTGTAAAAAGGGTTATTGATTACAACGTTCAAATAAGAGTTAAAGAAGACGGAACGGGTGTAGTTACTGACAACGTTAAAATGTCAACCAATCCCCCTGATGATAATGCAATAGAAGAAGCTGTAAAAATTAAAGAGGCAGGCAAAGCTACAGAAGTAGTTGCAGTAACTGTCGGTGAAGAAAAAGCTCAAGAAACTGTTAGGAAAGCTTTAGCGGTTGGTGCGGACAGAGGTATTCATGTGAAAGTCGACGGAATTTTAGAACCACTCGCTGTTTCAAAAATTTTACAAAAAATAGTAGATAAAGAAAAACCAGATTTAGTATTTATGGGTAAACAAGCAATTGATGATGATTGTAACCAAACAGGTCAAATGTTGAGCGCTTTATTAAATTGGCCACAAGCAACATTTGCCTCAAAGATCGATGTAAAAGATAATAAATTAGAAGTAACTAGAGAAATAGATGAAGGTCTTGAAACAATTGAAATAAATGTTCCAGCTATTGTGACTTGTGACCTAAGGCTGAATGAACCAAGATATGCATCACTACCAAATATAATGAAGGCTAAGAAAAAACCTATCGAGGAAATTGCTGCTACCGATTTAGGTGTAGATGTATCACCAAGATTAGAACAAATAAAAGTAGAGGAACCTCCAAAAAGAAAAGCAGGCATAAAAGTAGCAAATGTTGCTGAATTAGTTCAAAAGTTAAAAAATGAGGCAAAGGTAATTTAATGGCAGTCTTACTTATAGCAGAACATAATAATAAAGAATTAAGACCATTTACTCTTAATGCAGCAACAGCAGCATCTCAAATAGATTCAGATTTACATGCTGTAATTATTGGTCAAAACTCTGCAGATGCTGCAAAACAATTATCTGAACTTCCAGTAATTAAAAAGGTATTGAGTGTAGAAGGAGGTCACTATGAAAACTTCACAGCAGAAAATTTTGCTCCAGTAATTGTTAAACTTGCAGAAAATTACTCTCACATTGTTTGTTCGGCAAATACATTTGGAAAAAATTTGATGCCACGAATTGCTGCTCATCTTGATACATCGCAAGTAAGTGACATTATTAAGGTAATATCACCAGATACTTTTTTAAGACCAATTTATGCAGGTAATGCTTTTGCAACAATTAAGAGTAATGATGCTAAAAAGTGTGTTACAATCAGACCTACTTCTTTCGATCCATGTGAAAGTACAGGTGGATCAGCACCAATTGAAAAAGTCGATCCTAGTGAAGAGTTTTCAAATACAAAATTTATCAAAAGAGAAGAAATTAAATCTGATAGGCCTGAACTTGGAACAGCAAGAATTGTTGTATCAGGTGGCAGAGGAATGCAAAGTGGAGATAATTTTAAATTAATTACAGAAATTGCTGATAAGCTTGGTGCAGCAATTGGAGCATCGAGAGCAGCAGTAGACGCTGGTTATATAAGTAATGATCATCAGGTAGGTCAAACAGGAAAAGTTGTTGTTCCAGATTTGTATATTGCTATTGGAATTTCCGGAGCAATTCAGCACTTAGCTGGAATGAAGGAAAGTAAAGTTATTGTTGCAATTAATAAAGACGGTGAAGCACCAATTTTTAGTGTAGCAGATTATGGTCTTGAAGCAGATTTATTTGAGGCAATACCTCAGTTCATGGAAGAACTGAACAAATTAAACACTATACAAAAATAATCCTTACAGTTAAAAACTAAAGTATGTCTAGAGAATCAATGGAATATGATGTTGTAATTATAGGTGGGGGACCATCAGGGTTATCAACTGCAATAAAGATAAAACAACTAGATCCAAATCTAAATGTTTGTTTATTAGAAAAGGCATCAGAAATTGGAGCTCATATTTTAAGTGGAAATGTATTTGAAACACGTGCTCTAGATGAATTATTACCAAATTGGAGAGAATTAAATTCTCCCATCAAAACAAAAGTAACTAAAGAAAAATTTTTATTTTTAGGAAAAACCAAATCTTTAAGTTGGCCGACTTGGTTACTACCTGCAGTACAGCAAAATCATAAAAATTATATTATCAGTTTAGCAAATCTGTGTAGATGGCTTGCTGAACAGGCTGAGAATTTAGGTGTAGAAATCTTTCCAGGATTTCCAGCAAGTGAAATTTTATATAACGAAGATGGATCTGTTAAAGGTGTTGCAACTCAAGATATGGGTATAGATAAAGATGGTAATAAAAAAGATAGTTTTGAACCAGGTATTGAGCTTTTAGGCAAAGTAACTGTTTTTGCAGAAGGGTGTAGAGGTCATTTAGGAAAACAATTGATTGAAAAATTTGAACTAAATAAAGGTAAAGATCCTCAACAATATGGAATTGGTTTTAAGGAAATTTGGGAAATAGAGGATAAAAATCACGAAGAAGGCTTAGTTATGCATACAGCTGGATGGCCATTAGATAACAATACATATGGTGGTAGTTTTATGTATCATGCAGAAAATAAACAAGTTTTTCTGGGCTATGTAATTGGTCTAGATTACAAAAATCCACATTTATCACCTTATGATGAATTTCAGAGGTTTAAAACACATCCAGCTATTAAAAAAATTATAGAAGGTGGAAAAAGAATTTCTTACGGCGCAAGAGCTTTAATTGAAGGTGGATTTCAAAGTTTGCCAAAAATGTTTATGCCTGGAGCTTTACTAATTGGTTGTGACGCTGGAACTTTAAATATGCCAAAAATTAAAGGTTCTCATACAGCGATGAAAAGTGGGATCATTGCAGCCGAAACTATTAATGAACATTTAAAAGAAAACAAAGATTTATCAATTTATGAAAATAAATTTAAAAATAGTTGGTTATATAAAGAGCTTTATGAAGCTAGAAATGTAAAACCTAGTTTTAGTTGGGGGCTAATTTTAGGAATAATTTTTACAGGTATCGATCAAATTTTATTTAGAGGAAAACTCCCTTTTACACTTAAACATAAACATGCTGATCATAAAACATTAAAACCTGCAAATCAAATGCCAAAAATCGATTATCCAAAATATGATAATGTAATAACTTTTGACAAAACAAGCTCAGTTTACCTAACAGGAACTAATCATGTGGATAATCAACCAGTTCATTTAAAGCTTAAAGATCCTGATTTACCAATAAATTATACCTTAGATAAATTTGATGAACCCGCTCAAAGATATTGTCCTGCAGGTGTGTATGAAGTTCAAAAAGAAAATGATGTAAATAAATTTGTGATTAATTCTCAAAATTGTATTCATTGTAAAACTTGCGATATTAAAGAACCATCTCAAAATATTACTTGGGTTACTCCAGAAGGTAATGGTGGTCCAAGATATGGAAATATGTAAATTAGGATAAATCTATTGCAAACTTTTTTAAAGTTTCAATGGGTACATATTTAAGAGTATTTTCGTGAGTTCTTTTCAAAAATATTGGACATCCTTTACCGGCTTCAACCGCTCTTGCATACCAACTAGCACACAAACACCATCCATCTCCATCCTTTAAACCCGGAAACCCAAATTCAGGATGAGGAGTAATTAAATCGTTACCTGCTTCTTTCATCCACTCTAAGCATTCGGTAGTAACTTTAGCACAAACAGTATGAAGTCCATGATCGTTCTCGTCAGTATTACAACAACCATCGCGAAACCATCCCGTTAAAGGATCATTTGAACATTCCTCCAAGTCTTCACCTAAGACATTTTTTTGTTTTTGACTCATTTAAATTTTTGTTGGATTTGGTTGTCCTTTATAAACTTCTTCTGGATCAAATTTTTTTTCTTTTTCAAGAAATTTCATTTCAACTTTTCTTCCATTATCAATTGGTCCCATTGGAATTGATCTATAAAAACATGATCTATATCCTACATGGCAGCTAGCCCCATCACCTATATCAACTGTTAACCATATAGAGTCTTGATCATCATCAATTCTAATCTCTTTTACTTTTTGGATAAATCCACTTGTTTTGCCTTTATGCCAAATAGCTTTTCTAGATCTGCTATAATAATGTGCTTCTTTAGTTTCAATTGTTTTTTTCAGAGCTTCTACATTCATGTATCCGTGCATTAAAATATCTTTTGTTTTTGAGCACATTGTAATCACAGGAATTAATCCATCATTATCAAACTTAGGCGAAAGAAGATTACCTTCTTCAATATCATAGATATTTTCTCTTTTTTTGAACATACGGGGTGATTATTTAGCACATATCTAAATATATTAAATATTTTTAAATTGAGGTATTTACTGTATAAAAAGACGCTATGAAATTAGTAAAAGACACAGACAACAATAATTTAGAAACAAAAAAGGTTTCTGATAAAGAAGCGGAGGAAGCTATCAGAACAATTTTATCTTGGATGGGAGAAGATCCCAAAAGAGAGGGACTGCTGGAAACCCCTAAAAGAGTTGTAAAAGCATTTAAAGAATATTTTCAAGGTTATAATGAGGACGCAAAAAAAGTATTAGATAAAACTTTTGGTGATGTAGAAGGTTATAGCGATATGGTGGTTCAAAAAAATATTTCAGTCCAAAGTCACTGTGAACATCATATGGCTCCAATTATAGGTAAAGCACATGTTGCATATATACCAAATGAAAGAGTTGTTGGATTAAGTAAAATAGCTAGAGTAGTTGAAATATTTTCGAAAAGATTACAAACACAAGAGAGATTGACAGTACAGATAGCAAACAGCTTAATGGAAGCGCTAGATGCAAAAGGTGTGGCAGTAACAATAGATTCAACTCATCAGTGTATGACTATGAGGGGTATAAAAAAAGAACAAGCAACAACTGTAACTAATTTTTACTTAGGTCAATTCAAAGAGGATCTAAGTTATCAAAATAGATATTTACGATTTATCAGCACTGAGTTAAAAGACTAGTGTGTCTGACCAATTTAAAGCACTGATTCTTAATCAAGAAGGTGAAAACTTCTCACGTGAAGTTAAATCAATTGATAAAAGTTTTCTTAAGCATGGAGACGTAACTGTAAAAGTAGATTATTCTGACCTTAATTTTAAAGATGGAATGATTTTAAAAAACGGTGGACGATTGGTTAAAGAATTTCCACATATTCCAGGAATAGATTTTTCAGGAAAAGTAATTGATAGTGAAAATTCAAAATTTAATGAAGGAGATGAGGTAATTTTAACTGGATTTAGAGTTGGAGAAATATTCTTTGGTGGATATTCACAAATTGCAAAAGTAAATGCTGATTTTTTAGTAAAAAAACCTGAGAGCTTAACAACTAAAGAAGCTATGATTTTAGGTACAGCAGGTTTTACATCATTAATGAGTGCTTTTGCAATTCAAGCAAGGGAAAGTATTTTATTGGGGGAAAAAGTAAATGATGTTTTAGTAACAGGTGCGACAGGAGGAGTTGGCAGTGTAGCAATTATGGCTTTGACTAAAATGGGATACAACGTTTCTGCTGTCACTGGAAAAGATTCAAAATCAGATTATTTAACATCGTTAGGTGCAAAAAACATTATAAATAGGGCTGAATTTGATAAAGATCCACGACCAATAGATAAAGGTCTATGGGATGGAGTAGTAGACACAGTTGGTGGAAAAATTTTGGCAAATGCAATTGCTCAAACAAAATCAAATGGGATAATATCAGTGTGTGGAAATGCAAACAGTAATGAACTTAATACAAATTTATTACCGTTTATGTTGAGAGGTATTAAAGTTTGGGGCATGGACTCTGCTAATTGTAGTATAAAAAGAAGAGGATTCATTTGGGGAGAAGCAAAAAATTTAATTGATTTTGATTTATTAGAAAAATCAGTTTTAACAGTAAGCTTGGAGGAATTGATTGAGACTTATCCTAAAATTTTAAAAGGTGAAATTTCTGGAAGAGTATTAGTTGATTTAAATAAATAATGGATTGGGATAAATTAAAAATTTTTCATGCCGTAGCAGAAGCTGGTAGCTTTACAAACGCCACTGTTAATTTGAATCTTAGTCAATCTGCAATAAGTAGACAAATTCAATCTTTAGAACAAGATTTAAAAGTTCAATTATTTGAAAGACATGCAAGAGGATTGACACTTACAGAAAATGGAGAATATGTCTTTAAAACAGCACACGAGGTTATTACAAAACTTAAAGAAGTAGAAACATCACTGGGTGATCAAAAAAGTAAACCTTCAGGAAAATTAACTATTACGACTGTGAGAAGTTTTGGTACTCACTGGTTAACACCAAGAATTCAAGAATTCATGAGGCTAAATCCAGAAATTGAGATTGAACTAGTTTTTGATGATAAAGAGTTAGATTTAAGTACTCGGCAAGCAGATATTGGAATTTTCATGAGAAGACCAAAACAACTTAATTATATTCAAAAAAAATTAGTGGATATTAAATATTATATTTATGGGTCAAGTAAATACTTGGAAAAAAACGGTATGCCCAAAACAGTTAATGATTTAAATAAACACAAATTTATTTCATTTGGAAAAGGAGCACCTTCACCAGTCTATAATCCTGATTGGGCTTTAAAAATTGGAATGCATGATGGAAAGAAAAGAAAATCAATTATGAAAGTAAATAGTGTAAGTGGATTACTATATGGTGTTGAGTCTGGTGTAGGATTAGCTGCACTACCAGAATATTTGGTATCAAATTCTGCAAACATAATCAAAGTCCTACCTAAAGTAGAGGGACCAATAACAGAGGCACACTTCGTCTACCCTCAATCACTCAAAAATACAGCTAGAGTTCAAGCATTCAGAAACTTCCTATTCAGTAAAATAGGCGATTGGAAATAGATAATTCCCAAAAAACTGAAGATATTATTATCAAAATCAAAATCTGCGACACTATTGCGATTGATAATCATTCTCATTGAGAATAGTTCTCATTCTCAACAATAACGTAATAATATAAGGAGTTTAATGAGAAAATTATCAATATATGCGTTAATTACCTCTTTATTTGTGGCTACTTTTGCAGTTGCAAATGAGGTTAATGTATTTAATGCAAGACATTATAAGGCTGATGCTGAAATGTATGGAAAATTTACAGCAGCTACAGGAATTAAAGTAAATTTAATTAATGGTAAATCAGGAGCCTTAGAAAAAAGAATAGCCGAAGAAGGAGCAGATTCTTCAGCTGATCTTTATATCACAGCAGATGCTGGAAGATGTGGAGCAATGGAAAAAAAAGGTTTGCTTCAAGGAGGTTTATCATCTGCAACAATTAAAGCATCTGTTCCAAAAAACTTTAGAACGAATAAATGGGTTGGAGTAGCAAAAAGAGCAAGAATAATTTATTACTCACCTGAAAGAGTAAGTGGTGCTGAATTATCTGGTTTAACTTACGAAGGTTTAGCTGATCCAAAATGGAAAGGTAGATTAGTAATAAGAAAATCAAGCAATATTTATAACAAATCTCTTGTAGCTTCATTAATAGAAAATAATGGAAAAAAAGCTACTGCTGAATGGGCAAAAGGTGTAGTTGCTAACATGGCAAGAACTCCAAAAGGTAATGATAGAGCTCAAATTATGGCTGTTGCAGCCGGAGAAGCTGATATTGCTGTTGCTAACACTTATTACTTAGCACTTATGTTATCTGGTAATAAAGGAGCTGAGCAACAAGAAGCTGCAAAAAAAGTTAAAGCATTTTTCCCTAATCAAAATGATAGAGGAACACACATGAATATTAGTTGTGCCGCTTTAGTTAAAGGTGCTCCTAATAAGGCAAATGCAATTGCACTTGTTGACTTTTTATTATCACCAGAGTCTCAGGAACACTTTACAAATAATACATTTGAGTTTCCAATGATTGGTGGTGTTTCTCCAAGTCCATTAGTAGTAAACAATTTAGGACTAGACTTTAAACAAGATCTAGTAACTAAGGTTTCTAGTTATGGAAAAAATCAAGCTGCTGCATTAGAAGTAATGACAGCTGCTGGTTGGAAGTAACATAAAGTGAAAAAGAATTTATTTAACTTTAATTTAAATAGTTCTTCTGAAACGAGCGGTTCACTTGAGGGTCAGATAACATGTGAACCTTGCTCGTCAGAGTGTAAAAAAATTAAAAGTAAAATAAATAATAGAAAATTATCAGAGATTGAAAAAGACGAGGCCCTAGACATCCTCACTCCTTTTAAATGATGATATATTTCTTTTTAGATAGTGCCCACGTCACTCTCCTCTAGGATTTTTACCCTTTCCTAGAAATTGTCGTGGGCATCAAAAAAGTATGATTGAAGGATTTAAAATACCCCAAGTAACTTTTAGAATAAGAGAAGGTGACACTTCTGACAATGAAATAGCATGTGCAATTGGAGGAAAGTGGACAAACAAGTCTACTGATGATTTTTTTAAAAATAAAAGAGTAATTTTATTTAGTTTACCCGGGGCTTTTACACCAACATGCTCCTCTCAACAATTACCTGGGTTTGAACAAAATGCTAATGAATTAAAAAAATTAGGTATTGATGAAATTTATTGTTGCTCAGTGAATGATTCTTACGTTATGAACGCATGGGCTAAAAAGATGAATATTTCTAACGTGAAAGTAATTCCAGATGGGTCAGGACTTTTTACAAAATATATGGGAATGCTAATTTCTAAAGATCACGATGGATTTGGTCAGAGAAGTTGGCGATATATGGCAGTTATTAATGACGGTA
>CACPPD010000011.1 GCA_902635865.1 uncultured Pelagibacteraceae bacterium | reverse complement strand
TCTTCCTCTACAGGATTTAATGTTAATCGCTTTAAAATTTCATTACATCGCTCGACTTGACTATTCAATAATTCTATATCTTTTTCTAGATCTTTTTGCCCCTTAAATTGTTTCATTAAATCATGCGTAATTATTGTTATCGTAGAAAGTGGTGTACCTAAAGAATGTGCAGCAGCAGCAGCTTGACCACCTAAAGATAATAGTTCATGTTCTTTAGCCATTACCTCTTCCATTTTTCCTAATGCTTCTTTTCTTAATCTAGATTGTGTGCCAAATGTCATTGCAAAATAATTTAAAAAGACCAAGGCAACAATTAAGGATGTTGGTATAGAATAGTAAAAATAATGATTGTTATGAAAATCACTATTTAAATTAATTGGCAAATCTTGATAATTAAAAGTTAAAAATAAAATTATAAATATTGTTAATATTACTAACAAAGTATTAGTTCTTAAGCTCAAATTTGATGAAGAAAAAACACTTGGTATTAATATAAAAATTACAAATGGATTAGTTATTCCTCCTGATAAATAAAGAAGAACACCTAATTGCAAAATATCTATTAGCAGGAAGATAAAAGCAGATCTATCTGATAATTGTGTTTTTTTATAAATAAAAATTAAATATAAATTACTTAATATACCTAAAAATATAACTAAATTTGAGGTAATAAAATCAAAACTAGGATTTAAAAATAAATATACAAAATTTACTGCAATGAATTGTCCAATAATTCCGATCCATCTAAGAGTTATATATGTTGATTTTTTAAAAGAATGATATTTTGAAGTTTCAAAAAACTTCATTTTTAAATATCAAGATTTTTAACATTTATAGCATTAGAAACTATAAAATCTTTTCTTAATGCCACATCGTTACCCATCAAAGTATGGATTAAATTTTGATCTTTTTTCAAATCTTTTGAGTATTGTACTTGAAGTAAATTTCTTGTTTCTGGGTCTAATGTGGTGTTCCATAATTCTTCTGGGTTCATTTCTCCAAGACCTTTAAACCTTTGGATGTTCATTTTGGATTTTTCTTCATCAATTTTTTTCGAATAATCTTTAGATCCTTTTTTAATTTTTTTTAACTCTTTATTTTGATTTACGATATAATCCTCTAACTCCTTCTCATCTTTTATATAAATTCCTTTTAAGCCTTTGTTAATTTTAAATAACGGTGGTTGTGCTAAATAAACATGACCATTTTCAATTAATTTATTAAATGGCGCATTGTTAAAGAAAGTTAGCAGAAGAGCTCTTATGTGGGATCCGTCTACATCAGCATCCGTCATAATAATAATTTTTCCATATCTTAAATCTTTTAAATCAATCTCTTGTGCTTTTGGATCTAAACCAAGGGCATTAATCAAGGTAACTATCTCATTTGAAGAAATCATTTTGGATAAAGCCTTTGTTCTTTGATCAGAACCATTGCCATTGCCGTTTCCATTTTTTTTAATATTAAAATCTTCTACATAAGTATTAAGTATTTTACCTCTAAGCGGTAAAACTGCTTGATTTGCTCTATTTCTTCCTTGTTTTGCAGATCCACCTGCTGAGTCACCCTCTACAATAAACAATTCAGTTCCTTCTTGTTTGCCAATTTGACAGTCAGCTAGTTTTCCAGGAAGACCACTTAATTCAAGAGCTCCTTTTCTTCTTACATTTTCTCTTGCTTTTCTAGCAACATCTCTAGCCATCGCAGCTTGAATAACTTTAGCTAAAATAATTTTTGCAATAGACGGATTTTGATCAAACCAAATTGATAGTTTTTCATTTACTAATGTTTCTACAATCATTCTTACTTCTGATGAAACTAGCTTATCTTTTGTCTGAGATGAAAATTTTGGATCAGGAATTTTAGTTGAAAGTACACAAGTAAGACCTTCCTTTATATCATCACCTGAAATTGCTAATTTATTTTTTTTTAGTAAATTATTTTCATTAGCATATTTATTTACTACTCTAGTTAGTGCGCTTCTAAACCCAAGTAAGTGGGTTCCTCCATCTTTTTGAAAAATATTATTCGTATATGGAAATATATCTTCCGTATATCCTGCGTTCCATTTTAATGAACACTCTAATTCAATATTATTTTTTTTTCCCTCAATATATATTGGTTTTCTAAATAAATCATTTCCATTTTTATTTTGTAACTTTTCTCTTTTCTCATCTAGAAAATCTACAAATTCTAGAACACCACCATCAAATTTAAACTCAGATGTTTTCTCTTTCTTTTGACTTGCATCAATAAATATTATTTTAATTCCTTTATTTAAAAAAGCTAATTCTCGCATTCTTTTAATAAGAATATTTGCACTAAATTTTGTTGAAGAAAAAATTTCTTTTGAAGGTAAAAAAGTGATTTGTGTACCAGTTTGCTTTGCTTTTCCTACTACCTTTAACGGAGCTTTGGCTTCACCATTTTGAAATTCTATGTAGTGTTTTTTTCCATCTCTAAATATCTCTAACTGTAATTTTTCTGAAAGTGCATTGACAACTGAAACACCAACACCATGTAATCCACCTGAAACTTTATAGGAATCATGATCAAACTTACCACCAGCATGAAGTTGAGTCATAATTACTTCTGCTGCTGATTTTTTTTCTCCTTTATGAATATCAACAGGAATACCTCTTCCATCATCATTTACTGTAATTGTTCCATCAGAGTTAATTTTTACATTAATATTTTTACAATATCCTGCTAATGCCTCATCAATAGAATTATCAACAACCTCATAGACCATATGGTGCAAACCAGTTCCATCATCTGTATCTCCAATGTACATACCTGGTCTTTTTCTAACCGCTTCAAGACCCTTTAAAACTTTGATGGAGTCTGCCTGATATGTATTTTTATTTGTCATTTTTTTAAATTTTGGAAAAAAATAATTATAACATTATTTAAAAAAATTGCTGATTTATATTAATAAAAATACCTAAAAATGCTCAAATAAACGTTAGAAAATAACACTAATTTATTGGCGGAGAGAATGGGATTCGAACCCATGAAAGAATTACTCCTTTACACGCTTTCCAAGCGTGCGCCTTCAACCACTCGGCCACCTCTCCTTAGTAAAAAAATTAAAAAATTAATTTTTTATGACATTTAAATATATTTTTATCATTTGCAATTGCTAGTAAGTTAATAATGACCTAATAATACATTATAAATGTGTGGAATTCTGTTTGTTTGCCAAAAAAGAAAATCTATATCTAAAACTAATTTTTTAAAAATTTTAAAATCTCAGAAATGGAGAGGTCCAGATAACACTTCATTTAAATCTTTTAATAATGATAATGTTTTTTTAGGACACAATCGGTTATCAATTTTAGATACAAAACCAAGATCAAACCAACCTATGAAGACTGATGATGGTAGATACTTGTTAATTTTTAACGGTGAAATTTACAATTATAAAGAAATTATTAAAAAATATAATCTTAGATTAAAAACAACATCAGACACTGAAGTGATTTTAAAAGGATATATTTTGAAAGGAAAGGATATTTTAAACGACTTAGATGGTATGTTTTCTTTTGTTATTTATGACAAAAAAAATTCAAATTGGTTTTGTGCTAGAGATAGATTTGGTATAAAGCCACTATTTATATATCAAGATAAAATTAAGACTATCATCGGCTCAGAAGCTGGTAGTATTGCAAAGCTTCTTAAGCTTAAAATAGATAATGAATCAATAAAAGAATGGAAATTATTTAGATCACCAGCACCTAATTATACATTTTTTAAAAAATTAAAAGAATTTCCAAAATCATCATACAGATATAGTAATTTAAATAAAAATATCACATATTACAAACTTAGAAAAAATAATAATAAAATAAATTTTAAAAAGATAAAAAATTTAATTGACCATTCAGTATACAGTCACCAGATGGGAGATGTTAGCTGTACATCTTTATTAAGTGGAGGAATTGATAGCTCTATAATATTAAAAAATTCTTCAAAAGTAAAAAGGTGCTATTCAGTTGGACTAAATAAAAATAATGAATTTTCTTCAGCAACTAGAATTTCAAAAAAACTAAAAAAAAAAATTACTCTTATTAGAGTAAAAAATCAAAAATTGAAATCAACTTGGAAGTTTTTAACAAAATTAAGAAATGAACCCTTATCTGTTCCAAATGAAGGATTAATATACTTAGTTTGTAAGAAAATGAATAAAAAAAATAAAATTGTATTAACGGGCGAAGGTGCTGATGAAATATTTTTTGGTTATGACAAAATTTTTAGATGGGCATTGAGTCAAAAAAAATTTAATTTAAAAAAATTTATTGACCTTTATGGTTATACTAATGATGTAAAACCAACAAAGCGATTTGTGAATTATATCATGAAGCTAAGTTATAAAAAAAAAGTAATTAATTTTGTTGAGGATTTTTTTTATGATTTTCATCTTCCAACTCTACTTAGACGTATGGATTTTGCATCCATGGCAGCATCCAAAGAAGCTAGGGTTCCATTTGTGTCTAAAAATATAATTGAAAATCTATATCGTAAAAAGCCTAATATTAAGATAAATAAAAATTTTTCAAAAATACCATTAAGAAATTACATTAAAAAAATTAAACTTGATTTTATTTTAAATACAAAAAAAATTGGTTTTTCAGCAGCAACTGAGAATAACCGTGGGAAATTTCACAACTATTCAGTTTTCCAAAATATTGTATTAAAAACATTCAAAAATGAGTATTTAAAATGAAAAAAAAAGTAATTGGTTACACAACTGGTGTTTTTGATTTATTCCATATAGGTCACGTTGAAATTTTAAGAAAAAGTAAATCAATGTGTGATAAGTTAATTGTGGGTGTGACATCAGATAAATTAGTTAAATATAAATTTAAAAAGTCAGTAATTCCTTTTAAAGAAAGATTACAAATTGTATCTTCTTGTAAATACGTAGATCTCGCTGTACCTCAAAATAATATGAATAAAATTTTAGCATATAAAAAATATAAATTTGATTTAATGTTTGTAGGCGACGATTGGTATAATACAGAAAAATGGAATGAGTTCGAAAAGAGTTTAAAAAAATATAAAGTTAAAATAATTTATTTTCCTTATACAAAAAATACCTCCTCTACAAAATTAAATAATATATTAGATAAATTGAGAAAAAAAAAAATATAGCATTAATTTAAAATTAAATTTGAGAGATATTAAGTATTATTTTATTAAATGATTAAAAAATTTTTATATATTTATTTAAAAAAGATATTATTTTTTTTTTTAAAATTTAATTTTTTAAGAACAAATAAAAAAAAATTAACCTTTGTAAGTTTTCCTGATTTATCAGATAATTCTTGGCATTTATTTAATTATATAAATCAAAATAAAAATAATTTAATTTTAGTTTGGTTATTAGAAAAGGAATTATCAAAAAAAAAAATAAAATATTTAAATAAAATTAATAAAAATAATAAATTAATATTTATTAAAAAAAAAACCTTAATGGGTATCTACCATTTTCTTTCGTCTCGTATAGTTTTTTTTACACATTTACCTTATTTTTTTTTACAAAAAAATTTAGGACCAATACAAGTAAATCTTTGGCATGGAATGCCAATAAAGAAAATTGGTTTTTATAGACATAAAGCAAATATTTATTTTTACGGTGATTATGTCATTGCAACATCTAATTTGTATAAAAAAATATTATGTAAAGCATTTAATATAAACAAAAAGTATGTGCTCAAGTTTGGTTTGCCAAGAAATGATATTTTAATAAGCAAAAATAAAAAATCTTTTAATAAAAGTAATTTAAAATTAATCTTATGGCTTCCAACTTTTAGAAAAGCAAAAAATTTTTCACAAATAGATGATTCAATTAATGAAAATTTTTTAAAGGAATGGCCAAGCGATTTCATCAAAAATTTAAACTATATTGCAAAAAAAAATAAGATTAAGTTAATAATAAAAACGCATCCTTTAGATATAATTAAAAAATTTAAAAATAAATTCTCAAATATTATTTTTTATGAAAATATTGATCTAATTAATTTAAATTATGATTTGCATGACTTGATTTCAGTTTCCGATGGTCTGATTTCAGATATATCATCTGTAATTATTGATTATATCCTATTGAAAAAACCCCTAGGATTGACTACTAATTCTCAAAAAACTTTTAAAAGAGGTTTAATTAATGAAATTAAACTTTTTAGTGAATTAAGATACCATAATATTAGGAATTTAAGAGATTTTGAGATTTTCTTTCAAAAGGTGAAAAAAAATAAGAAAAA
Source organism: uncultured Pelagibacteraceae bacterium (assembly GCA_902635865.1). Classification (GTDB taxonomy): domain Bacteria; phylum Pseudomonadota; class Alphaproteobacteria; order Pelagibacterales; family Pelagibacteraceae; genus Pelagibacter. The sequence continues at coordinate 18,179 of CACPPD010000011.1, read as the reverse complement.
TAATATTGATCCAAAGAATGTTTTTTACTCTAAAAATGCAATTAATTCATCTTATCAAATAGTAAAATATTTTAATATTTGATTTAAAATTAATACTAATTAAGTAAATTTAAAATACCATATCAAATGGTAGTGAAATTCTATCAACTATTTTTGAATTTTTATTCACAACACTATGTTCTATATATGAGTTAAAAATTACTAAATCATTTTTCTTTGGCTTAAAAATAAAACTTTTTTTTCGATTTATCTTTTTTTTAAATATATTTTTATGTTTAGAAAAAGTATAAATTTCAATATTTTGCATGACATTATGTATTTTAAGTCCTCCTTTATAGTTTTTATGATTATCAACTTTAACATATAAAATACCGGAAAAATCTGAGTTAAAATGAGAATGTTTTTTCATAATCCCTAGGTTTTTAGTTATTACTATCCACATTTTAATTAATTTTAACTTATTATTTTCAAAATAGATTGAAATATTTTTATTAATAAAATCCTCAATATAATTTGTTATTTTACTAAATTCTTTTCTATTATTTAAGTCATCTTTTGATTGATATACTTTTTTATGACCATCATTAGTTTTTTGATTATCAAGATATAACATTTCATAGTTATAAATTTTTTTTGTCAATTTTTTTGAATCATAGGGTAAATTAAAAATAAACATTTTTGGTTGATGTAATAGTCTCAAAAATATTTTTTTATATTTTTTTTTCTTTTTAAAATATCTATAAAATGATATTTTTTTTTCGAACCTTTCATCAAATATTGACGCAATTTTTAAAAGAAATATGCAAATTCTAAACAAACCCTTTAAATAAAGATTAAATAATACTTTATCCATTTTAATTTTATATTTTTATACGGTATGAAGCTTTTCTAATAATTAAATAATTTAAACAAGCTCTTAATCTCATAAAATTTAAAACTAATTTTTTTTTTCTGAATAATAAAAAATTTAATATAGTTTTGAGAAAATATTTCATTAATTTTCCAAAATAAAATAATATGAATTGAGTTCTTGAACTATATTTGTTCTTAAAATATAAAGATGACCAACAATAATGCCAATTTCTTGCTTTTTCTGCTTTTTCTTTATTTTCATCTTTATGAGATCCAAAACCAATATGGTGAACTAATGCTTTTGATGACTTAATAATATAATGTTTTTTTCTTCTTGTTTTTACACATAAATCAATATCTTCATGATATGTGTATATATTTTCATCCCAACCGTTGATATTCTGGATGAAAGATTTTTTAAACATCATAGCTGTTGCATTCACTGCTTCTACGCAGAAATTACCTGATGGAACTATATATTTATTTTTTGGTCTTTTTTTGTCAATTAATTTTCCAAATTTATTCAGACTTAAATCTAAAAAATCATATTTACTATAAATACCATTTTCATATATTAACGGTGCAACAATACCTACATTTGGATACAGATTTAAAGTGTTAATTAAATTTTTAATCGTTTCTTTCTCAAAAAATACATCAGGTTGCGTTATTAATATTGTTTCATTTGAGGATTTAGAAACACCGTAATTAAAAGATTTTGATAATCCTACATCACCCAACTTAAAATGTTTAATATTTAAATTTGAAATTTTAATAATTTCCTCAAGCTCAACGTCATCTCCATTATCAATTATTAAAATTTCCGATTCTTTTGGTAGTGATGCTAGACATCTATTTATAATTTTTCCTGGGTAAAAAGTTGGTATAATAATAGTTATCTTGGAATACATGCTCATTTAAGCATCTTTATTTATTTTAAGTACACCAATGAATGCTTCTTGTGGAATCTCAACTCTCCCAAACTGTTTTGATCGGGCTTTTCCTTTTTTCTGCTTCTCTAAAAGTTTTCTTTTTCGATCAGTTGCACCACCACCGTGAATTTTAGTTAATACATCTTTTTTAAAACCTTTTATTGTTTCTCGGGCAATAATTTTACCCCCTATTGCAGCTTGAACTGGAATCATAAAGTTATGTCGAGGTATTAAATCTTTTAATTTTTCACAAACTTCTCTACCAGTTTTTTGTGCAAAATCTTTATGTATCATCATTGCTAAAGCATCAACTGGTTCTCCATTAACTAGAATACCAAGTTTTACTAAATCTCCTTCCCTGTGCTCAATGATTTCATAGTCAAAACTAGCATATCCACTAGTCATAGATTTTAATCTATCATTAAAATCAAAAACAACCTCATTCAACGGTAATTCATAATTCACTACAGCTCTATTACCTGAATAACTTAAATTAGTTTGAATTCCTCTTTTATCCTGACACATTTTTATAATCGAGCCTAAATATTGATCAGGAGTAATGATCGTTGCTTTTATCCATGGCTCTTCGATATATTTTATTACAGTTGGATCAGGTAAACTTGACGGGTTTTGAAGATCAATTATATTACCGTTATTTAGATGAACTTTGTAAACAACACCTGGTGTAGTTGTTAATAAATTTACATCAAATTCTCTCTCTAATCTTTCGGTTACAATTTCCAAATGAAGTAAACCTAAAAATCCACATCTAAAACCTAATCCTAAAGCAGATGATGACTCGGGTTCAAAAGAGAAACTTGCATCATTTAATTGTAATTTAGCTAAACCATCTTTAAGTTTTTGAAATTCAGAACTATCTACTGGAAATAATCCGCAGAAAACTACAGGTTTGCTTGGTTTAAATCCCGGCAAAGCTTCATCTAATGGTTTCGAAGCATCACAAATCGTATCTCCAACTTTTGTTTCAGACAAAACTTTAATCCCTGTTGTTATAAATCCAATTTCACCTGTTTTTAGTTCATTTATGTCTACTGGCTTTGGTGTAAAGACCCCAACTTTTTCAACAATATACTCTTGATTAGTAGACATCATTCTTATTTTCATATGTTTTGAAAGTTTGCCATCTATCACTCTCACTAAAATTACTACACCTAGATATGTATCATACCAACTATCAACCAATAAACATTTTAGATCTGCAGAACTTTCTCCTTTTGGAGCTGGTAACGTTGTAATAATTTGCTCTAAAATATGTTCTATTCCTTCCCCAGTTTTACCTGAACATGGAATTGCATGTTCAGTATCAATTCCTATAACTTCTTCAATTTGTTTTTTTGTTCTATCTAAATCTGATGCAGGTAGGTCAACCTTATTTAATACTGGAACTATCTCATGGTTGGTATCTAAAGCCTGATAAACGTTTGCTAAAGTTTGAGCTTCTACACCTTGAGTACTATCTACGATCAAAATTGAACCTTCACATGCGTACAAAGATCTACTTACTTCATAACTGAAATCTACATGACCTGGGGTATCAATAATATTTAAAATGTAATTTTTTCCATTTTTAGCTTTATAATTTAACTTTACAGTTTGAGCTTTAATTGTGATTCCTCTTTCGCGTTCAATATCCATAGAGTCTAAAACTTGAGCTTTCATCTCTCGTTCAGTTAATCCTCCACAGCTATGAATAATCCGATCTGCTATAGTAGATTTTCCATGATCAATATGTGCAATAATTGCAAAATTTCTTATGTTATCAATTGTACTCATTATTTTTTTAGGAACGAATTTTAGCACCAGTTTTATTTTCAACTGTTTCTATAATCAAATTATTAGTTTTTTCTAAATCATTATCTGTTAATGTTTTTTCTAATGATTGAATAGTAACGCTTATAGCAACTGATTTTTGATTTTCAGGAATATTGTCTCCTTCGTAAACGTCAAATACTTTAATTTTTGAAATTAAATTTTTGTCAATATTTGATATGACACTTACTAAATCTTGCACGGTTATTTTTTTATCAACAATAAATGCAAAATCTCTTTCGGATTTTTGAAAGTCAGATACTGAATATTTCTTTTTTTGATCTTTTAAAGGTTTTTTTGGAAGTTTTAAATTATCTAGTAATATTTCAAATCCAACCAGGTACTCTGTTTTAATATCTAGCGTTTTGATAATGTTTGGATGAATTTCGCCAAAATAGGCAGCTACCTTATCTTTTCCATTATTTAAAAATATTCTGCCTGATTTTCCTGGATGATAATAATTGGGGCTTTCATCATCAATATAAAATTTTTCTGGGTCATAACCAGCTTCCACTAAAGTTTGTATAACATCTCTTTTAATATCAAAAACATCTATATTTCTCTCTTTTTCAATCCATGAAAGTCTAGATTTTTTTCCAGCTGATAAACCACAAACAATTGTAGTCTGTTCTCCAGGTAGTGAACCAAAAAATATAGGTCCTATTTCAAATATTGATAAATCTTTACTTCCTCTGTCTAAATTTTTACTCATGTGCATTACTAAATTTGAAAAAATAGAATTTCTTAACACTCCCAATTCAGAGCTAATTGGATTTATAATTTTTATTTCTTTACTGTCTTCTTTAAAATGATCATTATATTTTGTGTCGGTAAAAGACCAAGTAATTGCCTCCAAATACCCTTTGGAAGCTACTGCTCTTTGAAGAAAATGAAATAACTTTTGAGTTGGATTTAAAGTATTTTTTGATCTTTCTTTAATAGGTTTTTCTATTTTTATTTTTTCGTAACCACTAATTCTTACAAGTTCCTCAACTATATCAGTTTCTTGAACAATATCTGGTCTCCAGGATGGAACTAATAATTTAAAAAATTTTTTCTCTTTTTTTAATTTAAAACCAAGTTTTTCTAAAATGATTATCATTTCTTTGGTTGAAATTTTAAAACCAGTAATTTTTTCAAATATTTTTGGTTCAAATTTTATTACTTTTTTTTTATAAGACTCAATTTTTTGAATATCTATTTTACTAATTTCACCACCACAAATTTCTTTAATTAAAAAAGCTGCTTTATTTAACCCGTCTTCAATAGACAACTGATCAATACCCCTTTCAAATCTAAATTTAGCATCTGTATCAATATTCAATTTTTTAGCAGTTTTTCTAATTGATCTAGGATCAAAATAAGCCGATTCTAATAAAACATTTTTTGTATCTAGCTCTGTACCAGATCTAGTGCCCCCAATTATTCCTCCCAAACCTAAGACACCTTTATCATCACTTATTACACACATTTCATCATCTAATTTATATTTTTTATTATCTAGAGCAGTAAATTCTTCTCCTGATATTGAATTTCTAACAATTATCCCCCTATCAATTTTGTCAGCATCGTATGCGTGCAAAGGACGATTAATATCAATCATGACATAATTTGTAATATCCACAATTGCAGATATTGGTTTTTGGCCTATAGAGATTAATTTATTTTTCAACCATTGAGGACTTTCTGTATTTTTGACGTTAGTTATCAAGCAGCTACCAAAAGATAAACAGCCCTGATTTTTTTCTTTTGTTATTTTTATTTTTAAGGTCTGTTTCTTATTAGATTTAATTTTTTTTTCTTTTTCTGGTTTTAAATTTCCAAAACCTGCGGCTGATAAATCTCTCGCTATGCCCCGAACACCAAGACAGTCTGGTCTATTTGGCGTAATTGATAGATCGATAAGATTAGAACTTGGTTTAGAAAAATAACTTTTTCCAATATTTTTGGCATATTTGGATGACGACAGCTCAGTAATACCATCACTTTCATCTGATAAATTCAATTCAGATTCTGAACAAAGCATCCCATAAGATGTAACATCTCTTATTTTAGCAACAACAAGCTTAGTTTGGTTTTTTGGGATTATTGCGCCTGGTGGCGCATAGACAGTTAGAAGGCCCTCTCTTGCATTTGCAGCACCACAAACAACTTTTTTAATTTCTTTATTACCAACATCAACATCACAAACTTTAAGTCTGTCTGCATTAGGATGTTTTTCTGTTTTTACAATTTTTGCAACCTTAAATAAATCTAATCCTTCAGATAAGTTTTCTATACGCTCAACCTCAAGACCTATGTTAGTTAGTTTCTCAAGAAGTTTATCTTCTTTAGCACTTATTTTTAAATGATCTTTTAACCAATCATATGTAATCTTCATCTGCTTAAACCTCTGTAATTTGTAGGAACATCATGTGGATCAAAGCCAAAATGGTTTAACCATCTATAGTCACAATCAAAAAACGCTCTTAAATCGTTAATGCCGTATTTAAGCATTGCTAATCGGTCTATACCTATACCAAAGGCATATCCTTGATATTTAGAGGGATCTACTTTTACATTTCTTAAGACATTAGGATGTACCATGCCACAGCCTAAAATTTCAAGCCACTTATCTCCTTCTCCGATAATTATTTTGCCATCTTTTATTTCATAACCAATATCTACTTCAGCAGATGGTTCTGTGAATGGGAAATGACTAGGTCTAAATCTCATTTTAATTTTTTTGACTTCGAAAAATTCTTTAATGAAATAATCCAAGCATCCTTTCAAATGACCCATATTAATATTTGTGTCAATATGCAAACCTTCCACTTGATGAAACATTGGTGAATGTGTTTGATCACTATCAGATCTATAAGTTCTTCCGGGAGCAATAATCTTGAATGGGGGCTTATCTTTTAGCATAGTTCTAATTTGAACTGGTGAAGTATGAGTTCGTAACAAAAACTCTTTGTTTTCATCTAAGTAAAATGTATCATGCATATCTCTTGCTGGATGATTGTCAGGAGTGTTTAAAGCAGTAAAGTTGTTATATTCATTTTCAACATCAGGGCCTTCCTCAACACTAAATCCTATTTCAGAGAAAATAGATGAAATTTCATCAATAGTTTGTGATACTGGATGAATTTTTCCTCTAACAAATGGTCTTTCAGGTAAAGTTATATCAACTTTTTCCTTTTCTAATTTTTCGTTTATTTTTTTTTCTTCTATTTCACTAATTTTAAAAGTTATTAAATTCTGAAGTTCATCTTTAACTTGATTTAAATCTGATGCAAATTTTTTTCTATCAGTCTCTGGAATTGATCCTATTTTTTTAAATTTTGATGAAATTAAACCGTTTTTACCAAAGAGCTCGGTTTTGATTTCATTTATTTGATCGATGCTTAAATCATTTTCAAGTTTTGATATAAACTGATCTCTAATATTTTTTATCTCTGACATATTAGTAGATTATTTCCTTAAGAAATAAAAACAATAGCGAAGATTAATTTAAAGCTGATTGAGCTTTTTGTACAATTGTTTTGAATGCTTCTGGGCTATCGTAAGCAATTTCAGCAAGAATTTTTCTATCTATTGCAATACCACATTTATTTAATCCATTGATAAATTTTGAGTAAGTTAGGCCTTCAGCTCTAACTCCAGCATTGATTCTCTGTATCCACAATGATTTAAAATCTCTTTTTTTATTTCTTCTGTCCCTGTAGGCGTATTGCATGGATTTTTCCATAGCTTGCTTGGCAACTCTAATAGTATTTTTTCTTCTACCCCACTGACCTTTTACAGCTTTTAAAACTTTTTTGTGTTTAGCTTTACTAGTTACGCCTCTTTTAACTCTTGCCATTATTAACCTCTTAAACTGTAAGGCATATATGACTTTACAATTTTTCCATCTTGTTTAGACAAAGTTGTAGTGCCTCTCAGTTTTCTTATTTGTGAATTCGTTCTTTTGATCATGCCATGTCTTTTACCTGCTTGAGCAGAAATAACTTTACCCTTAGCGGATATTTTAAATCTTTTTTTTGCTGAGCTTTTTGTTTTAAGTTTTGGCATAATTCAGCGGACTTATACAAAGAAAGATATAATTTTACAACCTCTATTAAGCCTTATAAAGGCTGAATTACCATGATCATTTGCTTCCCATCAAACTTGGGATGTAATTCTACCTTACCGATATCCTTCATATCATCTTTAATTTTGCCCATTAGTTCATTTCCTAGATGGGAGTGCTGAAGTTCTCTACCTTTAAATCTTATAGTGAATTTAACCTTATCTCCTTTAGCTATAAATTTTTTGGCGTTTTTGACTTTAAACTCATAATCATGAGTTTCTGTAACAGGTCTCATTTTAATTTCTTTTAAAGAAACAATTTTTTGTTTTTTTTTTGCAAGATTTGCTTTTTTCTGAGCATCATACTTATATTTTCCCATATCCATTATTTTACATACGGGAGGATTTGCATTCGGTGCTATTTCAATTAAATCTAAACCTTGATTTTTTGCCATAGAAATAGCTTCATTGGTATTCATCACTCCAAGATTTTCTCCATCACTTCCTATAACCTGTACGTCTGGAGAGGAAATTCTATTATTAGATTTTGGACCTCTGTCCTTAGTTCTTCTTTGAAAATAATTTTGTTTGAAATCTGCCACTTAGTTTGATGATACTTTATTTAAAGCAGAGAATGTTTTTAAGAATTTATCTATACCCATATTTTCTTGTTTATTAGAATCTAATCTTCTAATCGTTACTGAATTGGAGTCAACTTCTTTTTTACCACAAATTAACAAAAGCGGTATTTTTTCTAAAGAATGATCTCTTATTTTATAATTTAAATTATTATTTTTTAAGTCTACTGCAGAACTAATGCCTGCATTTTTAATTTTTTTAGATACTTCAACTGCGTAATCATTAAATTCTTCTGAGATAGGTATTACTACTGTCTGCAAAGGAGACAGCCAAAAAGGAAATTTTCCTGCATAGTTTTCAATTAGAATTCCAACAAATCTTTCTAAAGAACCAAATAAAGCTCTATGTAACATAACAGGTACCTTTTTTTTTCCATCTTTATCAACATAGGATGCATCTAACCTTCCAGGTAAGTTTAAATCAACCTGTAAAGTACCACATTGCCAATCTCTACCGATTGCATCTCTTAAAACAAATTCAATTTTCGGACCATAAAATGCTCCCTCACCCTTATTAATACTATATTCTAACTTAGAAGCTTTAACTGCTTCAAGCAAAGATGCCTCTGCTTTATTCCAAATTTCATCATCCCCAACTCTTACCTCGGGTCTATCTGCATATTTAAGAATTACATTTTTAAAACCTAAATCTTTATAAATATCTAGAATTAAATTAGTTACCTCTAAACATTCACAAGTAATTTGATCTTCAGAACAAAATATATGTGCATCATCTTGAGTAAAAGCTCTTACTCTTAATAATCCATGTAAGGCTCCAGATGGTTCGTACCGATGTACTTTTCCAAATTCTGAAATACGTAAAGGGAGATCTCTATAACTTTTTAAACCTTGATTAAATACCTGAATATGCCCAGGACAATTCATAGGTTTAATTGCAAATACTTTTTCATCAGGAGTTTCTGAAGTATACATGTTTTCCCCATATTTTTCCCAATGCCCAGATTTTTCCCATAGTTGTCTATCTAATACTTCTGGTGTGTTTACTTCTCTATAACCAGCAGCGTCTTGTCTACTTCTCATATAATTAATTAATTTCTGAAATAGAGCCCATCCCTTCTCGTGCCAAAATACTGATCCAGGACTTTCTTCTCTAAAATGAAACAGGTCCATTTCTTTACCAAGTTTTCTATGATCTCTCTTTTCAGCTTCTTCAATTCTTTTTAAATACTCATCTAAATCTTTTTGAGTTGCCCAGCTCGTTCCATATATTCGTTGCAACATTTCATTATTAGAGTCTCCTCTCCAATATGCTCCTGATACTTTTGTAAGTTTAAAATATTTTCCAATTTTACCTGTGGAGGAGAGATGTGGACCTCTACATAAATCATGCCATTCTCCATGAAAGTAAATTGATACATCTTCATTTTCAGGTATCGCTTCGATCAGCTCAGCTTTATAAATTTCTCCTTTTTTTTTAAAATGGCTAATTGCTTTGTTTCTATCCCAAACCTCTCTTTTCGTTATTTCATCCCTATCAACAATCTCTTTCATTTTATTTTCAATTTTAACTAGATCGTCCTCTGTAAATGGTTCTTTTCTAGCAAAGTCGTAATAAAATCCATTTTCTATTACAGGTCCAATTGTAACTTGTGTGCCAGGGAATAGCTCTTGAACAGCCATAGCTAAAATATGAGCTGTGTCATGCCTTATAGTTTCCAGCCCCTCAGAATTTTTAGAGGTAAAAATTTTAACAGAACAATCATTTTCAATTATATGATCAAGATCTTTAAGTTCACCATCTACACTTATTACCATCGCTTGTTTGGCTAAAGATTTACTAATTTTTTCAGCTACTTCCAATCCAGTAACTTTATTAGGAAAATCAATATTATTTCCGTCAGGTAATGTTATTGTCGGCATTTAATTTAATAGTTTCTTATACTCTGAATAAGTAGAAAAGCACATTTTTTCAACATTAAATTTTTGAACTATGTTTTTTCTTCCTTCATTACCAATTGATTTTATTAGAGTTTCATCCATGTTAAGCGTTCTTAATATTTTATTACTTAATGATTTGGCATTTCCTGCTTCATATAAAAAACCAGTTTTTTCATCAATTATTGTTTCATTAGAACCTCCAATGTTACTTGCTATAATTGGTTTTTCCATTGATTGCGCTTCAACAGCAACTCTACCAAAAGCCTCTGGTTCGGTTGAGGCTGAAACAATAATATCAGAGACTTTATAAGCTAATGCCATATCCTTACAATGATCTATAAACCTTATTTGTTTAGACAGTCGATATTGCTCTGCAAGTCTTATTAATTTTTTCTTATATAAGTCTCTACCTTGATCACTGCCTAGAATGACACCATAAAAAGCTTCATAACCCAGTTCTATATTCACTAAATTAATTGCCTCTATAAAAACTTCCTGTCCTTTCCAGGAAGTTAATCTACCAGGTAAAAGTATAATTTTTTTATTTTTTTCAATGTCCCATTTTTTTAATAATTTTTTTTCATCAATTTCAATTTTGGTTGTCGGGTCAAAGTAGTCGACGTTTATTCCTCTAAAAATAACCATTAATTTTTTTTTCTCATTTAAATATTTTGAATAATTTTTTTTAATATGAGAAAAAATAAAATTAGATCCTGCAATTATTAAATCTGCTCTAGTCATTACTGAATTATAAATTTTTTTTATATTACTCTTAAAATTGTATGTTCCATGAAATGTAGTTACAAATTTTCGTCCTGTGATTTTTGTTGCTAACAAACATGACCAAGCAGGCGCTCTACTTCTCGCGTGAACCAGAGAAATATTATAAACTAAAATAATTCCAATTAAGATAAAAGCATTAATCAAAATTAGTAAAGGATTTTTACTCTGTACCGGAAGTCTAAATATCTTAACTTTTTTTCTATCTACAAATTTAAGTAATTCACCACCACTTGTTACAATAAAAGATTTACAATTATTTTCTGGTAAATAATGCGCTATATCAAAACATCCTGTTTCAGCTCCTCCATAACCTAATTTTGGTATTACTTGTAAAACTTTTAAATCAGATGACATTTGATATGATTATATATTAATAGACAAAACTTATAAACGATTATGGCAAATTTCAGATTTCATCAAATATCAAATTCAAAGAAAATTAGACATATTTCTAAAATTTTTAAAAATAGTTCTTTTATAGTTTTTTTGCATGGCTTTATGTCAGATCTTGAGGGAAAAAAACCAAATGCATTTTTGAGATTTGCTAAAAAAAACAAAGTAAGTTTTTTAGCACTAGAATACTCTGGTCATGGGAAATCTTCTGGAAAATTTGTAAATGGAAATATTTCAAAATGGAGTAACGAGACCTCAATTTTAATTAGAAAATACGTTAAAAAAAATAAATTTGTACTAATTGGTTCAAGTATGGGCGCATGGATTTCGCTCAATCAATTCAAAATTTTCAAGAAACAGATTAAAGGATTTTTAGGTATAGGGGCTGCTCCTGAATTTTTAGAAAATTTAATGTGGAAAAAATTTACAAAAAAAATGAAAGAGCAAACAATACGCAAGGGTATTTATCAATTAAAACATGGCAATTATGAATATCCAATTACTCTACAATTAATAAAAGATGGAAGAAAAAACAAAGTCTTAAATAAGAAAATAAATTCAAATATTAAAGTAACAATGGTACATGGTGAAAAAGATGAGGCAGTTCCTGTCTCATATTCAAGAAAAGTTTTGAGATTATTTCCAAATGCTAAGAAAAAATTAAATATTATAAAAAAAGGTGATCACAGTTTATCAAATAAAAAATGGTTAAATATAATTTTAAAAGAACTTAAATTATTAATTTAACTAACTTTTTTAATATCTTTTTTTAAAGTAATTGGATTTTTTAATTTATCCAACATTTCTTTAGGACACACCTGAACAAAATTATTTACTTCATCTTCAAAGTTTTCAATTATTTTTTTTGATAATTTAGACTCTGTTTCTTTAAAGTGTTCACTGACTAAATTTTTTAAATATTCTTTCCAATAATCTGTCTCTACATTTTGCCAAACTACTGTCTCTGGATTTACTTTCTTTTCAAATTGTTGAGATTTATCATATATAAAGGCCATTCCACCTGTCATACCAGCTGCAAAATTATCACCAACATCTCCTAAAATTACTACAGTTCCACCAGTCATGTATTCACATCCATTAGAATCGCATCCTTCAATTACTGTAACTGCTCCAGAATTTCTAACTGAAAATCTTTCACCAGCTTGGCCAGCTGCAAAAAGTTTCCCTGAAGTAGCTCCGTAAAGAACAGTATTTCCTAAAATTGTATTCTCATTTGAAACTAAATTGCTTTCTTCAGATAATTTTATTGAAACAGTAGCTCCTGACAAACCTTTACCAACATAATCATTTGCATCTCCCTTTAACACAAGTTTTAAACCTTTAGAAGAAAATGCACCAAATGATTGACCTGCTGATCCTTTAAAATTTAAAACTAAAAAGTTTTCATCAAGTTTTTCATATCCATATTTTTTATACAAATGATGAGAAATTCTTGTACCTACTGCCCTGTGAGTATTTTTTATTTGATACTCTTTTTCAATTTTTTCAGAATTATCTAAAGCTTGTTCAATTTCTGGCCAAATTTCTTGGTCAAGAGTATCTGGTACACTATTTATTTTTTGATCCTTGCAATACCTCGGATTATTTCCAGTATCAGCTTGAACAAATAAAGGATTTAAATCTAAATCGTCTAAATTTGGAGAACCCTTACTAACCTGTTTTAACAAGTCTGTCCTTCCAATGACTTCATTTAGTGATCTAAAACCTAAATTTGCTAATATTTCTCTCACTTCACTAGCTATAAATGTAAACAAATTAACTACTTTTTCTGGAGTTCCAGTAAATTTTTCTCTGAGCTTTTCATCTTGAGTACAAACACCTACAGGACATGTATTTGAATGACACTGCCTTACCATTATACATCCCATCGCAACTAATGCTGTAGTAGCAACACCATATTCTTCAGCACCCATCATTGCAGCTATCACTACATCTCTTCCAGTTTTAATTCCACCGTCTGTTCTTAATGTAACTTTATGTCTAAGATTATTTAAAGTTAATACTTGGTTTGCTTCCGTCAAACCCATTTCCCATGGTATTCCAACATACTTAACACTAGTCTGAGGTGTTGCTCCTGTTCCACCATTATGTCCAGAAATTAATATTATATCTGCTTTTGCTTTAGCTACACCAGCTGCAATTGTTCCTACTCCAGAAGAAGCTACAAGCTTAACTCCAATTCTTGCTTTAGGATTTATCTGTTTCAAATCATAAATTAGTTGTGCAAGATCTTCGATTGAATAAATATCATGATGTGGTGGTGGTGATATTAAAGTTACTCCAGGAGTTGAATGTCTAAGTTTAGCAATCTCTTCTGTAACTTTAAATCCTGGTAGCTGACCTCCCTCACCAGGCTTGGCGCCTTGTGCAATTTTAATTTCTATCTCATTACAATTATTAAGATAATTAACTGTAACTCCGAATCTTGCAGAAGCTATTTGTTTAACCCTTGAATTTGCGCTGTCACCATTATCTAAAACTTTAAATCTACTTGCATCTTCACCACCCTCTCCGCTACATGAAGCGCCTTTAATCCGATTCATACCAGTTGCTAAAGTTTCATGTGCCTCTTTTGACAAAGCTCCATGAGACATGCTCCCACTTCCAAATCTTTTTAAAATATTTTCTATTGGCTCAACCTCAGAAATATCTATTGGTCCACTTAATTTTTTTTCTCTAAAATCAATTAAATCTCTAAGATTTATTGGCGGCAAACCATAAATACCCTCTGAATATCTTTTATAAGCGTCATAGGAATTAGATCCAACAGCACTTTGAAGTAAATGAATTAATTTTCCCTGATATTGATGTGTTTCACCATTTTTACGGTATCTGTAAATACCACCAATCGGCAAAATAGTTTCAGAAGTTTCAAATGCCTCTTTATGAATCTTTCGAATTTTTTTCTCTATACCCGTAAGTCCAATTCCAGAAATTTTAGATACAACTCCTGGAAAATAATCTGCAACAATTGTTCTGCTTAAACCTACGGTTTCAAAGTTGCATCCACCTCTATAAGAACTTAGAACTGAAATACCCATCTTAGACATAATTTTTAATAGACCCGCGTTTACTGATTTTATGTATCTCTCCACACATTCATCAAAGCTAAATTTACCAAATAATTTCTTTTCGTAACGCTGAAATAAGCTATCAAATGCTAAATATGGGTTTACAGTAGTTGCTCCAACTCCTATTAAAGTTGCAAAAGAGTGTGTATCTAATGCCTCTCCAGATTGAACATTTATTGATACATACCCTCTTAGTTTTTTTTCAATTAGGAATGAATTAATTGATCCAACTGCTAAAAGCATTGGTATTGGAAGTTTTGTGTAAGAAAGCTCTTTATCACTTAAAATCAATTGAGTAACTCCCTGTCTTACTGCAATTTCAGCTTCTTTTTGAATTTTTTTAATTGAGTCAAATAAAGTTTCTTCATCAGAAAAAGTACAATCAATTATAGATGAATTATTACCAAAAAAATTTATAAATTTTTCAAACTGAGAATTTGATAATATTGGACTATTTAAAACATAAATATTTTGCTTTGTTAAATTATCAAAATTTAAAATATTTCCAAGATTTCCAAATCTTGTTTTCAAACTCATAACCTTGTTTTCTCTTAAAGAGTCTATTGGTGGGTTTGTGACTTGGCTAAAATTCTGTCTAAAAAAATGATATAACGGTCTATACCTGTCAGACAAAACAGCCAATGGTGTATCATCGCCCATAGATCCTGTTGCTTCTTTAGCATCTTCTGCCATGGGATGCAGTATGAGCTCAAGGTCTTCTAAACTTATTCCAAAAGTATATTGCCTTCTTCTCAAATCATCTCCCAAAAAAGAATTTTTTTCATCTGAAATAGTTAACTGGTCATCTAGGTCGATAATTTGTGAATTAAAGTGTTTATATTCTTTAGCTAAATAATCTTTTATTTGTTTATTAGTAAATACTTTTCCTTTTTCTATTCTAACTCCAATTATTTCCCCAGGACCTAATCTTCCCTTTGACAAAATTCTTTTTTCATTTAATTCAATCATTCCTGTTTCAGAGCCTGCAAATAATAATTTATCTTTTGTAATTGCGTATCTTAAAGGTCTTAATCCATTTCTATCATTTGCAGCTATAACCCACTCATTATCAGTTCCAGCAATAGCTGCAGGTCCATCCCATGGCTCCATAGTACTATTTAAAAAATTAAATAATTGTTGGTGATCTTTTGGAAGAGTTTTATTTTTTTTAGACCATGCATCTGGAACTAACATCAGCTTTGCTAAGGGAGCGGGCTGACCAGATATATTTAATAATTCAAAAACATTGTCTAATGCAGCAGAGTCTGATGCTCCCTGTTGTATAACAGGTTTTAAGTTTTCAATATCGTCGAAAAGGGGACTATTCATCTCTTGTTCATGAACTTTCATCCAATTTTTATTTCCTCTATAAGTATTAATTTCTCCATTATGCGCAATAGCTCTAAAGGGTTGAGCTAAATTCCAACTAGGTGCTGTGTTTGTTGAAAATCTTTGATGGAAAATAGCAAACCTTGAAACAAATCTCTCATCTTTTAAATCAAGGTAAAAATCTGAGATAGCTTCAGCTAAAAACATTCCCTTGTAAATGATAGACTTAGAACTTAATGAACAAATATAAAAATTGTTTAAAGATTTTTTAAAAGCTTCGTTTTCTATTTTTCTTCTAGTTTCATAAATTTTTCTTTCTAAATTTTTATTTGTTAATTCTGGATTATAAGGTTTAAACAGCACTTGGATAATTTCAGGCATTGTTTGGAATGCCTTTTCTCCTAAAACTTTTGGATTAACTGGAACTTGTCTCCAACCATAAATACTAAAATCGTTTTTTGTTAATTCACTTTCAACAATAGTTTTGCAACTTTCTTGTGCTGCGTAATCATTCCGAGGTAGAAATATCATACCCACACATATTTCAGAATTGTCATGTGTGTGTCCTGTCACTTCTATCTTTTCAATGAAGAAATCTTTTGGTATTTCAACATGAATTCCAGCTCCATCACCAGTTTTCCCATCGGCATCCACAGCGCCTCTATGCCAAACTGCTTTTAACGCTTCAATACCATACTCTACAACTTTACGAGATTTTTTACCCTCAGTTGATGCAATTATACCAACACCACAAGCATCATGCTCCATGTCTTCTGAATAAACATTATTTTCTTTTAAAAGATTTAGATTCTTTTTATAATTTTCCATTAAGCCACTCTTTTTTCTACTTTAGATTTACTCTCTAGATAAGTTTTGATTGAAGCTGCTGCATCTCTTCCATCTTTTATTGCCCAAACAACTAATGAGGCTCCTCTAACTATGTCACCAGCAGCAAATACACCTTTTAAATTTGTTTCCATAGTTTCAAAATCTGTTTTAATAGTTCCCCACTTTGTTACTTGTAATTCACTACTATCAAATAAATTTGGTAAATCCTCAGGATCAAAACCTAGTGCTTTGATAACCATATCTGCTTTTATTTCGTAACTTGAGCCATCTTGAATTTGTGGCTTTCTTCTTCCAGTCTCATCTGGATCACCTAATTTAATTTGATCTACAATTATTTTTTCTACTTTATTTGTACCTTTAAATTCTTTAGGACTTGATAACCAAACAAACTCAACACCTTCTTCTTCTGCATTTACAACTTCTCTAGCCGATCCTGGCATATTTTCTTTATCTCTTCTATACAAACATTTTACAGATTTTGCCTTCTGTCTTATAGAAGTTCTTACACAATCCATAGCTGTGTCACCTCCACCGATTACAACAACATCTTTACCTTCTGCGTTTAAAATTCCTTTATCAAACAACTCAACATCATCTCCTAGACCTTTTTTATTAGATGCTGTTAAAAAATCCATTGCAGGAAAAATATTATCAAGATCATTTCCAGGTAAATTTACTTCTCTTGCTTTATAAACTCCTGTAGCAATTAAAATTGCATCGTGTTTTTTTCTCAATTGGTCTAGGCTCGCATCCTTACCAACTTCAAAATTTTGAACAAATTCAATTCCTCCATCATTTAAGAGTTTTGTTCTTCGCTCTACAACCTCTTTTTCTAATTTAAAATTTGGAATTCCATAAATTAATAATCCTCCTGCTCTATCATATCTATCGTAGACAGTAATTTTATAACCATTTTTTCTTAATTGTTCTGCAGCAGCTAATCCGGCAGGACCTGCTCCTATAATTCCCACGCTTTGATTTTTTTCGTTCGTTACCTTAATTGGTTTTACCCAGCCCTGAGCCCAAGCATTATCTGTAATATATTTTTCTACTGATCCAATAGTTACTGTTCCATGACCAGACTGTTCAATTACACAATTTCCCTCACATAATCTATCTTGGGGGCAAATTCGGCCACACACTTCAGGCATATTGTTTGTGCTTTGGGATAATTCATAAGCCTCTTTTAATCTTCCCTCGGCTGTCAGTTTAAGCCAATCTGGAATGTTGTTACTTAGAGGACAATGAACTTGACAAAAAGGTACTCCGCATTGCGAACATCTACTTGACTGTTCTTTAGCTTTTTCACTGATATACTCGTTATAAATTTCGTTAAAATCTTTTTTTCTCGTATCAACTTGCCTTTTAGGTGGAGTTTGTTGACCTATTTTAACAAATTTAAGCATTTTATCTGGCATAATATTATTTGAATTTTGGCAAAATATACCTTGATTTATGTATATAAAGCATAAAATAGGTCATATATATTGACCTTATTTTTTAAATTATTACCGTCATTAAACAAGTTTTTA
>CACPPD010000010.1 GCA_902635865.1 uncultured Pelagibacteraceae bacterium | reverse complement strand
AATCTGATCAATTTTTTCTATATCTTTACCAGCATAATTTTCTCCATCATAGTGAAATGCATGGTTTTCATAACAATGACCTAAGCAGAACATTTCTCCAACTTTGTCATCACCTAGTTTTTCCTTGAGTTTATCTTTTAATTTGTCTTGAGTACCTGCACACATGCATGCACTACCGTTACAAACGAACGCTTTTTTTTCTCTATGAGAAGGCCTTAAAAATTCATAAAAGGATTCTGCACCATGGAGAGTTGAAACACCTAGGTTATGTTTTTTGGCAATTTCTTTAATATCTTGTGGATTATCGCTTAAGGTATTTTCTGAGATTTGCTTAAATAGGTTATCTTTTAAGCCTATTCTGCCTGATAAATTACTTATATTTTTTGACACAAATACCCTTTTATTAATTTAGTCCACAATAACTTTTTTGTTATTTGTGTAAATATTAAAACTGTCCCTCTTTACGAAACCAACAAGGGTAATGTCAAATTTATTCGCTAAATCGATAGCAAGACTAGTTGGCGCACCAACGCCTATCATTATACCTATATCTGTCATCAAAACCTTTTGAACCAATTCAAAATTTAGTCTGCCTGAGCATGTTATAAATTGGTTTTTTGGATCAATTTGGTTGCTCTTTAATGCACAACCAATAAGTTTATCTAGAGCATTATGTCTTCCTACATCTTCTCTGACAGCAATCAATTCTCCATTACTATTAAAAAGACCACTAGCATGAATTCCACCTGTTTTACTAAATTCAGATTGGCCTCCTCTCAATGTGTCTGGCGATTTAACAATTACCTCTTTTTTGATTTTGGGTTCTAATGGATTTGTTTTATTTTTTTTTATTATTTCTAGAGCATCAAGTGAAGATTTTCCACATACACCACAAGATGAATTAGTTAAAAAATCTCTTTTTATTTTTGAAATATTCACATTTTCAGAATTATTTAAAGTTGCTAATATTTTATTTTGAATATTGTATTGACCAACTTTATGTCCATAACTTTCTATTGAATCAATATCATCAACATTTTTTATAATTTGTTCATTATATAAAAATCCTCTAACAAGATTCTCATCATCACCTGGAGTTCTCATTGTTATAGATAAACTTTGATTTATCCATTTATTAGACTCATTATACTTTAATGAAATCTCCAATGGTTCTTCAATTGAAATTAAATCATCTATATTCTCAAACTTATTAGATGAATATTTTAAAACTTTGTATTTAGAATTCATTAAATTATTTTAATGGATAGTTTTTTTTTAATAAATATTTGTTAATTATAATTGCTAATAACAATATAATTATACAACCAAAAATTATTGGATTAATTAAATAATCATAAGAGGCACTTCCTATAATAACTATAATTGGATTTCCACCAGCAGGTGGGTGAACAATATTAAATAAAATCATTAAAAAAACTCCTGCTCCAACAGCGATTGCAATACTGATATAAATAGGGAGCGGAATATAGTTTACAAAAATTACTCCTACTAAAGCAGTTACCAAATGTCCAAAAAAAACATTTTTTGGTTGTGCAAATGGGCTTTCAGGAAAACCAAATAGTAAAACCATTGAAGAACCAAAAGAGGCTGCAATAAAATATCCGAGTGTACTTTTATAAGTAAGGACTGTTAGCACACCAATTGTAAATGCAGAAAAAAAACCTGCAATTAATGCTTTTTGCAATAAGGGTTTTGTAATTTTGATCATTTAAATTTTTAACGCTTTAGCAATAGTTCTTAAAGGTAAAAGCAAACATTCTTTCCTTGAAAGATTTTTTTTATCTAAAATTTCTTTAAAGTCTTTCCAATTTTTTTCCATACTTACTTTTGCGTCCTCAAAAAGTTGCTCACCAACATTTATAAATTTTTTAATATCATCAACTTTTTTTTCCTTAATTTTTCTGGACAGTAGACTGACTGATGCCTGACAATAAACACATGATTTACACTGATAACCCATATCTTTTACAACATCTTCTTTGACAATTAAGCTTATTTCCATCTCATCACCACATAATGGATTTTTGTGTTTTGACTTATGAGTATAGTTTTCAACAACTTTATTGTTTTCAGTATGGGCTGCTATTTCTAAAATTCTTAAATCCATTTAATTTCTTTAATTCAACTTTGAATGTTTTATATTTTATAGATGGATCATAACAATATTTTAGGCACTGTGCTAGCAGGCGGTAAGTCACAAAGATTTGGAGAAGATAAATCCCAAGTAAAGTTAGCTGGTAAATTGTTAATTGATCACATGTTGACTGAAATTATTGATGAATTCAAGGAACTCTTAATAGTTTCAAATAATAAAATTAGTTTTCATAACTCAGAAAAAATTTCAATAATTGAAGATTTTGAAAAAGGTCTTGGTCCGTTAGGTGGAGTTTTATCAGCTATGAAATGGATAAAAGAAAACCAAAAAGACTACAAATGGATAGCAACTTTCCCTGTTGATACACCTTTTTTTAAGAGACAAATACTTAAAGATTTTATTCAAAATATAAATTTTAATGAAAGTGATTTATTTTTTATTAAGTCAAACAACACACGACATAATATATTTGGCTTATGGTCTATTAATTTACTAGATAAGTTAGAGAAAGATTTAAACAATGGAGAAAGAAAAGTAGAGTTGTGGGCTAATAATACTGGTGTAAAAATAATTAATATGGAGTTTTCAAATAATAATCCTTTCTTTAATATAAATACAAAAGAAGATTTAAAAAAAGCTGAAGAAATACTCAAAAATGATTAGTTACGAAAAATCTAAGACAATTTTAAAAAAAGCAAAAATTAAAATTAAAGAGGAAACTATAAAGAGTATAAATTCTCTAAATAGAGTAGTTTCTACCAATATTTATTCTAATATAGATTATCCTGCAGGGAGTAATGCTGCGTTTGATGGTTATGCAATTAATTCAAAAGATACCAATGGATTAAAAAAAAAATTCCCAAAAAAATTTAAAATTATTGGCTCAATTGCGGCGGGAATGAAACCATTTAAAAAAAAGATAAAAAAATTTGATACTGCCGAAATAATGACAGGAGGAATTATACCAAAGGGTTTTGATACAATTATTCCTATAGAACAAATAATTTTTGCGCCTAATAAAAAATATATTTTAATTGATCAAAAAATAAAAAAATTTGATCACGTTAGGTTTGCAGGTTCAGATTATAGAAAAGGGGAGGTTGTAATAAAAAAAAATACAATTGTTCAACCAAAACATATTTTAGCTTTTAAAAGTTTAGGTATTAAACAAATTAAAGTAAAAAAAAGAATTAACATATTATTTTTTTCGACAGGAAACGAAATATCAGACAAAGATAATATTCCAAATTGGATGGTAAGAAATTCTAACACACAATATATTAAAAACTTAAATCAAAATTTTTTATTTAACTTTAAAAGTGGAAGTATATTAAGAGATAATCATCAAAATATATTTAAACAAAAAATAAATAAATTAATTAAATCTAAAGATGATATTATTATTACGTCAGGCGCAGTTTCTGCTGGTAAGTTTGATTTCATACCTGGTGTTGTTAAAAAATTTAAATTATCTTGCTACTTTAAAAGTGCTGAAATAAGGCCAGGAAAACCAATAATGTTTGCAAAAATTAAAGGAAAAGAAAAGGCCATATTCGGACTTCCTGGAAATCCGATCTCTTCAGCCGCATGTTTTAGATTTTTTGTAATTCCATATATTCTAAATGCTTTAGGATTATCAGAAGAAAAATCAATTAAAGCAGTTTTGATAAATGGTTTTAATAAAAAAAAGAATTTCACAAGATTTGTTAAGAGCCAATTAAGTACAACTAAAAATGGAAAAATAAATGTTGAGATTTTAAAAGGTCAAGAGTCTTTTAGAATTAAATCATTTGTAAAATCGAATATTTGGGTTTTGTTACCAGCAGGTAAATCAAAATTTAAAAAAGGAGATATCGTTGATTGCTTTTTCCCCAACCTTTCAAATCAAAATTTAGTTTAGAAACGTATTTTTGTTGTAGAAAATTCTATTTACAACTAGATTTCTGAATATGTTAGAGTTGAGAAATCCAAGAATAGCCATCCCCGTTGTACTTTTTGCTGGTCTGTTATGGTCGTTTGGCCCATTAGTAGTCCGATACATGGATAACCCTCAATTTGTGCCTTGGCAGTACATTTTTGGCAGAGGTTTAACAATTTTCATCTTATTAAATCTTTATTTATTTTTTGAGGAAGGAAAAAATTTTTACAAAAACTATTATAAAATAGGTTTATCTGGAATAATCGGTGGGTCTGGTTTGGGGATCGCTATGATTACATTTATTTATTCAATTACAAATACTAGTGCAGCAGTTACTTTGCTTTGCTTAGCAGCAATGCCTTTTTTTACTGCATTATTGGCATTTTTATTTTTAAGAGAAAAAATTTCTCTTAATGTGTGGATATCAATAATAATAGCAACAGTTGGTATCATTATTATGGCACTTGGAAATACTGGTGAAAAATCATTAATTGGTTTCGTATTTGGTTTAACTTCTTCAATTGGTTTCTCAGTTTTTTCTGTAACTCTAAGATGGAGAAAAGAAACACCAAAATTCACAACTGTAGCTTTTGCAGGTTTTTTTTGTTTTGTGTTTGCAACAATTATGATTTTATCAAACAACTTAGTTTTCTTTTCATCTAGCTATAATGGAGCTTTATTTTCTTTGCATGGGACACTAGTCTGTTTTGGATTAATTTTATATTCAATTGGATCTAAAGCAATACCAGCAGCAGAATTGACACTATTATCTTTAACTGAAGTTGTAGGTGGAATTTTTTGGGTTTGGTTACCCTTGTTTGGAATTAATGAAGTTCCATCCACAAATACTATAATCGGTGGTTTTTTTCTTTTTGTATCTATATTTTATTACAGTTTAATAATGAGATGGAACAAAAGATATATAGCATTAAATTAATATGGAGCGACCAGATTTTTTTGAACTTAAAAATGGCGAAAAAGTAAAATTACCTTTTACAGATAGAGAATATAATGATCGAGTAAGCAAACTTAGATCAGTGATGGACCAAAATGGTCTCGATATGGTTATCTTAACCTCAATACATAACATAGCATATTACACAGGTTTTATTTATTGCTCTTTTGGTAGACCTTACGGATGTGTGATTACTCAAAATAAAATCTCAACAATTTCAGCTAACATTGATTCAAGTCAACCATGGCGTAGATCACATTGTGATAACGTAATTTATACTGATTGGAAAAGAGATAATTTTTTAAGAGCTATTGTTTCAATTATTGGAAGAGATGAACCTCCAAAAAATATTGGAATTGAAAATGATCATGTAACTTTAGATATGCGAGAAAAAATAGGCTCTATTTTTACTTTCTCTGTGTTTAGTGATGTTTCAAAAGATCTAATGAAACTTAGAATGATTAAATCAAACGAAGAAATTGAGATTATTAGAAATGGCGCAAGAATTGCAGACATTGGTGGTGAAGAAATAGTTAAAAATATTAGAGAAGATAATACGGAGATCGAAGTAGCTATAGCTGCAAGAGATAGAATGGAAAGAGAGATTGTTAAAAGTTATCCAGGTGCAGAGTACATGGATACTTGGGTATGGTTTCAATCGGGTATCAATACAGATGGAGCTCACAATCCAAAGACTAATAGAAAATTAGTCAAAGGAGATATTTTATCTTTAAATACTTTTCCAATGATCTCAGGATACTACACTGCATTGGAGCGAACTTTATTCTTAGACCATGCTGATGATGCATCTCTTAAAGCTTGGGAAGCAAATGTTAAAGTGCACAAGCGTGGATTAGAATTAATTAAACCAGGCGTAAAGTGTTCTGATATTTGTCATGAGCTTAACGAACTTTTTGCTGAACTTGGTTACCTTCAGTATCGAACTTTTGGTTATGGACATTCATTTGGTATGCTTTCCCACTTTTATGGAAGAGAAGCTGGTTTAGAATTAAGAGAAGATATTGATACTGTTCTTGAGGAAAATATGGTCGTGTCGATGGAGCCAATGATCATGATCCCAGAGGGTAATCCTGGTGCAGGCGGATATAGAGAACACGACATTTTAGTGATTGGCAAAGATGGAGCAGAAAATATTACAAAATTTCCTTTTGGTCCTGAGCATAATATTATAAAAAACTAATCTTTATGAGCGAGAATAAAACTATTGTTAATAGTTGGAATGAGTGGGATCCGTTAAAACATGTGATTGTTGGTAGAGCGGATGGTACTTGTATACCAGCACCAGAGCCAGCATTAGATGCAAAAGTTCCAGAGGATAGTGATATGCGAGGTCAGTTTGGACCAAGAACAAAAGATACTGTCGATAAAGCAAATGAATTATTAGATACCTTTTCAAACATGCTTCAAAAAAAAGGTATTAAAGTTGATCGACCAACACCAATTGATTTTAATCAAAAGACATCAACACCAGATTGGGAAGCAGAAACTATGTTTGGTTGTATGCCTCCAAGAGATGTTTTGTTAACTGTAGGTAATGAAATTTTAGAAGCAACAATGAGTTATCGATGTCGTTGGTTTGAATATTTATGTTACCGACCATTACTTAAAGATTATTATAATCAAGATCCTAATATGAGACACGAGTCTGCTCCAAAGCCAAGATTAACAGATGCAGATTATAGAAAAGATTATCTATCAGATAAAATTGGTGTTCAAAAAAGATTAGAGTGGACTGAGAAAAAATATTTCGTAACCACTGAAGAAGAGCCATTGTTTGATGCAGCAGATGTATTGAGATTTGGAAAAGATTTAGTTGTTCAGCATGGATTTACAACCAATTTAAAAGGAATTGATTGGCTAAAGAGACATTATAAAGATCATAGAGTTCATGCAGTTAACTTCCCAGGTGATCCTTATCCTATTCACATTGATGCAACTTTTACCCCAATAAAAGAAGGTTTAATTATCAACAATCCTCAAAGAAGATTACCAAAAGAGCAAAGAAAACTTTTTGAAGATAATGGATGGGAAATTGTTGATAGTGCTCAACCAGCACATAATGAACCACCACCATTATGTTATTCTTCTACATGGTTATCAATGAATGTTTTAGTTTTAGATCCTAAAACAGTTTGTGTTGAGAAAAGTGAAATTTATCAAGCAGAGCAATTAGACAAATTAGGAATGGAAGTTATACCCGTAGAGCTTAGAGATGCCTACGCTTTTGGTGGAGGTTTACATTGTTGTACTGCAGACGTTTACCGAGAGGGTGAACTTAAAGATTACTTTCCAAAACAATAATTAATTTGGATTTTGTTTTAAAAATTCAATGTAATTAATTACATCTTTATATTTTTCATCTGGAATATCTTTGTAGCTTGCATTGAATTTACTTTTCACACAAATAGCAACATGAGCATAGGGGTTTCTTCCTTTTGGGTGATTTGGGTGGTCAGGTAATTGCCCCACCAAATAATCGCCAGCTTCCTGAATAATTTTCCAGAGTTTCTGCGACTTTTCTGGGCTCATACCACTTCAAACTTTGTTTTATCTTAAAAAGTTCTTGTTATGGTTCTAGTTATCCTACAAAATCCTATAACCACGATACTTAAAAGTTTTTTCATCTCTTTAGTTTATTAAATTAATTTAATAAATTTTCTTTCCAAAAAGCTAAATACTCTGGCATAAAAGTTTTTCCATGGTTACCCCCTTCAGTAACACCTTTTCCAATACATTTTTCTTTTTTAAGACCCTTGAACATTGTTTTAAAAGCTTTTCTTGGATTTTTTCGTGATAACTCATTAAATTCATCCAAACTTTTTATTTTTGTATTTTTTAAAATTAAATCAAAAAACTCTTTATTAGGATTCCCATCATCCTCTGTGTAAAAATTAGGACACTTCCAAAAATATTGAGTTCTTTTTTCTATTTCTGGCTCATAATTTCCAGTAAATAAATGATACCATCCCTCTCTTAAATCTATTTCAATATCAGCACCTTTAGCTTGCATTTTTTCCATTAGATCTACACATGGACCTGGTAAGGTATAATCCTCAGCTAAACCATGTACATACCAAATTTTAGTTTCTTTAACTGGAGTTGGATTTCTAAACATTCCAGAAATTCCACATTCAGCAGATCTTGGTTGAGACGCAGCAAAATAAAGATCCTTGCTAACTAATATATCTCTCAATCTTTTTTCTGCAGCCATTATTGAAAGATTTCCTCCCCTTGAATAACCAGAGACACCTACTTTTTTAATATTTATTTTTGGATCCTTACTGAGATAATCCAATGCCATAAACACATCTATATAAGTAGACCATAAAGATGCTTTTGATTGATCTGTATAAGTATGTTTTGCACCTCTCGCAGAAAAATTATCTAAATACATTGTCGCTATCCCCATGTCTAACAGAGGTTTTTGTTGATCTCTCATAAACTCTAGCCAATTTGCAGTAAATTCATCAGCACCACCACTACTATGAACGATTAATAATAAAGGAAATGGACCTTCTCCCTCTGGATAAGTAATAAGAGCATCAACTATTATTGGACTCTCTTTATACCAGCCCTCCAAAATGCCTTTATAATCAGAAGTTTGATACGAATTAATTTTAATTAATTCTCCATTGCCTAGTTGTTTGGATAATTTTTTAAGTGGTGTTTTTTTTGGTTTAATTGTTTCTGCGTTAAGAACCGTACTTGAGATAAAGATTAATAATGTAATAACCAAAATTTTTTTCATATAAAATAATTAAAGACTGATTTTGAAAGTTCTTGAAGTTTTGTCGTCTGATACTTTTAAAATTTTAAATTTTGAAGTTTTCTCAAGCTTTTGACCTTTGTTTGTAACAAAAGATTTCATTTTCTTAACTTCACCTTCGGGCATTTTTCTTGTGTACTTCAGTGTATGTTTTTTTGAACCTATAACAAATATTGTTTTCATGAGATTTTAATTACAAATATATTTTTTATCTGTCTCTGTGACATAAGTTTCATTTAAGACTTTGGGGTTATTTTGACATCGAGAATTTACTAAAAAATCAAAGAAAAGGAGAGAATAGAGCGTAATCGTGCTGCACTAGCTAGAGAACAAAGATATATTTTTTGGTGCAATGCCTATGAACAAGGTAATTATGTCAGTCTTCGCTTTGATAGATATAAAAGACAAGAAAAAAAGTGTGAATATTATTAATCTAAATATTTATCTAAAAAATAAACTTTTTTTAATATCTATAATTTCTCTTATTCGTTTGTCTTTAATAGCATTCCAAGAAATAAATAGAGTGCATAATTGATATAAGGCAAATATCTCATTTTTTTGATTTTGAGACAATTTACTATCTGCTTCTATATAGTTTTCAAAATAAGAAATATTATTTCTTGCACAGTTTAAATAATATTTACAAGCATCTGTTACTGTAGCAGTTGACCACCAGTTTGAGTCTCTGAAAAGATTTGATATTTCTTGATAGAAAGAACTTGTTTCAGAAATAACTAAATCCTTTTGAACATTTTCTGAAAACTGATCTAATTCAAATTGAATTAAAGCTAATATCTTTTTTTCACTACTTCTCTTAACATGTAGTTCAATAACATTTCTATATGACATGGAATTAATTTTATTCCAATTATTGAAAAAATCGTTTGGCGCTTTGTTGAGATCACTCATATTTAATAAAATTTTTTATATTTACTATTGAAATTACACTAAATTAACTATGCCAATATTAACAGTTTTAATTTTTAATTTTTAGTCTAGTTGGAAATTAAATGAAAAAATTATTTATATTTTTATTAATATTTTTGAATATTGTTAATTATTCAAAGTCAGATGATTTCTTTGAAGATATAACTTACCAAATATTAGAAAATCAACCTAGATTAAGTTATGGTGTGTCCGTTTCAGATGTAAACAACGATGGAAATTTTGAATTTATTGTAACTGGATTTGGATTTAATAATTTAGCCTTAGCTCATAAAAAGGGTATTTTGTTCAATTCAATTAACCAAAGTATATTTATAGACAAAAATCGCAAAACTATAGGAGTAGCATCGTGTGATATTGATCAGGATGGTTATGAGGAAATATATTTTTTAAATACAGACACTTATAGTGGAAACAAAAGATATTCAGACAGATTATTAGATTTTGATGGAAATAAATTTTTTGATTTATTTGAATTAGAAATAAACCAGAAAAATTTAAATCTTACAGCAGGTAGATCAGTTGTATGTGTAGATAGAAATGGAAATGGAGCTTATGGAATATATGTTGCAAATTATGGAGGGCCTACAAGATTTTATGAAAAAGATGGAAATGAAATAATAGACAAAGCTTCAGAGTTAGGTATTGATAAAATTACTGGAGGTAGAGCGGTTATTTCAGGTAATATTTTATCTGGAAGATCTGATATTTTTGCTGCAAACGAAAGAGGGGAGAATTTTTTATATTATAATAATAATGGAAATTTTGTTGAACTTGCGAAAGATTATGCTGTTGATGATACCTTTCAAAACGGCCGTGGAACTGCGCTAAGTGATATTTATTATAGAGGTAGATTAGATATATTAACTTCAAATTGGGAAGGGCCTCATCGAGCATTTGTTTTAAAAAATAATAAGTTTGTAGATATAGCTGACAAACAATTTAGCGCCCCATCCAGAATTAGAACAGTAATCTCTGCTGATTTTGATAATGATGGTTATGACGAAGTATTCATGAATAATATTGGCGAGCCAAATAAATTATTTAAAATTTTAGATAATGGTAAGTTCAAAGAAATAAATATTGGAAATGCTTTAGAAACTAATGGATTAGGAACAGGAGCTGCAGTAGCCGATATAGACGGTGATGGAATACTTGAGCTTTTAATATCTCATGGAGAATCTGGTTATCAGCCTTTAACTTTATATAAGGCAAATTCAAAAAAAAATAATTTCTTAAGGATTAAGCCAATTAATATGCATGGTGCTCCAGCAAGAGGTGCTACTGTAACTCTTGTTTCAAATTTAAGAACTCATTCTAAAACAATAGATTCAGGCTCAGGATACTTGTGTCAAATGGAGCCAGTGGCACATTACGGAATTCGAAAAAATGAGAGAAACCTTAAAATTATTGTTACTTGGACAAATGGCGAAGAAAACACTTTTGAAATTAATGAATTAAATAAAACATTGGAAATTAAACAAAATAATTAATGTTTTTATGAAAAAATTTTTTTTTATAATATTTACTGTATGTTTAGTTTTTTCTTATAATCCAAGTTTAGAAGCACAAGAAAGAAATTATTATCAAGAATTAGTAAATGAATGGAGTAAAATATTTCCAGATAGAAATAGAAACGCTGCTGGTCCAAAATTTTTTAAACATATATTAAATAAAGACATTACTTATCAAGAGTTTGTAGAGTTTAATAAACTTTATTGTGCTGTATCTGGTTCTTTAATAGATCCTAATGCTGATCCTGAAAAAGTATATTTACAAGAAGTTGGTACAAATAAAAAAATTTGTGGGGATTATTACAGATGCTGTATTCCATGTTCTTGTGATGTAATGAAATATTCAAAAGTTGATAAAATGAAACATAAATTTAAAGATGTAGAAAAAGAGTTTTATGTTTTAACCATTAAAAACCCGTGTGGTAAAAAAAATTTTCCTAATCAAGTAAATAGAGATTATTTTTGTGATGGTGAAAGTTTATCAAAAGATCAAGTTGTAGAACTAAATAATAGGCTAGTTATTGGATTATTCCATCAAGCTAAATCTTGTGACAAATCCGAAATTGTCAAAATAGATAATCATCAAGTGACCGGTTTATTTTGTGAATTTAGAAACAATACGCCTGATGAACAATTGCAAAGTGGGATGGGAGATATTTTTATAAAATTGGCAAGATAAATTTAGAAAAAAAATGAGTAAAGAAAAAAATATTAAAACCTATGAAATTTTTAAACAAGATAGATTTCTTGGTATTCTTGTTCACTTATTGACTGGATTAGGAATTGTTGCTGGTTTTTTTGCTTTAATTGCTGTTATGAATAATAACCAAAAAGCAGCTTTTCTTTGGCTTGGGTTTGCATTTTTAATAGACAGTGTTGATGGAACTTTAGCTAGAAAATTTAATGTAAAAAAAAATTTACCACATATTGATGGTAAAATGTTGGATAGTATAATTGATTTTTTTAACTATGTTATAATACCATCAGTAATGATTTATTGGTTTAGGTATGTACCAGACCAGTTTATTTTATTAATTCCTGTAATTTTGATTTTTATTTCTATTTATTCTTATGTGAACTTGAATATTTTAACAAATGATAATTACTATAATGGTTTTCCAGCTATTTGGAATGTAATCGTACTTTACTTTTATATTTTTGGCACCAGCCAAAATTTTAACTTAGTATTTTTAATTTTATTAATATTATTAAAATTTTCTCCTTTAAAATGCATTCATCCTTTAAGAGTTAAAAAATTTAAAAGTTTATCAATTATTTTTGCAATATTTTGGTTCATTACTTCAATTTTGTTAATTTTAATAAAGGATTTAAACATAAACCCAGTATATGAGGTTTTCTTAATGTTTTTATGGGTTGTTTCAAATATTTATTTTATATCTGTAAGCATATTTAAAACATTAAAAAATTAATTAATTTAATTAGGGAGCCAGGAATTATAGAATATATTTTTTTTTTCTATTGGAATTTCAATTGTTTTATTTTGTCTTGATGAAGCATAGACTGCGGTGACAAATTCTAAAGAATTTTTAGCGTCCGTTAAGGTTACCTCATCACTAGGTAAACCATTAAGTTTATTTGATATTTCCTCAAACATACCAGCATACCAGGATTTAGTTTCTTTTACTTTAGATAATACATCTTCAATTTGACTTTGTGTTATTGGTGCTCTTGGTAAAAAAGTCCATTCATCATCAGCTGGGCTATAGGGTTTTTCAGGAGAAGCAGCAGATTCAGCAGTTAATCCCTCAAAACAAAATCTAAGTCTACTAGTGTCGTTTGCAGCACCCAATGTAATAGAACTTGTAACAAGAGCTCCTGTTTCCATTTCAATTGAAAGAGCAGCACAATCTTCAACCTCAATATCATTTACTCTAGTCGTTAGTTTTGCAAAAACATTTGATACAGGACCCAGGATCATACTAAGTAAATCATGAATATGAATAGAGTGACTTAAAATTGCTCCACCTTGTTCACCTTTCCAGGTTCCTCTCCATGGTTTTGAATAGTAATCTTTTCCTCTATTCCAGTGAGTTTCTAAAGATGCAACTAATGGTTTTCCTGCTAAACCAGATTTGATTAATGCTTTTAACTTTGAAAATCCTAGACCATATCGATATTGAAATACTGGAAAAATAATTTTACTTGTTTCTTTGCTAATTTTTTCTAATTCATCTACTTCTTTAAGACTAGAGACTAAAGGTTTTTCACAAATTACATGCTTTCCAGCTTCCATAGCTTTTTTACAAGCAGAAAAATGTAAGTGAGGTGGAAGACAAATATCAATTATATCAATTTCTTTAACTTTTAATACATCTTCAAAATTAAGAGAAACTTTTGTTTCTGTATTTGACTTTAATATTTTATCAATAGACTCTCTGGTTAAACCACATAAGGTGTGAACATTAAATCTCTGAGATATTTTTTGAAAATCCTCGAAATGTTTTGCTCCTATATTAGTTCCAATTATAGCTACTTGATATTTTTTCATTTTTTTTCAGCTTGCTCCTGAGCTTTAATAGCAAGTTCCATTGAAAGATAGGTTAGTTCTTGAGGACATGCAGTTTCAGTTCTGTTCAAAACATCATTTATTAAATTACTAAAGTAGGGTAACTTAACATTAGAGCAGTCAATATGTTTCACTTCATCATTATTTGCTAAAAATAAATGATTACCTTTTTCTGATTTTGCTAAATCCGTATACTTTCTTATTTCAATGAAGCCTTTGTCTCCAAGTATTAATAATCTTCCATCCCCCCAAGTTGGAAGGGCATCTGGAGTAAACCAATCTAAGCGTACATACCCATGCCCACCATTACCTGTGATATTAACTTCACCAAAGTCTTGAAAACCAGGCATTTCTTTCTTTGTTGTATTTTCTACTAAAGCATGGTTGATTTTCGCCTGATTTGAATTTGTAAAAACTAAAAATTGGTGAATTTGATGGGAACCAATGTCTGTAATAATTCCTCCATAACTTTGACGATTATAAAACCAATTAGGTCTTTCATAGTTTCCTTGTCTATGTGGGCCTGTGCCAATAGTTTGTTTTATTTTTCCTATTTTGCCTTCATTAACTAATTCTTCAGCTTTAGCAACTGCAGCAACGTGAAATCTTTCAGAAAAATTTACTGACCAGATCTTTCCAGTGTCTTTAACAGTTTTTTTCAAATTATTTAATTGATCTAAGGTAGTACAGCCTGGCTTATCAACCATAACATCCTTACCAGCTTTTAAAGCATCTATTGAATGACCAGCTCTATCTACAGGGATCGAAGATATTAAAATCATATCAATAGATGAGTCATTTAATATTTCCTCTTTATTTTCTTTTCTTTTAACATTAGGGTATTTTTCATTAAATTCCTGAAGAGTTAAAGGATCTCCTTCTGTCCAAAAACAATTACAACTACAACCTTCTTTAATCATTTCATCTAACATATCGAAAATATGTCCATGATCTATTCCAATTACCCCAAGTTTGAGCGTTTTTTTCATCAATTAATAAGAACCTTTTTGTTTTGCACCTTTATAAAAAATTTCTTGCAAGTGATCATTTTCTTTTTTTCTAAGTAAAATACTTTCATCACTCATTAAAGCATTAGTTCTATGTATAACCTTATGATAATGAAATTTATCCTCACCTCTTGCAACCTGAACACTATTTTTACCTAGGGTTTGTTTTACATTTGTGCTTATATAGCTTTGGATAACAAATCCTATTCTTCTATCATCACTTTTATTTATTCCTGATCCATGTACTATTCTTGGATGATGCAAAGACATTTGACCAGCTTTAAGTTCTATAATTTTAACTTTATCTTCAGGCACATTTTCTACTGTTTGACCTCTAGTAAGTAAGTTTCCTTCATTAAATTTATCATTATGATCCTTAATATTTAAATGTGATTTAGGCCACATTTTCATACACCCATTATTTTCATTTGAGTCTGTTAAAGCTACCCATGCTGTAACCCAATTGTGTGGCTCTAATCCTATGTACTTTGCATCTTGATGATAGCTTACAAAACCTTGCTCGTTAGGGTTTTTAATAAATAAAGTAGTACTGCAAACTAAGATATTTTTTCCAATAATACTTTCTACTGCATCTAAAATTTTTGAATTATGAACAATCGAATCAAGTTTTGGCGAAATTAGATGGACATTATATCTTCCTGCATTATCTATTTCACTGGGCATTTTTTTTTCAATTAATTCTATTTCTTTTCTTGCTTCTAATGCTTCACTACTAGACAAAACTTCAATAGGGGATATGTACCCTTGATCTTCATACTGTTTAAGTTGATTTGATGATAGATAAGTCATATTATTCTGAAAAGATTATATGAGCTTAATCATTTCTTCAATAATTTATGGCCGAAGTATTTAAATTAGGAATTGCTGCTGACAATAATCAACCCATCTCGGAAGTACATTCAATTGAAGTTTTAGCAAATAAAGGAATAGTAGGAGATCGTCATTTTCATGAGTCTAATGATCCTTACAATCAATTGTCATTAATAGAGTCTGAGAATATAGATGACTATAATATTAAATTTGGCCTTAATATTCCTTATATAGATTTCAGAAGAAATGTAGTCACAAAAGGCATTAAATTAAATGATTTAATTGGAAAAAAACTTAAGGTTGGAAATGTAGAATTAGTGGCGATTGAATTATGTCGTCCATGCAGACATTTAACTGAAATGCTTGACCAAAAAAATATACTTAAAGAGTTTATGAGGAAGGGTGGACTAAGGTGTCAAATTCTCACTTCTTCAAAAATTAATATTGGTGATAAAATAGAATTATCTAATATTTAAGTTTTCGCAGTTTCATTAACTTGAGTTTCATCTAGTGTTGCAGGCGCATCAGGATCTAATTCTAATCCTGCAGGTGTAATTGTTGCTGGAACTGGTGTGAATGTTGAGTCTGGATTTTCAACAGTGTTTCTAACCTTCATTCTATACAAACCAAATACACCAATTATTGAGTGTGCTATAATTAAAAATACAAACAAACCATTTAATCCAAACCATTCCATGAAAATTGCACACAAAATAGGACCACTAATAGCTCCTACACCAAAAATTAATTGTAATCCACCACCTGCAGCAACAAATTTAGATTTTGGAACAAAGTCATTAGTATGCGCAAGGTTAAGTGAGAATAATGGTAGACATAAACTTGTATAAAGTCCAACAGCTATAAAAAAGATTATTTTTCTAAAAGCAAATTCATCCATATAGTAAATATTTTGTATAGGATCATTTGAAGTTAAAATTGCAATTAATGCTAAAAGAGAACTTCCAAATGTTGTTATGACTATCACTCTCCTTCTGTCAAAAATATCTGAAAAATAACCAATAGGACCCTGACCTAAAACTCCAGCAATTGTTGCAACAAACAAAAGTATAGATGTTTCAAATAAAGTAAATTTTGCGATCGTTGCATAAACAGAAATTAAAGAAAAGAAAGCTGCATGAATTATTCCTGTAAAGAAAGAGCTTAAAGAACCAAGAGGTGAGATTTTATAAAGTTCTAGAACACTTATTGTTTCAATTTTTTTAAATTTAGGAGCGGGTCTTTTTGTTAATAAAATAGGAACTAGAGCGACAGATAGTAAAACAGAAACCAAAATAAAGGGTTCATAAGCTTCAGGTTTACTTATATTAAGTAGAAGCATACCTAGAGCTAAACCAAAATAAATTACCATCATGTAAGCGGATAATAGTTGCCCTCTATTTTTATTAGTTGCTCTATCGTTTAACCAGCTCTCAGTAACCACATAACAACTAACTAAACTTATACCTGTTATAAATCTACTAATTGTCCACATAAGTGGATTTACATAAACAACTGCTACTAAAGCACTTAAAGATGCAAGCGAAGCGAATGCAGCAAATACTCTTATATGACCAACTTTTGAAACAAAATTAGGAGTAGTTTTTGAGCCTATAAAGTAGCCAACATAATATCCTGACATAAAGATACCAGTTGTAAAAACACTAAAATCTTCAAGCACTGACCGAATACCCATGATTTGCATTTGCAACCCATGAGCAATCATCATTACTCCTATCCCAATAAATAGAGCCCAAGACTTTTTTACTTCTTTTTGCATGTTTTGTTTTTAAAATTTAATAATTCTTCGCTAGGTAGTTTTGGTTTGTGTTTTTTTTATGGCTAGTAAAGAATGAATTGCTATCGTAATAATGATAACAATGCCCCCATAGATCGTTTCAGGAGAAGGCTGTTCTTTTATTACCATCCAAACCCACAAAGGACCAAGAATTGTCTCTAAAAGAAAAAAAAGATTAACTTCAGCAGCAGTTATAAATCTTGGTGCTATAGTTACCAAAACAAAAGGTATAGCTACGCACATTACACACATTAAAGGTATATAAAAAAGATCATTTCCTACTAAAGCAAAGTCTTTTACAAAGAAAAAGGCAAATATTGCGACACACGATTTTCCTATTACAGCAGCAGGCACTAAGTCGGTTAATTTTGCATATCTTGCTATGTTTGCGTTACAGGCTAATCCAAAGGATGTTATTAAGCCAAATAAATCACCATAAAAATTACCAAGACT
This sequence comes from uncultured Pelagibacteraceae bacterium, assembly GCA_902635865.1. Classification (GTDB taxonomy): domain Bacteria; phylum Pseudomonadota; class Alphaproteobacteria; order Pelagibacterales; family Pelagibacteraceae; genus Pelagibacter. The sequence continues at coordinate 8,901 of CACPPD010000010.1, read as the reverse complement.
TAATGAGTCGTAAAAAATATAAACACAAGCAATAAATGTAATTATAATAGCGACCCAAGTTTTATTATCCGGTTTTTCTTTTAGGAAAATAGCCCCCAATATTGCTGAAAGCATAGGTGCAAGAGCTACCATTAATAAAGTATTTGCTACATTGGTATTTTGTATTGAGATAATAAAAGTAATATTACAAATAGAAAAACTAATTACATAAAAAATACCTGGGTAACCAATTTTAAATAAAGCTTTTAAGAAATTATTTTTATAAAATAAAAGAAGACCTACTAAAACTACAAAAAATGGTATTGCTCCTCTGTAAAAAAGCATTCCCCAAGTATCAATATTTGATAATCTAATTAGTAAAGAGTCAGGAGTTATAAACATAATAGCAACAAATGCCATTAAAGAGCCTTTTTGTTGATTAGTCAGATTTTTCACGCTTTTAGCTCTTTCCAAAAAGTTTTAGCTAAATTTTTTCCTGATAGATCATAAAGTGTTTTAAGTCCAGTTGGAGATGTAACATTTATATCTCCATTGAGTTTTTGATCTATAAAGTCAATTCCCGCAAAAAAAATATTTTCTTTTTTTAAATCTTTTGCAATTAGCTTCGAAATTTTAATTTCTTTATTTGTTAATCTTATATTAATTGGTTTTGCTCCTTTACTCATATTACTTAAAATTGAATTTTTCTTTGGAACCCTTGAAATTGCACCACATACTTTTCCATTAATAATAAAAACTCTTTTGTCTCCATTACTTATTTTAGGAAGAAACTTTTGGCACACGATATGATCATGTTTTTTAATAAATTTATTAATAAATTTTGAATTAAATTTAGTATGTAAATGAATATCATTTCCACTGAAACTATGGATGGGTTTTAAAATGACTTTTTTGTTTTTTTTGAAAAATTTTTTAATTTCATTCATATTTTGAGTAAAAATAGTAGCTGGCATATATTTTTGGTATTTAGAGGAATACAATTTTTCAGAAATATTTCTTATAGAGGTAGGGTTGTTAATTATTTTAACTTTAGTCTTAATTGTATCCAAAATGTATGTTGTTGAAATATACTCAAGATTAAAAGGTGGATCTTGGCGAATAAGAATAAATTTACATTTACTTAATTCTAGATTTTGTTTTTTTTTAATTTTATAGAATTTTTTATTGCTATAGTTAAATTCAATAAAAAAACCTTTAGCTATAACTTTTGAATTAATAACTGATAAATCTTTTGGATCATAATAGAAAATTTTATATTTTTTATTCTGAATTTCATTAGCTAAAAAAACACTTGTATCCGTTAAAGGATTAAGTTTAGAAGGATGGTTTCCTTGGACAGCAACAATTTTATTTATCATATAATTCGTCTAAATTTTCGTTTTTTGAAAATTTACTAATCATATGATCTGCGTTTGTTGTCTTATTATCAATTACTTTTTGGAGATGATTTAGAAATATAGTTTCGTTATTACCTTTTTTACTCAAAACATCTCTATTCTCTAAACCTTTTCTTGAAAGATCTAAAAGTAAAGATGACCAATGAAGAAGATCTTTCCCCATTAATTGAGTATTGAAACCCTTTTGTGGTGCCTCTAGATAAGCGTTAATTATTTTATCGATGTCCCATGTTGAAACCAGTTCATGAACTTCATCTAAATTTCCATAAAGCATACCAATATTGAAAGCAGGTCCCGCACACAAACAATCCCAACCACAGGTATCCATAGATCTCAATTCAATATATTTTTTAACTCTGTTTTCAGTAAATATTGTACTTAAGTGAGTTGTTAAGTCTGTTTCAGTTGGAAGTTTATTTCCAATTTCTTGGATTTTTCCATGCATAAAATCTTTAAAAATATATTTCTTACCTGAAATATATTGATCTTTATGTTGTATAAATAATATAGGAAAATTTATTACGAAATCTGCATATTTTTCAAAATTCATATTTTCAAAAAATAATTTAGGTAATCCACCCCTTGAAGTGCTTTGCCATACTTTAGATCTATAAGATAAGTAGTTGCTATTTTTTTTCTCTACAATTGATGAATTAGCAAACAAAGCAATTGCAATGGGTACAATTGAGTTTGCTACTCTAAACTTCTTAATAAAATCTTCCTCTGTCTCATAATCTAAATTTAATTGAGTACCACAAGTTCGATACATCATATCTAAACTAAGCTCACCACCTAGAGGCATATCCTTAGTCATTAATTCATATCTTTGCTTAGGATTGCCTGGGATTTCATTTAATTTAGAAATAGGATCAAATCCTGCGCTAACAATTTTTATATCTAATTTTTTTGTCACCTGTTTAAGTTCAAATAAATAATCTTGTGACTCTGCACAAGCTTCGTGCATATGATTTAATTTATCTCCCGACAATTCTATTTGATTGCCTGGTTCAAGAGTTATATTTTTACCACCTTTATTAAGAGCAATGATATTTTCTTTTTCAAAAACTGGATTCCAGCCAAATTCAAGTAAGGCTGAAAACATTTCTTTTATTTTTGAATAATCAATCCTTTTATTGTCCTTATTATTAAATAAAAACTTTTCATGCTCTATCCCAATTTTAAAATTTTTGGGTTCCTTAACACCTGACTTAAAATAATTAATAATTTTTTCTTTTGAATCAATCATGCGCTGTAAATAGTGATTTATAGATAAATTTAAAGATAATAATAAGGCTCTTTTGCAAATATTTTTTTAACTAACGGCTTAAAATCATCCAAAGTCATACTTTTGTAATTAGGATCAAAAGAGCATTGATCATATTTTTCACAAAAATCTATGGTATCTTGATAATATTGGTGGTCTTTAAATTTATCTCTTGCATTTCTATCACCTCCTAAATGATGAGCACTGTAATAAGTTTGAAAAAGACCATGGTGTAGAATAATCCAATAAGTTCTTTTAGAAACATAGGGTCTTAGTATAGATGCGGCATATTGAGAATGATTCATTGGCGCTAAATCATCTCCAATATCATGTAGTAAAGTTGCAACAATCATTTCATCACTTTCTTTATTTTTAAAAGCTCTTGTTGCGGCCTGTAATGAATGCTCTAGTCTAGTGATTTTGTAACCTTCTAAAGTAGTAGTTTGTTTAGATAAATAATTTAAAACTCTCTCAGCTGTTTGTCTTTCAAAGTTTTTTTCAAATTTTTCGAGAAGTTCGTAATCTTCCTTAGTTCCATTTTTCATTTCGGTAAAATTTACTGTTTTCATATTTTAATTATTTGATCTGGTGCTTAATAAAGATAATTGAGTTATTTTATTATCTCCTAATTCATCTACTAATTTAACAGGATATTCACCCGTGAAATAATGATCTGTTAATTGAGGATAAGTTTCGTTTCTTTTTTCAAAACCAATAGCTCTATACAAACCTTCTATTGATAAAAATCTTAGAGATTTAGCTCCAATATATTCACAAATTTCATAATTTGTTTTATTTGCTGCTAGTAGTTCTTTTTTTGTAGGTGTGTCTACACCATAGAAATCTGGATATCTTATTTCTGGGCATGCAATTTTAACATGAACCTCTTTTGCACCAGCTTCGTAAAGCATTTTAACTATTTTATAAGATGTGGTTCCTCTAACAAGAGAGTCATCAATTAAAATTATTTTTTTATTTTTAATTGTTGTTTGATTTGCATTTAATTTTAATTTTACTCCTAAGCTTCTAATTTTCTGGCTAGGTTCAATGAAAGTCCTACCAACATAATGATTTCGAATTAATCCATGCTCAAAATTCATTTTTAATTCTTGAGCAAAACCCATAGCAGCTGCATTTCCAGAATCTGGGACTGGAACCACTATATCAGCATCAGTATCATTTTCTTTTGCAAGTTCTCTACCAATGTTTTTTCTATGCTCATATGCTGTTTTTCCTCCAATAAGACTGTCTGGTCTTGAAAAATAAATATATTCAAATACACAAGGCCTAACTTTTTTAGCAGGGAAGGGCTTAATACTTTTCAATTTATTATTTTCAATTAAAACTAACTCACCATTTTCAACCTCTCTTACAAATTTTGCACCAATAATATCAAATGCACAAGTTTCAGATGCCAAGACATAACTATTGCCAAGTTTACCGATTACTAGTGGTCTAATTCCATAAGGATCTCTAACCCCAATTAACGAGTTTTGAGTTAACATCACTAATGCATAGCCACCTTGAATTTGAAAAATTGCATCAATTACTTTGTCAATTGTTTTTGGTCTTTTTGATTTAGCAATTAATTGAACAATCGTCTCAGTATCTGAAGTTGTATAAAATATAGCTCCATCTTGAACTAGCTTATTTCTCAAAGCTATTGAATTTGTAAGATTTCCATTATGAGCAACTCCAATACCACCTGCATTAGTATCAGCAAAAAAAGGTTGTATGTTTCTTAATATATTATTCCCAGTTGTACTATATCTGTTATGGCCAATTGCATAATTTCCCTTAAGATTATTAAGCACTTTTTCTTTGTTGAAATTATCACCAACTAAACCAAATCTTTTCTCAGAATAATATTTTTCTCCATCAAAAGTTACTATTCCACAACCTTCTTGACCTCTGTGTTGTAGAGCATGTAAACCAAGTGCTGTTAGAGCTGAGGCATCTTTTGCATTACTGATACCAAAAACCCCACACTCCTCCTTTAATTTTGGGTTATAATTCTTTAATTTTTTCTTTAGAATCTTGATATGTTTTTTCATTAGGAAATTCTTTTATTAAATAACTACTACCTTTTTCTAAATATGGAAAGATGTATGATTTGTCAAAATTTATTGGCCATTTATCATAATTATAAACGATATGAACACCTGAAAATATACAAATAGAAATAATGTAAGCTCTTATAAAACCAAAAAAGAATCCAAATGTCGTATCTAAGCCACCGATTCCTGTATATCTAACTGCTCTACTAATTCCTTTGCTAATTAATAAAACTAAAAAGATAACTACCACAAATATTATTATTCCTAAACCAACATCAAGCACGTACTCATTATCAATTATGTCTTTTACATATGGTTTAATTCTTGGAAATAGAATTAATGTAATTATGTATGCCAGCAACCATTTAGCCATTGAAAGGATACTTAAAACGAAACCCTTTTTATAACAATTTATTAAAGAAAGGATTGTTAAAATTAAATAAGTTAAATCAATTATTGATATTGCTTTATAAAAATCTTTTATGATTTCTAACATTAAGACGATTTGCCAAAAGGTTTAATAATTAAAATTAATGCAGGAAGTAGTGTTAATACTGATATCATAGCTAATAACATAGCAAGTCCCGTAAATACACCAAAATAAATTGTTGGGATAAACTTTGATAACACTAAAATTGAAAATCCAAAAACAATAGTAATTGAAGTGTTAAGTATAGCAACTCCAACAGTTGAATGACACGTTTTTAATGTTTTGCTGTAATCCTTAATTTTATTAAACTCTTCTTTAAATCTGTAAATATAGTGAATACTGTTATCTACCGCAATTCCTATTGTAATTGCTGCAATAGTTATGGTCATCATATCTAAAGGTATACCTAGCAATCCAATTATTCCCAAGATAAAAAAAGCAGCAATAAAATTTGGAACAACACCTATCAACGAAAGCTTAATATTTTTGAATAAGATAAGGAACATCAAAAATATTCCAATCATAACTAGCCCTAATGTTAAAATTTGGGATTTAAACAGGCTTTGTAATAAATTATTAAATAATATTAAGACACCTGCTAGCTTGTAATCTTTTTCTTCTAAACTAAATTTATCTTTTAGATCAAAATTAATTTTGTTAATTAAATCATTTCTTCTTAAATTTTTCTGTGAGTCAATAATTCTTAAACTAATTCGGGCCTCATTATCTTTAATTGAAAGATAAGGATCAATAATTTCAGTTTTAATACTCTCAGGAATTTTAGTGTAAAGAACTCCCATTTCTAAAGTGCCCAAAGGCTTATTATTATTTAATTGAGTAGCCACCTCAATAACAGATGAGAAAGATAGAACTTTGCCAATTTCAGGTAAGCTATCTAAGTAATTATGAATAGATGTAATTAGATCAATTTTATCTTTAGTAAACCAATATTTTTCATTATTAGTATCTTCTTCGTCGCCCCAATCGTCAAATTCGTCATCTTTTCCAGATTTTGTTAACTTTTCTTTTTTTGGAAATTTTATAATAACCTCTAAGGGTGTGGTTCCACCTAGTTCCTCATCTATAAGTTTCATACCTTTATAAATTTCGGTATTCTTATCAAAGTAATTTATAAAACTATTTTCAACTTCAAGCTTGCTTATTCCAATAGCACTGAATATCAAAACTATTCCACTTACCAATAAGATTGAGTTTTTATTACTAATAGAAATTATACCAAGTAAATTTGTAATTTTAGATTTTTGTTCTTTTTTAACTGAAATATTATTTGTGGGCGCAAAATTTAAAAGGGTAGGTAGTAGAGTAAATGTAATTATAAATGATGTTATTAACCCAAAAGTCATCATCCAACCAAAGTCAATAATGGGTTTTATTTCACTAAAAATTAAAGATAAGAAAGCGAAAATTGTCGTCAGAACAGAATAAAGAATTGGCCAAAACATTTTTGACGTTGTTAAGGAAATAATTTCAAAACTATTTTTTGATGGAAAATCTTTTTTAAGCTGAAGAAACCTAGTACTCATGTGAATATTCATTGCCATTGTTAGAATCAACATCAATGCAATGAAATTTGATGAGATAACTGTAACTTTCCATCCTAGTATTCCAAGTAACCCCATCATAATTATAACAGAAAAAAGACAACTGCTTATAGGAACTACAATCCAAAGAAGATTTCTAAAAACAAACCATAAAGTAACAATTATAAATAACAGAACACCCAAACCAAAAACAATTATATCGCTTTTGATAAAAGTCATCATATCATCAGCAATCATTGGTATTCCTCCAAGATAAATCTTTCCAACATCTCCATAACTTTGAATAACTTGTCTAATTTCTAAAATATTCTGATGGTTTTGTTTTTTGATTTGATCTTTAATAAGTTCAATTTCCTCTTTTGATTTATTAGATATATCTTCTAATTTTTGAGACTGTTTAATGTTAACGATAATTCCGCTAGTTTTACCATCTTCGCTAATGACAAAATTCCGAAAAATAGGACTATTTAAAATTTCTTTAAAACCTCGATTTTTGTCAACATCCTCATCTTTTAAAGTTTTGAAGCTTTCTAGTCTTTCTTGAAGAGGAGCATCAGAGTTATTTAAAAGAGGAATATCTAATAATGTAATTACACTATGGACCCAGTTGAGGCTTTGAATTTTATATTTTAAACTAAGTAAATTATTAATTGAGGAGTCAGTTACCATACCTTCATTGGGTGTATAGGTAAGAATTAAAAATTCTTTAGATCCATATCTTTCAGAAACTTCTTTTAGGTATGCTAGGTCTGGATCACCTTCTATTAATAGAGTTTCTGATGAGGCATCTAGTCTAAAATTTTTTGAATAAAAGCCAAAACTTAGAATAGCAATAATAAGCAATACAAATATTGCTTTGGGGTTTTTAAGTATGATGTTTTGATAAAAATGAGCTATCATCCAAGCTCTTTATATTGGAATTTAACTTGATTGAGTATCCTTAAATTTTGTAAATCTTTCCTCAAATTCTAGAGTTAAATTACCAATAGGACCATGTCGTTGTTTTCCAATTATTATTTGAGCTAAATGTGCAACTTCATTCATTTTTGCCTGCCACTCTGCATGCTCAACAGTTGCTTCTCTTGGCTCTTTTCTTTGCAAATAATATCCTTCTCTATAAACAAACATTACAACATCAGCATCTTGTTCAATAGAACCAGACTCCCTTAAGTCTGCTAACTGAGGTTTGTGATCATCTCTTTGCTCTACTTGTCTTGATAATTGGGAAAGAGCAACTACCGGAACAGAAAGTTCTTTTGCTATTGCTTTAAGTCCTTGCGTAATTTGTGAAATTTCTTGAACTCTTCCATCTTTATTAAAAGAAGTTCCTCTCATTAGTTGGATGTAATCAACCACTATCATATCAAGGCCAAAAAGCCTTTTAATACGTCTTGCTCTATTACTCAGAGCAGCAATACTTATTGCTGGCGTTTCATCAATATAAAGAGGTAGCTCAGAAATATTTTTTGATGTTTCTAAGAACTTGTCAAACTGATCATCAGATATTCTCCCTCTTCTTATATCGTTGGAACTTATTCTTGCTTGCTCAGAAATAATTCTTGTAGACAATTGTTCTGAAGACATCTCAAGTGAAAAGAAGGCTATAGATGATTTCTTACCGCTCTCTTGTAGTTTTTGAGCTGCATTAAAGGCAATATTTGTTGCTAGAGAAGTTTTACCCATCGATGGACGCCCGGCAATTATAATTAGATCTGATTGATGTAATCCGCCAAGCTTATCATCTAAGTCTCGTAAACCAGTAGGAACACCAACTATTCCCTCTTCATTTTTATAAGCAGCTGATGCCATCTCTATTGTTTGTTTCATTGCTTCATCAAATTTTACTAAAGAGGAATTGAAGGAACCTTTTTCAGCTAAATCAAACAATAACCTTTCGGAATTTTCGATTATAGATTGTCCGTTAGTATCAAGATCATTTATTTTAGCGCTATCAATAGTTTGTTCAGAAATTTTTATTAATTCTCTTCTTACATACATATCATAAATTATTTTAGAATATTCGATTGCCTGCCTAACTGATGTTGAAAACTTCGTAATCTTAACCAAATATTCTGGAACATTTAGATCATCTTTTTCATCTTCAAAATAACTTTTTAAAGTAATTGGGTTAGCTAACATTCCTTTGTAGATTAGGCCTTCAATTGCTTCAAATATTTTTTGATGCATTGGG
>CACPPD010000009.1 GCA_902635865.1 uncultured Pelagibacteraceae bacterium | reverse complement strand
CAACAAACTTGTCTGCAGCTTTGATATTAACTCCACTTTTTTTATAGGTAAATTTTTTTTTATTCATTAATATGTTTTATGAAATTAATTTCTCTACTAAGTAATTTAAAGCTTTTATATAATTTTTTTTTATTTCTTGCTTTAATAAATATTTTCTTTTCCACAGGTAAAAGTCATGCAAAGACATTTTCTATAAATGATATTGAAATATCAACACCTTTTGAAATAAATTTTAATAAAAATGAAATTATTGATGAAGGATTTGTGAAGGCTTTTAATGAACTAATTTTATCAATTGTCCAAAGTAAAGATCAGGTAAAATTAAAAAATACATCAATTAGTCAAATAAAAGGAATGATAGAAACTTTCTCAATTAAGGAGGAAAAGTTTATTGATGAAATTTATTATCTTACCTTAAATGTTTCATTTAATAAAAAAAATATATTTGATTTACTAGAGTCAAAAAATATATTTCCATCATTACCTGTAAAAAAAGATTTTTTATTCATACCCGTACTTGTCGATCAAAATAAAAATCAGGTTTTAATGTTCTCTGAGAATAAGTTGTTTTACAATTGGAATTTAAATAATAAAAAAAATACTCTTTTAAATTATATTTTACCTACTGAAGATTTAGATGATTTTAGATTCATAAAACAAAATATTAATATTTTGGAAACTTATGATTTCAAAGAAATAATAAATAAATACAATATAAATGACTACATTATTATGATTGTGTTTAAGGATAATAATAAAATAAGAGTATTTAACAGAATTTTTTTTAATCAAAATAACAATTTAAAAAATTTAAATTATACCGAAGTTAATTTTAATGAAGAAGAAGAGTTATTTGAATTTATTGATAATTTAAAACTAGTCTACGAAGATTTTTGGAAATCGCAAAATCAAATTAATACTTCAGTAAAGTTATCCTTAAATATTTCTATTGATAATTCTAATAATATTAAAATCGATAAATTTGAAAAAATTTTATCTGATATGGATTTGATTTATAATTTTTCAATTTATAAGTTCAATAATCAAAACAATTTTTATAAAGTTATTTTTAATGGAACACCTGATAAGTTTTTAGAAGTTATGAGCAATCAAAATTATGACTTTGAAATTAAAAATAAAATTTGGGTTTTAAATGACAAATCTTAATCAGCAAATACTTAAATTTGATTATGATCAAAATTTTAAAGATCAGGATTTTTATGTTTCAAACAGTAACGAACATTCTTTTATCCTTTTAAATAGTTGGCCAAAATGGGAGAAAAATTTTATAAATTTAATAGGTGAAAAGTTTTCAGGAAAAAGTCATTTAATAAATATATTTTTAGAAAAGCATAGAGGAATTAAAATTAATGCTGAAGATTTAAATAACGACTTTCTTCAACAAATTAAAATATATGAAAATATCATTGTTGAGGATTTAACTAAAAAAATAAATGAAAATTTATTATTTACACTTATAAATATCATAGATCAGGATAATAAGTATTTAATAGTAACCTCAAAAATACCAATAGTTGACATTAAATTTAAATTAAATGATCTTAATTCTAGATCTACTAATTTTATTTTATCTCAAATTGAAAAACCTGGTGACGATTTAATTTATGCACTAATATTAAAAAATCTTTCTGATCGTCAAATATCAATAGACCAAAAACTTATTGAATTTATAATTAAGAGAATTGATAGAACTTATGGCAAAATTTCTGATTTCATATATAAAATCGACGAAATTAGTTTAAAAAGAAAGAAACCAATCGATTTTAAAATTATAAAAGAAGCATTAGAGGTTTAATTGAATAAATACAGAACACATAAGTGTGATGAATTAAGAAAAGAGGATGTAAATAAAAAAATTTCTCTTTCAGGCTGGATAAACAAAAAAAGAGACCACGGGAATTTGTTATTTATTGATTTAAGAGATAATTATGGAATTACCCAATGTATAATTGACAAAGATAACAAATATTTTTCTGATTTAGAAAAAATGCAATTAGAAACAGTAATTAAAGTTGAGGGGAAAGTTGTTAACAGATCTAAAGAAACAATTAATTCTGAAATTGACACTGGTGAAATTGAGGTTGTTATTGAGCAGTATGAAGTTTTAGGCACTTGTAAAGAGCTCCCTATGCCGATCTTTAGTGATCAAGAATATGCAGAAGAAATAAGATTGAAGTATAGATTTTTAGATTTAAGAAGAAAAAAAATTCATGAAAATATTATTTTAAGATCTAAAGTTATTTCATACATACGAAATGAAATGACTAAATTAGGTTTTTTAGAATTTCAAACACCAATTTTAACCTCATCTAGTCCAGAGGGTGCTAGAGATTTTTTAGTACCTAGTCGTTTAAATCCAGGAAAATTTTATGCACTACCTCAAGCTCCTCAGCAATTTAAACAATTAATAATGGTTTCAGGCTTTGATAGATACTTTCAAATTGCACCTTGTTTCAGAGATGAGGATGCAAGAGCAGACAGAAGTCCTGGCGAGTTTTATCAATTAGATTTGGAAATGTCATTTGTTGAACAAGAGGATGTATTTAATGTTGTTGAAAAGTTAATGGTTAAAACATTTAAAAATTTTTCTAATAAAAAACTGATGTTTGATAAATTTCCAAAGATTTCATATAGCGAAGCAATGCTTAAATATGGCACTGATAAACCAGATTTAAGAAACCCACTTATTGTAAAAGATATAACTGAAATTTTTACAAGAGAAGATGTTTCGTTTGAAATATTTAAAAAATTAGTAAATTCTGGTTATAAAGTAAGATGTATTATTACAAAAAATACGAAGGATAAACCGAGAAGTTTTTTTGATAATATTGATAAATGGGCTAAAGAAGAAGGCGCTTCTGGTTTAGCTTATTTTACTTTTGAAAAAGATAAAGATATTTCAGCAAAAGGTCCCATAGGAAAATTTTTTTCTCAAGATGCATTGGTTGAAATTATGAATAAAACAAACTGTGAAATAGGCGATAGTATTTTCATGGCTTGTGGGAAAAAAGACGAATTAGAAAAAATTACTGCACTAGCAAGAGATAAAATTGCAAAAGATTTAGATTTAATTGATGAAAATGTTTTCGCATTTTGCTGGATTGTAGATTATCCAATGTTTGAAAAAGATGAAACAACGAACAAAATTGAATTTAGTCACAATCCATTTTCAATGCCTCAAGGTAATTTAAGTGAAAAAGATTTTGAAAACCCATTAGATATACTTGCTTATCAATACGACATAGTTTGTAATGGTATAGAATTATCTTCAGGGGCAATTAGAAATCATAAACCAGAACTCATGTATAAACTTTTCTCGATTGCAGGATATGATAAAAATAAAGTAGATGAAAAATTTAGTGGTATGATTAATGCACTTAGTTATGGTGCACCACCACATGGAGGAATAGCACCTGGTATTGATAGAATTGTAATGTTACTAGCTAATGAGAAAAATATTAGGGAAGTTACTATGTTTCCAATGAACCAAAACGCACAAGATTTGATGATGAATGCACCGTCTGAGGTGAGTCAAGATCAATTGAAAGAATTAAATTTAGCTTTAAAAACTAAAAAATAATTTATTTTTTACCTTTTAAACTTATTTTTACATCTGAAAGATCAACTAGATTTTTATTATAATTATTTCTAACGAAACCTTTGCTAGTAATATCTTTCACAATTTTTAATAGTTGATTATGATCCTCAGAACTTTGATCTTCTGCATTGATTGCATCATTACCTCCAATAGCTGGAGTATGGGCTAGATCCTCTCTATTTTGATATGAGATAGCTAGTTCTCTGAAAATATAATCTAAAATTGATGAAGCACTTAAAATTCTATCATTACCGTAGACTTTGCCAGATGGTTCAAATTTTGTATCCACAAATGCACTTATAAACTCATCTAATGGAACGCCATATTGAAGTCCTAGAGAAACAGCAATTGCAAAATTATTCATTAATGCTTTTACAAGCTCACCTTCTTTACTGGTATCAATAAATATTTCTCCAATTTTACCGTCTTCATATTCTCCGGTATGTAGGTAAACTTTGTGGTCACCAATAGTAGCTTTTTGAATATATCCTTTTCTTCTGTCAGGCATGCTAAATCTTTTACCTGGCTTCTCATTAGCTGCATTTATACTTGTTATTACACTTTCTTTATTTATTGGGCTTTTTTTATCTGTCTTGGTTACTACTTCAACTTTGTTACTTTCAAAAACTTTGTTGTTTTTAGGGTCTAGACTTTTTGTTTTTCTGTTGTCAAGTTTGACGTCTAGAACCTCAAATTTACCATCATCTCTTTTTTCTAAATTTTTTAACTCTGCCTCATTAATATCATCTAAATAATGATTTACTTTAAAGGTACAGGTATAATAAGTTTCAACTAAATACTTTGCCATTTAACCTCAATTTAAATTTTAATTTGAATAATGAATCAATTAATTTATATACATATTCATATTTTAGTCTAATTTAAATTTTACAATTTTTAATTGAATAAATAAAAAATATTATGTTGACACTCTTAAGAAAAATTTTCACTTGGTGGAATCAAGACACATTTGGAACACGACTAAAAACAATTTTTTTTGGAAAACTAGTTGGCACTGATGAACTAGGTAATAAATACTATGAAAGTAAAAACGGAAAAAGATGGGTTATCTATTCAAACACAATTGATGCATCAAAAATTCCTGTTGAATGGTATTCTTGGATACATTTTACACCAAATAAAATTGAAAAAAAACATACTTTAGAAAAATATAAGTGGCAAAAACCACATCAAGAAAATTTAACAGGGACTGACGCAGCATATTATCCAAATAAAAATAAAGATGGTATTAAAAAGAAATACTCAAGTTGGAAAGAATAATATTAAATTAATCTATTTAGTTTTTCTAATTTATTTTTGTTTAATTTTAACATCAAACGCAAAAAGTAATTTAGAGGGTACTTTTACTGATATAAAGATTTTAGATAAGATAAGTTCTAAAAATACTTTACTTAAAATTAAAAATGGAGAATTAATAAAATTTAAAGATTTATCAATTAAAAGTTTAAAATGTAAAAATTCAGAATTTGATGATAATCCAGAAATAACTGCTTATATACAAGTTCGAGATTTGACTAATAAAAATAATGATGAGGTTTTTGTTTTTAATGGTTGGATGTTTTCATCAAGTCCATCAATCGCACCTTTTGATCATCCTGTTTACGATGTTTGGCTTGTTAAATGTTATTAAACAATTGAATCTTTGTCTAGCCAACTAACATTAAAATCTGAATTGATAAATTTTTTATGATTTAGTAATTTTTTATGTAGAGGTATTGTTGTAGTTATTCCTTCAATAACAAATTCATCCAAAGATCTATTCATTCTTTGAATTGCTTCTGTACGATTTCTTCCATGACAAATCAGTTTACAAATCATACTGTCATAATATGGAGTAACTTTGTAACCCTGAAATATTGAACCATCTACTCTAGTTCTAAAACCTGAAGGTTGATGACACATAGTGATAACTCCGGGTGAGGGCTGAAAGTTTTGACTTGCGTCCTCAGCGTTTATTCTACACTCAATTGCGTGTCCTCTGGGGTTTATGTCACTCTGTTTTAAAGCTGTTTCTCCAGAAAAGGCAATCCATATTTGTTCTTTAATTATATCAATTCCAGTTACCATTTCACTCACTGGATGTTCAACCTGGACTCTTGTATTCATTTCAAGAAAGTAAAATTTTCCATCTTCATAAATAAATTCAACGGTTCCTGCACCCATATAACCAATTTTAGCAACCATATTTACAGTTTTTTCAAATAAATTTTTTCTGATTTCGTCATTTAATACTGGACTTGGTGTTTCTTCTATTAATTTTTGGTGTCTTCTTTGAACCGAACAATCTCTTTCGTGAAGATGCACTACTCTATTTTTTCCAGCTAAAATTTGAACCTCTATATGTCTTGGATTTTGAAAAAATTTTTCAATGTAAACTTCATCATTTCCAAAATATTTTTGTGCCTCAGATTTTGCAGTTGAAAATAATGTTTCAAATTCATTTTCTTTATATACTATTTTCATTCCTTTACCTCCACCTCCTCCAGACGCTTTGATTAAAACAGGAAAACCAATTTTTTTACAAAGTTCTTTTGCTTCAGTAATATCTTTTACACCACCCTCAGATCCCTCAATAACAGGCAATCCATTTTCTTTAGCAATTTTTTTTGCATGAATTTTATCTCCCATCATTTCAATATGTTTTGAAGAAGCTCCAATAAAGTTAATATTATTTTCTTCTAGAATTTTTGCAAAATTTGCATTCTCAGAAAGGAAACCATATCCTGGATGAACAGCATCCGCGTTTGTAAGTTCAATTGCTGACATTATAGCTGGAATATTTAAATAACTGTTTGCAGGTTGATGAGAGCCTATACACACACTTTCATCTGCCATTCTTACATGCATACTTTCTCTATCTACATCCGAATGAACAGCCACAGTAAGTATTCCCCATTCTTTACAGGCTCTAATAATTCTAACTGCAATTTCCCCACGGTTTGCAATTAAAATCTTTTTAAACATTACTTATTCTAGGACAATAATAGTTTGGCCAAATTCAACAGGTTGACCATCTTTTACACAAATTTCTTTTACTATTCCGTCTGCTGTTGAAGGAACATGGTTCATTGTTTTCATAGCTTCAACAATCATTATCGTATCACCTTTTTTAATTTTTTTTCCTATCTCAACAAACTTTTTTGCTCCAGGTTCAGGAGCATGATATGCTGTACCTATTATAGGTGAGGTAATTTCAGTTCCTGATTTAACATTTTGAGTTGGATCAGATTTTGAGCTATCTGTAGATGTGAGGGATGAAATTACTTTTGGTTGATTACCAATAGAAACATTATTTTTTGAAACTTTAATTTTTGTGTCTTTTTCTGTAATTTCAATTTCAGTTAGATCAAATTCTTTTAAATAATCACTAAGCTCTTTAATTATTTTTTTGTCAATTTTCATTTTGCAAAGTCTTTTGTAATGAAATTATGGCCAAAATATATCCTTCAGCTCCTAATCCAAAAATTCCTCCAGTTACAACACCACTTATAAGTGATTTATGTCTAAATTCTTCTCTTTTATAAATATTTGATATATGAATCTCGATAATTGGTTTTTTAAAAAGATCTAAAGCATCTCTTATAGCTACAGATGTATGAGTAAATGCAGCCGCATTTATGATCATACCATCGTATTTATTTCTAGCATCTTGAATTATATTTACTAATTCACCTTCAACATTGGATTGAGCAAAATCTACGTCAATATTAATTTCTTTACCTTTTTTTATGCAATTTTCTTTAAGTTGATCAAATGTAGCTGACCCATATTGTGATTGTTCTCTTTCACCTAATAGATTAAGATTTGGTCCATTAATAATAATAATTTTATTATTCATTCAGCACTTATATACGATGAAAAAAATAAAAAAAATAAAAATTAAATTAAATGGTAAAATCAAATATACAATTCAGGATTATAAGCTATCAGAATTATTGAAACTGAACAAAATACCAATAAAAAAAGTAGCTATTGAGGTAAATGAAGAAATAATAAATAAAAAAAAAATTAGTAAAATAAAATTAAAAAATAATGATAAAATTGAAATAGTTCATTTTATAGGAGGTGGTTGAATTGAAAAAAGACAATTTAATTATTGCAAAGAAAAAATTTAAATCAAGATTGATTGTGGGAACAGGAAAATACAAAAGTATGTTAGAATGTGCTAAAGCTATTAAAATATCAGGTGCAGAAATAGTGACTGTTGCAGTTAGGAGAGTAAATATTTCAGATAAAAGTAAGCCATTATTAATGGATTATATAGATCCAAAAAAAATTACATACCTTCCAAATACAGCTGGATGTTTTACTTCAAAGGATGCTTTAAGAACTTTAAGACTTGCTAGGGAAATAGGTGGTTGGAAACTAGTTAAATTAGAAGTTTTAGGTGATAAAAAAAATTTATTTCCTGACATGATAGAAACCTTAAAATCTACTGAAGTTTTAGCTAAAGAAGGGTTTAAAGTTATGGTTTATTGTAATGATGATCCATTAATGGCTAAGCGTCTAGAGAATTCAGGTGCTGATGCAATTATGCCTTTAGCAGCACCTATAGGATCAGGATTGGGAATACAAAATAAAATTAATATTCAGATAATAAGAAAACAAACAAATCTTCCATTGATTATAGACGCAGGATTAGGTCAAGCTTCCGATGCAACAATTGCTATGGAGTTAGGATGTGACGGAGTGCTTGTTAATACAGCAATTGCTAAGGCAAAAAAACCTTTTGAAATGGCACTTGCTTTTAAAAATGCAGTTATTGCAGGAAGGCACTCTTACAGGTCTGGAAGAATAGATAAAATTTTAATGGGCAACCCATCTTCCCCATCCAAAGGAATTATTTAGTCCTTTTATAATATCTCTTTTTTTTGTAAGTTTTTTTTATAATTTTTTTTGCTTTTTTTTCTACAAATTTTTCTTCCTTATTTTGTATTTTAAGATTTCTTAATTTTTCGTAATATTCTATTAATTCAATTGTTTTTTTTGATTTATTTTTAATATCTATAATATATTCGGGTATGATTAATGAGTTATCGCTTATAATATCTATTGTAATTTTATTTTTCTTCTCGAAATAAGTTAAGTCATTTACAAAATTTTCTTTTAGAAAATCTGAAATTTTTTTACAAACTTTTAATTCAACAAATTTAGCCTTGTTTATTACAGCTTTTAATTCAACCATTTTTAGAAGTTTTTGAGCAAAAGACTCATCTGTTAATGTAACTTTCCATTTAATTGCGCTTTCTCTGAGTCTTTGTCTTGACATTTCTAAAAGACCAAAATTGCTTATTCTGCCAATTTGAATTCTTGCCCTGTCAGTTCTGCATTTCTCTTTTAGTTTTCTTTCTACTAATCTTCTATTTCCATAGCTTAACATGTCAATAAAATCTATAATTATCAAACCAGATAAATCTCTAATCTTTATTTGTCTTGCTATTTCTTCTGCAGCTTCGATATTTGTATCTAAAGCAGTAGTTTCAACATTTTTTCCTTTAATAGAACTTCCAGAATTTATATCAATTGATACTAAGGCCTCTGTAGGGTTCACAACCAAATATCCTCCTGATTTGAGTTTAATTTCAGAGTCAAATATTTGAGTTAATTTTTGTTCAATATTTTCCTCTATAAATAGTGGAATCTTACCTCTATATTTTTTTACTTTTTTTACACTTGAAGGCATCATAGTTTTCATAAATGATTGTGCTTTTTTATAACCTTCGTTACCTTCTACAATTATATTTTGCGTATTTTCATCAAACATATCTCTTAAAGTTCTTTTAATTATTTCACTTTCCTGATGTATTAATGATGGAGCAATTGAATTGATTGCATTTTCTTTTATTTGACCCCAAGTATTAATTAAAGTAGTTAAATCATTATTTATTTCATTTTTTGTTTTATTGCTCCCAGCAGTTCTAACAATTAATCCCATCTCTTTAGGTATTTCTATATCATTTAAAATTATTCTTATTTTTTTTCTATCAGCAGGATTAAATATTTTTCTTGAAATGCCGCCTCCCTTGGGTGTATTTGGCATTAAAACTATGTATTTACCCGCAATAGAAATAAAAGTACTCAATGCAGCACCTTTTTGACCCCTTTCATCTTTAATGACTTGTACAAGTATTACTTGATTGGGTTTTATTACTTCCTGAATTTTATACCTTTTAAATTTATATCTAGATTCTTTTTTTTTTGGTTTCCCATAATCTAAATTTTCTTTTTCAGAAATATTTTCTTTATCAGTTGTTTCTTCTTCTATATGTTCTTCTGATATCTTTTCTATAGGATCATCAATTTCTAGTTTGCCTTCAGCAATATTTTCATCTTCTTTAGCTTCAACTTCTTTAGAAAGTTTTTCTCTAGCTTTTTCTTCCTCTTCTTTAATTCTTTCTAAATCAGCTTTTGGAATCTGATAATAATCTGACTGGATATCATTAAAGGATAAAAACCCATGCCTCTCTCTTCCAAAATCAATGAAAGCAGCTTGTAAAGATGGTTCTATTCTACTAACTTTTCCTAAATAGATATTATTTTTAATTAAGTTGTTTTTTAAACCTTCGTACTCGTAATCTTCAATATTTTCGCCTGATTTAAGAACAACTCTAGTTTCGTTAGGATGCGAAGCATCAATATATAAATTTTTTTCCATAATTTTGTGAATATTAATTTCATTAGTAATTAAATTTTTAAAATTTTGTTTGTATTCTTGCCATATCTTTAACAAATTCCAAGATATAATGAAATTAAAATGAATAAGTTTTTAAGAAATATCTTAATTTTGATTACATCTTTTATTCTTTTATCAGGTATTTTGATAATAAGCATCTTATGGACTTATTCTAATGATTTACCAGATTATAAATTTCTTAAAAATTATAAACCTCCTGTTTCTAGTAAAGTTTATTCTGGTAATGGTGATTTGGTAGCAGATTTTTCAAAAGAAAAAAGAGTATTTGTTCCGTTTAATTCAATTCCAAAAAATGTAATTAATGCATTTTTATCTGCTGAAGATAAAAATTTTTTCAAACATCCTGGTGTTGATGCCAAAGGTGTTATAAGAGCTGTAATAAATAATATTTCAAATATTTTATCATCTAAAAGGTTGGAAGGAGCATCTACAATCACCCAACAGGTAGCAAAAAACTTTTTATTAACAAATGAAGTAAGTATAAATAGGAAAATTAAGGAAGCAATTCTAGCTTTTAGAATAGAGAGAGCCTTATCTAAAGAAAGAATTCTAGAACTTTATCTAAACCAAATTTATCTTGGAAGCGGAGCATATGGTGTAGCCGCTGCAAGTTTAGAATATTTTGACAAATCTATTAAAGACTTAAATTATTCAGAAGCTGCTTTATTAGCAGCTTTACCAAAAGCACCTAGTAGATATAATCCCTATAGAGATCCAGTTATAGCAAAATTTAGGAGAAATTTAGTTTTAAAAAATCTGTTAGATAATAATTATTTAACTTCAGAATGGTATGAAAAACTTACAAAAGAGGAAATAATTTTAAAAAAAAATAAAAAAATTTACTTAGAAGATGCTCAATATTTTATTGAAGATGTTAGAAAGAGTGTAATTGAAACTTTGAGCTATGATAAAGTTTACAAACAAGGGTTTAACATAAATACTCCAATAGATTTAAATTTACAAACAATTGCAACAAAATCACTTAGAGATGGATTAATAGCATATGACAAAAGAAAGGGATGGAGAGGACCAATTACTAATAAGATCTATAATTCAGAATGGAAAAAAGGCTTAGAAAAGTATAAATTAGAAAATTCAATTAATTGGAAATTAGCAATAGTTAAAAAAATAAATAAATTTTCAACAGAAATAGAAACAGAAGATAATATCAAAGGTACTATAGAATATCAGAGTATTTCTTGGACAAAGAAAGAATTTAATAAATTATTAACACCTGGTGATATTATTTATGTTAAAAATATTAAAGAAAATATTTTCAATTTAAAACAATTACCAAAAGTAAATGGTGGAATTATTGTGATGGATCCATTTACAGGAAGAGTTTTAGCACTAAGTGGTGGTTTTAGCTTTAAACAAAGTGAATTTAACAGAGCAACTCAAGCTAAAAGGCAGCCTGGATCAGCTTTTAAACCATTTGTTTATGCATTAGCTTTAGAAAATAATTTTACACCAACATCATTAGTTCTAGATGCACCATTGGTTTTAGATCAAGGAGATGATTTAAAAATGTGGAAACCAGAAAATTATGGAAAAAAATTTTATGGGCCTTCAACTTTAAGAGTTGGTTTGGAGAAATCTAGAAATTTAATGACAGTGAGAATAGCTCAAAATCTTGGTATAGAAAAAATAGTTGATTTTTCAAAATTGTTAAAAATTTATGATAATCCAGAGGAACTTTTATCTATATCTTTAGGATCTGCTGAAACAACTTTATTAAAACTTACATCTGCTTATTCAGTTTTTGTTAATGGAGGAAAACTTGTTGACCCAATACTGATAGATAGAATTCAAGACAGTGAGGGAAACACTATTTTTAATAATGAAAAAAGAAAATGTATTAATTGTGATCAAATTTCTTATTTAACCAACGATTATCCTGAGATTAAAAATAACTATATACAAATTTTTTCTCCAGAAACAGCTTTTCAAATGACATCAATTTTAGAAGGAGTTGTTCAAAGAGGCACAGCTAAGAAACTTAAAGACTTAAATTTAAATATTGCAGGTAAAACTGGAACAACAAATAAAAATACAGATACTTGGTTTATAGGTTTTACTTCCAATGTACTAGTTGGTGTTTATGTTGGTTCAGATAACCCAACTCCATTGGGTAAATATGAAACAGGATCTAAAACTGCTTTGCCAATTTTCAAAAGTTTTATAAGTGATTCTGTTCATAAATATGATTCAAGACCTTTCAAAGCCGCCAAAGGAACAGTAATGATGGTTGTTGATCCTTTAACAGGTCAAAAAGCAAAATTTAACTCTAAAAATACTATTCTTGAGGTTTTTAAAAAAGAAAATGTGGTTGATGGAAAAGTACTATATACAAATTCAGATAGATTAGACTCAAATAATATATTAAAGTTTTACTAATGGAAAATAATTATCAAAATTTTAAAGAAGAAGTTGAAAAGATAAATCAAAAAATACAGGAGTATCTTTGAAAAAAGTAATATTCATTCTAAACTACAAACTTTAAATTCACAAATGCTGGATGCCAATTTTTGGCAAGATAAAAATAATTCTCAAAGAGTAATCAAAGAAAAGAAATTTTATGAAGATTTAACTAATTCTTTAAATAATAATGTTAAAAAACTAAAAGATTTAGATGATTTGAATAAACTTGCCATTGAAGAAGAGAATTTACAAGTTCAAAAAGAAGTTCTACAAAATATAAAAGACTTACGGAGTGAAGCTAAAAAAAATGAAATTAGATGTTTTTTATCTAATGAAGCAGATCCTTTAAATTGTTACATAGAAATACATGCTGGTGCTGGAGGTACAGAAAGTCAAGATTGGGCCGACATGTTAAGAAGAATGTATTTTAAATGGTCTGATAAGAAAAATTTTAGTTCAAGTTTGATTAGTGAACACAGAGGTGATGAGGCCGGAATAAAGTCTGCAACAATTAAAATAGATGGTGACTATGCTTTTGGATGGTTAAAAAAAGAGTCAGGAATACATAGATTGGTTAGGATATCTCCATTTGACTCTGGAGCAAGAAGACACACAAGTTTTGCAAGTGTTTGGATTTATCCAGTTGTAGATGAAAATATAAATATAGAAATTTTAGAAAAAGATTTAAGAATAGATACATATCGTTCCAGTGGAGCAGGTGGCCAGCATGTAAACACAACTGATAGCGCGGTTAGAATAACACACATTCCATCAAAAATTGTTGTTCAATGTCAAAATGAACGATCTCAACATAAAAATAAAGAAACATGCATGAATATGTTGAGAGCAAGATTATATGATCATGAAATTAAAAAAAAAGAGGAAGAAAGTCAAAATGTTGAAAGTTCTAAATCTGAAATAGGGTGGGGGCATCAAATTAGATCATATGTTCTTCAACCTTATAGACTTGTAAAGGATAATAGAACAAATTTTGAAAGCACTAGCCCCGATAAAGTATTAGATGGTGATATCGACCAATTTTTGGAACAATCACTCTATAAATTAAATGAAAAATAATATTTTAAAATATTTTATCCTACTTCTTTCGGTGTTAGTTATTTTGACAGTTTACCTTAGTACTATAGGTATAGAGACAGACAAATTTAACGATCAAATTAAAAAAAGGATTTTATTCATAAATAAAAAGATAGATATAGATTTAAAAAAAATTAAATTAACTCTAGATCCTTTTAAACTTAAAATTTACGCGAAAACAGTTGGTACTACAGTATATTTTTCAAAAAGACCTTTACAATTAGAAAGTATTAAAATGCAAGTTACGCTAGGTTCTTTAATTAATAATAAGATTTCATCATCAAATATAGAGTTAAAAACTAAGTCCATATTATTAAATGATTTAATTAAATTTATTCGGACCACAACCAATAAACCTCAATTAATTATATTAGAAAAAATTTTAAACAAAGGTCAGGTAATTATAGATTTGAGTTTGAATATTGATGAAAATGGAAAAATTAAAAATGACTATAAAATTGAAGGTTCGATAAAAAATGCAAGTATTAATTTTTTAAACAAGACAAATCTTACGAATATAAATTTTAATTTCAATTTTCGAGAAGACAATTATCATTTTAATGACATAAATTTTAAAGCAGAAGGAGTAAATTTTATTTCAAAAAAACTAAACGTAAAAAACAAAAAAAATAATTTTTTAATTGATGCTATTGTTTCAAATGATCAGTCAAATTTAAATTCAAATATATTAAAATTATTAAATTTAGGTTTTGAAAATATAGTTATAGATGATACTAAATTTAAAACAAATAATGAATTTTCATTAGAAATAGATAAAAAATTTAAAGTTAAAAATATTATTCTTAATTCTAATATAAATATTACTCAACTAAAATATAAAAAATCAAAAATAATTCATAATTATTTTCCAGAAGTTGATGAATTAATTTCATTCGATAATCATAAATTAAATTTAAATTACAAGGACAACAACTTATCAATTAACGGTAAGGGACAAATTCAGTTAAATACTGATGAAGTAGATGAAATAACATATTTGATAAATAAAAAAGATAAAGATTTAAGTATAAATTCAGAATTATTTTTAAAAAATATAGTTTTAGAAAAACCAGATTTTCTAAAAATCTTCTTCCCTCAAACTAATAAAAAATTTAATTTTAATAATCAAAAATTAAAAATTAATCTTAAAAATAATGATCTAACTTTTTCAGGTTCAGGAAAATTTAAAATTGATAAAGATTTAGAAGAAATTGATTATTTTATTGAAAAAAAAGAAAATAAAATAAGTTTTAACACTAATTTAATTATAAAAAATACAAAATTTAACATTGATAAAATTAATTATAAAAAAAAAGATAAAAGTAAAATGACTCTTCAGATTAATGGAAAAGTAAAAAATAATAAAAATTTAAATTTAAATAGTTTTATTCTTAATGAAGAAAGTAATAATATTAATATTAAGAATTTATTTCTCAACAACTCTAATCAAATAATAAAAATTGACCAGGCAAATTTTAATTATTTAGATACGGAAAATAAAAAAAATAATTACAATATAATAAAAGTTGAGGACCGAAATTATTTAATTGATGGCAATTCATTTAATGCAAATGCTTTAATTTCGAATTTACTAGATGCTGATAATAAAAAAGAAAACAATCTTTTTGAAAATAGCGTAAGGATAGATCTAAATTTTGAGGAAGTTTACTTTGATAAAATATATTTTGTTAAGGACTTAAAAGGAAAGATAAACATTATTAATAATAAAGTAGAGGAAGCAGATATTTTGGCCTTTTATAACAATTCACAAAATATAAAATTTACAATTAGAAAAAATGATAAAGGTGAAAAAATTACTACTCTTTTCTCATCTAAGGCAAAACCTCTAGTAGATAGATATAAATTTATTAAAGGTTTTAAAGATGATAGGCAAGGATATTTAGACTTTTACTCTTTAAAAAAAAATGGAATTTCAAATTCTAAATTAGTAATTGATAATTTTAAAGTTAAAGAAATTCCAGCGTTAGCAAAGTTGTTAGCTCTTGCATCTCTTCAAGGAATAGCAGACTTACTTACAGGAGAGGGAATTAGATTTACAGATTTTGAGATGAATTTTACTAATCAAGATAAATCTATGAGAATTCAAGAGTTATACGCAATTGGCCCAGCAATATCTATTTTACTAGAAGGATACATTCAGGAGGATAAATTAATTAGTTTAAGAGGAACCTTGGTTCCAGCGACAACAATCAACAGATCTATTGCATCGATACCTTTACTAGGAGATCTATTGATAGGAAAGAAAGTTGGTGATGGAGTTTTCGGAGTTAGCTTTAAAATTAAAGGTCCCCCTAATGATTTAGAAACTACTGTAAATCCTATAAAAACTTTAACACCAAGATTTAT
The DNA here is from genome assembly GCA_902635865.1 of uncultured Pelagibacteraceae bacterium. Lineage (GTDB taxonomy): Bacteria > Pseudomonadota > Alphaproteobacteria > Pelagibacterales > Pelagibacteraceae > Pelagibacter. The sequence continues at coordinate 13,670 of CACPPD010000009.1, read as the reverse complement.
TACTAGAACTTTAGAGAAAATTAAAAAAAATTAATTTAATTCTATTTTAATATGCCTTTTTTTTCCAAGGGAAAGTTTAAGATAGTTATCTTTAAATAAATTTTTATTGATTTCGAATTTTTCATCTAAAATAACATCGTCATTTATTTTAATCGCATTCCCTTTTATAAGTCTTCTGATTTCGCTCTTCGAGTTTTCTAGTTTAGATAATAAAACAAGGTCTACTATATTTATTTTTTCTTCTATTTTATTTGATTGAATATTAACTTTAGGTAAGTTCGAACCTAGAGTGTTTCCAGAGAAAGCTTCTTTTGCTGCTTGCTCAGAACTTTTAGCTGCTTCCTTTCCGTGTAACATTTCTGTGGTTTTATTAGCAAGTAGTATTTTTAATTCATTTATGTCTTTATCTTTAATTGTTTCTATTTCTTTAATTTCAATTTCAGTAAACATTTTTAAAAATTTGATTACATCTCTATCATCTACGTTTCTCCAAAATTGCCAATAATCATAAGCTGATAAGTATTTTTCATCTAACCAAATAGCCCCACTTTCAGTTTTTCCCATTTTAGCACCAGTTGCAAGTGTAATTAATGGAGTTGTTAAACCAAAGGCTTGGTTATTAGAATATCTTTTAATAAGCTCAACACCATTAACAATGTTTCCCCATTGATCTGAACCTCCCATTTGCAAGAGACAATTTTCTTTCTTATTTAATTCAAGAAAATCATATGCTTGTAAAATCATGTAATTAAACTCCATGTAGCTTAGCGACTGCTCTCTATCTAATCTAAGTTTTACACTATCAAATGTTAACATTCTATTTATCGTGAAATGTTTTCCTATATCTCTTAAAAAAGAAATATAATTTAAATCTTTGAGCCAAGTATGATTATTTACAAATATTGGTTTTGTATTTGGGTCATTATTATCTAAAAATTTTTTTAAAATATTTTTGATATTTTCAATATTTTTCTCAATCTCTTCTTCGCTTAATATTTTTCTAGTCTTGTCTTTACCAGACGGATCCCCAATTCTTGTAGTCCCTCCACCAAGTAAAACTATTGGCCGATGTCCATTTTTTTGTAGTAGTCGCAAACACATTATTTGCAATAAGCTACCCACATGTAAGCTTTCAGCTGTGCAATCAAAACCTATGTAACCTTTTATCTTTTCTTGATCTAATTGTTTAGATAATTCATCTTCACTTGTACATTGATAGAAAAAACCTCTATCTTTAAATTCTTTTAAAAATTTATTCATAAGTTTATAGTTACAATATACAAATTTTTTTTAAAAAGCATATCAATGAAAAAAAAATTATATACTGCAATTGGACTAATGAGCGGAACATCTATGGATGGTATTGATTTATCTATAATTAGCTCAGATGGATACGATGAATTTTCAAATATTTTAGATGATTATTATGAGTATGATAAAAATCTTCAGGATCAGTTAGTTCGATTAAGAAATTTAGTCTTAACAAAGAAAGATCTTTTACAAAATTCAGAAAAATTAAGAGAATTAGAGCGTAATTTAACTCTTTTTCACGCTGATGCAGTTAATCAATCATTAAAAAAATACAGAGAACCCATTGATTTGATAGGTTTTCATGGTCAAACAATTTTTCATAACCCAAAGGAGAAAATCACCAATCAATTAGGAGATGGAAAATTGTTATCTCAAATGGTCAAAAAAAAAGTCATATATGATTTTAGACAAGCAGATATTCAAAATAATGGACAAGGTGCACCTTTAACTCCAATTTTTCATCATATTTTATCAAAAAAAATTAATCAAAATTTTAATATTATATTTCCAATAGGTTTCTTGAATATTGGTGGTATCGCAAATGTTACAAAAGTTATTAATGATTCAGATAATTTTCAAAATAATCTTTCTGCTTTTGATATAGGCCCTGGAAATTGTTTAATTGATGAATGGGTAAGAAATAATTCCAATAAAAAATTTGATCAAAATGGTGAACTATCTAAAGTAGGTAAAGTTGATCAATTAATTTTAAATCAAGCAATAGATAATTTTAAAATAAATTCCTACTCTCAGTCATTGGATATTAAAAATTTTGATGTATCATTTGCAAGAGGTTTATCTTTAGAGGATGGTTGTGCGACTATAACAGATTTTACAGCATATTTGATTGCAGAAGGATTAAAATATATTAGTCAAAATAATAGTATTATATTTTTAATCTGTGGAGGCGGTAGAAAAAATAGTAATTTAATTAATCGTATAAAAAATTATTTATCAGATGCAAATAATATTAATTTAGAAATTATAGATAATTATAATTTAAACGGAGATTATATAGAATCACAAGCATTTGCTTTACTAGCTATTAGGTCATTTTTAAATTTACCAATTTCTTTCAGTACAACAACTGGATGTAAAGAATTTACAGTTGGCGGGAAACTAGTAGAAAATTTTTAATAGACCGCTGTTTCTTTTCTGACATACTTATCAAGAGTCTTAACTAAAGCATCACTGGTCTTTGAAAAAAAGTGATTTGCTTCTGATATTGCATTAAATTCTACTTTAATTCCTTTTTGAGCGCTTAATCTTTTTTCTAGTTCTGTAATATATTCTATTGGCACTAACTCATCTTTCTTTCCATAAACAACTAATCCAGAAGTTGGACAAGGAGACAAAAAAGAAAAATCATAAACATTTGGTTGTGGTGAAATAGATATAAATCTATTTATTTCTGGTCTTCTCATTAATAATTGCATAGCTATTAATGATCCAAAAGAAAACCCTGTTACCCAACATTGAGAATTGTCAAAATTTTCTCTTTCTAACCAATCTAAAGCTGCTGCTGCATCTGCAAGTTCACCTTGTCCGTTATCAAACTCTCCATCGCTTTTACCAACACCTCTAAAATTTACTCTACAAACAGAAAAATCGTTATCCATAAAAGTATGAAAAGTATCTACTACAACTTTATTATTCATTGTTCCTCCATATTGAGGGTGTGGCTGTAATACTAAAGCAATTGGTGATGTATTTTTTTTACTTTTATAATATTTGGCTTCTAATCTTCCCGCAGGACCAGGTATAAATATTTCTAAAATTTTGTTATCCATAAGCGATATTGATTATTATTCTCAAAAAAAATGTACGTTTATCACATGTGAGCGACAATATGTTAGTTTTTTTTTACACTCAAAACTTGACCATTTTAGTCAGGTATGTATAAAAACCCACAATTTAAGGGTAAATAAATGAAACTTACATCAAAAGGAAGATATGCTGTAATGGCATTAGTTGATTTAGCTAGGTTTGATAGCATCAATCCAGTATCTCTAAGAGATATTTCTTTAAGACAAGGCATATCTTTAGATTATCTGGAACAAATTTTTTCTAAATTAAAAAAAAATGAAATTGTTAAAAGTATTAGAGGAACTCAAGGGGGATATGTTCTTAATAAAAATCCCAATGATATAAAATTAACAAATATTTTCCATGCTGTTGATGAAAAAGTAAAAACTGTTCAATGTAATAAAGATTCGAAAAGAGGATGTAACGGGAAAGCTACCAAATGTATAACCCATAATCTTTGGGATGAACTAGAGATACATATAAATACATTTTTTGAAAATAAAAGCTTAAATGATTTGTTAAATAAAAATAAAGAAACAAGAGTTTAGAATGGATAACAGACAAAAAGAAATAAATAATTTAAAAGATTATAAATATGGTTTTTCAACCGACATAGAAAATATTCAAGCCCCAAAAGGTTTGAATGAAGATGTTATCAAATTTATTTCTAAAATTAAAAAAGAGCCTGCATGGATGCTTGAGTTTAGATTAAAAGCTTTTGAAAGATTCAAAGCATTAAATGAACCAGATTGGCAGAAACCTAAATTTCCAAAAATAGACTATCAAGATTTATATTATTACTCTGCTCCAAAAAGTATGAAAGATAAGCCAAAGAGCTTAGATGAACTAGATCCTAAACTTTTAGAAACTTATAAAAAACTTGGAATTCCTTTGCAAGAGCAAGCAAGATTAAACGGAATAGCTGTTGATGCTGTATTTGACTCAGTTTCTGTAGCCACTACATTTAAAGATGAACTAACTAAACAAGGAATTATATTTTGCCCTATATCAGAGGCAATTCAAAATCACCCTGAATTAGTCAAAAAATATTTAGGTTCTGTAATCCCAACAAGTGATCATTTTTTTGCAACATTAAATTCGGCAGTTTTTACAGATGGTTCTTTTGTGTACATTCCAGAGGGTGTTAGATGTCCAATGGAACTATCGACTTATTTTAGGATTAATGCATCAAACACAGGTCAATTTGAAAGAACTTTAATTATTGCAGACAAAGGAAGTTATGTAAGTTACCTAGAAGGATGTACAGCTCCAATGAGAGATGAAAATCAATTACATGCTGCTAATGTAGAATTAATTGCACTTGATGACGCAGAAATAAAATATTCAACAGTTCAAAATTGGTATCCAGGCGATAAAGATGGCAAAGGTGGAATTTATAATTTTGTAACAAAAAGAGGTTTATGCAAAGGAAAAAATTCAAAAATTTCGTGGACACAAGTTGAAACTGGCTCTGCAATTACCTGGAAGTATCCTAGTTGTATTCTCAAAGGAGATAATTCTGTTGGCGAGTTTTATTCAATAGCTATTACTAACAATTATCAAAAGGCTGATACAGGTACTAAAATGATACATCTAGGTAAAAATACTAAAAGTAAAATAATTTCGAAAGGAATATCAGCTGGGAGTTCAGATATGACTTATAGGGGTTTAGTTGATATTTCTTCAAAAGCCAAAAATTCAACTAATTATACCCAGTGCGACTCTTTATTGATGGGTAACAAATGTGGGGCTCACACTGTTCCTTATATAAAAAATAAAAATTCAGAGTCCAATATTGCTCATGAGGCAACCACATCCAAAATTAGTGAAGAGCAGCTACATTATTGTCAGCAAAGAGGACTAAATCCGGAAGAAGCTGTTGGCTTGATTGTTAATGGTTTTTGTAAGGAGGTGTTACAACAATTACCTATGGAATTCGCTGTAGAAGCCCAAAAACTTGTAGGTATCAGTCTGGAAGGAAGTGTAGGTTAATATGCTTAAAATAAATAATTTAAATGCTATTATTGATAACAAGTCTATTTTAAATGGGCTATCCTTAAACATAAATCCTGGAGAGGTTCACGCAATTATGGGTCCTAATGGATCCGGAAAAAGTACATTGTCCAACATTTTATCTGGTAAAAAAGGATATGAAGTTTCTGGGGAAGTTCTTTTTGAAGAAAAAGATTTATTTGAACTTGAAACAGAGGAAAGAGCTCACAAGGGAATATTTTTAGCTTTCCAATATCCTTTAGAAATTCCAGGAGTGAATACAAATATTTTTTTAAAGACTTCTCTAAATGCTGTGAGAAAAGCCAGGGGCGAGAAAGAGCTTGATGCTATTGAATTTTTAAAGTTGGTAAAAGAAAAATCTAAAGAACTAAAGTTTGATGAGGAAAAATTAAACAGACAGTTAAATGTTGGTTTTTCTGGAGGTGAAAAAAAGAAAAATGAAATTTTACAAATGTCTTTGTTAGCACCAAAATTATCAATTTTAGATGAAACTGACTCTGGTTTAGATATTGATGCTTTAAAAATTGTTGCAGATGGAGTTAATACATTAAGAGATAAAAATAATTCATTTCTAATTATTACACACTACCAAAGATTACTTGATTATATAAAACCTGACTTTGTTCATGTTTTGATGAATGGAAAAATTGTAAAATCTGGTGGTCCACAATTAGCTTTAGAATTAGAAAAAAAAGGATATGAAAATTTTAATTAAATGAAAGAACAATTACAAAAAGATTTTGATAACAGTATAAAAAATTTAAGTTTATCTCAAAAAGATATTGAAATAAAAAAATTTTGTTTAGAAAATTTTATAAATAAAGGTTTTCCAAATAGAAAAGAAGAAGATTGGAAATTTTCAGATCTAAATCAAATAATAAAAAAAAATATTGGAGAACTTAGTTTTTATAATGATCAAGCATCTACAAATAAAGTCGATACTTCTGTATTTGTAGATGGATTAGAGCATAATAAAATAGTTTTTATAAATGGTAGAATTGAAAAAATTGATTTTGAATACGAAAAAAAAGATCAAATAGAAATAATTGATCAATCAGAAACTATAAATGAATTTAAAAATAGTAATTCATTATCAGACTTGAACAATGCCTTTACTAATAAATGTTTTAAAATTTTGGTAAAAAAAGGTTATCAATTAGTAAAACCTCTTATTATTTATCATATAACAAACTCAAAAATTTGGTCTAAAAACATTAATTTACGACTTAATTTTGAAATAGATAAAGATAGCTCATTAAGATTAATTGATTTGTTTAATGATACATCTGAAAAGAATTTTTTAAATATATTTTATAGCTTTGTATTAAAAGAAAATGCAGTTTTAAAAAATTATAAAGTAGACAAGTTTGAAAATAAAAATATTAAATATTCTTTTAACAATATAGATCAAGATAAGAACAGTATTTCTGAAACATTTATTTTATCTTCTGGATCAAATTTTTCTAAAAATGAGATTAATTGTAATTTAAATGGACTTTATGCATCAGCTTTTGTAAATGGTATTTTTTCATTGAATAATGATAAACATCACGAAATCAGATCAATAATTAATCATTTAACAGAAAATACAAAAAGTTACCAACTAGTTAAAAGTGTATTAGATGAAAGCTCCAAAGCAGTGTACCAAGGAAAAATATTTGTAAATTCAGATGCTCAGAAAACTGATGGATATCAATTGAGTAAAGCAATATTGTTAAATAAAGAATCAGAGTTTAATGCTAAGCCAGAACTAGAAATTTATGCTGATGATGTTAAATGTTCCCATGGTTCAGCGTCAGGTAGTTTAAATGAGGATTCTATATTTTATTTAATGTCTAGAGGTTTAAGTTATCAGCAGTCAAGAGAATTGTTAATTAATGGTTTTTTAATGGATGTTGTTGAAAAAATTACCGACTCGGAAATAAAAAATTTAATAAAAAATATGATTGGAATTAAAGAATGAACATTGATCAGATAAAAAAAGAATTTCCAATTTTTGATGAAAAAATTCAAAATAATGATCTAGTTTATTTAGATAGTGCTAATTCATCTCAAAAACCTAAGATAGTTGTGGATAGAATTAATGAATTTTATACCAAACAATTTTCAAATGTTGGTAGAAGTGTTCATTATCTTGCAGTTGCTGCTACTAATTTGTATGAAAATACAAGAACATCTGTTCAAAAATATATTAACGCTAAAGATAAAAATGAAATTGTCTTTACAAAAGGTGCTACCGAAGCATTAAATTTAGTTGCTAATACATTGGGTCAAAGCTACTTACAGGAAGGTGATGAAGTATTAATTACAGAACTAGAACATCATTCAAATTATGTACCATGGCATTTCTTGAGGAAATCAAAAAATATAAAAATTAATTTTGCTGAAATTAATGAAGAAGGTGAAATCACTCTTGAGGAAATAGAAAAAAAAATAACTCCAAAAACAAAATTAATTTCTATTACCCATCTGTCGAATGTAACAGGTGCAATTTTACCAGTAAAAGAAATTACCCAGCTTGCACATTCAAAAGGAATAATTGTTGTAGTCGATGGATGTCAGGGAGCGCCACATTTAAAATTAGATATGCAAGATTTAGATTGTGATTTCTATGCAATTTCATGTCACAAAATGTATGGACCTACAGGTTTGGGAGTTCTTTTTGGTAAGAAAAAATGGTTAGAAGAATTACCTCCATATCAAGGTGGTGGAGGAATGATAAATGAAGTTAAAAAAGACAGGATTTCCTATGGTGAATTGCCAAACAAATATGAGGCAGGAACTATGGCCACAGCACAGGTAATTGCATTTGATCAATCAATAAAATTTTTAGAAAATATTGGTATAGAAAACGTAATGAAACATGAAGCTGACTTAGTTAATTATGGACAAGAACTATTGCAAAAAAATAATTCAGTTAAACTCATTGGAAATCCAAAAAATAAAGGAGGGGTATTATCATTCACTATAGAAGGAGTCCACCCACATGATATTGCAACAATCTTGGATGAAGATGGAGTTGCAATAAGAGCAGGACATCATTGTTGTCAAATTCTACATGACAAATTAAATATCCCAGCTAGTGCTAGAGCATCAGTTGGCATTTATAATACAAAAGAAGATTTAGATCAGCTAAATGAGTCGATAAACAACTGTAAAAAAATATTTAATTTATAATGAATTTAAAAGATCTATATCAAGAAATTATATTAGAACACGGTAAGAATCCTAGAAATCTTAGAAAGATAGAAGGTTTTAATAAAGATGCTAAAGGTAATAACCCTCTTTGTGGTGATAATGTTCATGTTTACTTAAAACTAAATGGACAAAAAATTGTAGAAGACGTATCCTTCGAAGGAAGTGGTTGTGCGATTTCAATGGCTTCAGCTTCTATAATGACAGATTTAATTAAAGGAAAAAACGAACATGAGGCTAAAGAAATAGTTGAGGATTTTTTAGGCATGATTAAGGAAAATCCTGAATTAAAATCTGAGTACTTGAGCGAAGATGAAAAAACTAAACTAATGTGTTTATCTGGTGTTAAGCAATATCCAATGAGAGTTAAATGTGCAACTTTATCTTGGCATACAATGGTTTCGGCTTTTGATGAAGAAACAGAGGAAGTAAAAACTGAGAATTAAATTATGACAAAAAAAGATGAAATAATTGAGGAAATAAGAAAAATTTACGACCCTGAGTTACCTGTAAATATCTACGAATTAGGTTTGATTTATGATATTAAAGTAAAAGATGAAAAGTTTGCTATTATCAAAATGACACTGACAACTCCAAACTGTCCAGTTGCAGAAAGTTTACCAAAAGAAGTTAAAGAGGGCGCAATGCAAGTTGAAGGTATTGAGGATGTTGATCTTGAGTTGGTTTGGGATCCACCATGGAATAAAGATATGATGTCAGAAGCAGCAAAATTAGAATTGAATTTGTAATGAACCCGATAATTAAATTAAGTGATAACGCAGCATTACGAATAAAAGAAATAATGGCCAATGCTGAAAAAGATTCTATTGGTGTAAGAGTATCGGTTAAATCAGGTGGTTGTGCAGGGATGTCTTATGTAATGGAGTATACAAAAGAGTTAAATCCTAACGATGAAGTTATTGAGGATAAGGGTGTGAAAGTGTTCGTTGACTCAGCTGCTATTATGTACCTGCTTGGCACTGAAATGGATTACAAAAAGGAGGAATTGTCCTCGTCTTTTGTGTTCAATAATCCGAATGAAACTGAGCGTTGTGGCTGCGGAGAGTCTTTCAAAATAACGTAAGTTGTATTATCCCATTTATAGCATATCTGAATTGCATTTTATGCATATCTAGTGTATAGATTCGTTATGAATAAATTTGAGTTTAAAAATCTAGTTAAGAACCTAAAAGACTCTTTAAAAGAAAAAGCTTTCTTTAAGGATTTACGAAAAGAAGTTGAAACTGGAGCTAATGGTACCCAAGATTACGTCGTAAAAAAAGGTATTAACAAGAATACAATTGCAACAACAAAACAATAGCTAAATATTTAGCAGCTGTAATACATCTCAAACTCAACTGGATGAGGTGCATGTTCGAATTTATGAATTTCCTCGAACTTTAAAGCAATATAAGCATCAATCTGATCATCAGTAAAGACACCACCTTGAGTTAAAAATTCTCTGTCTTTATCTAAACTTTCCATTGCCTCCCTTAATGATCCGCATACGGTCGGAATAGATTTAACTTCCTCTGGCGGTAATTCATATAAATCTTTGTCAAACGATTCACCTGGATGAATTTTATTTTTAATTCCATCTATTCCAGCCATTAACATTGCTGCAAAAGTTAAATAAGGATTTCCTGATGCATCAGGGAATCTAATTTCACATCTTGCACCTTTTTTACTTAAAGTAATAGGAATTCTACATGATGCTGATCTATTTCTAGCTGAGTAAGCTAGTAATACTGGAGCTTCAAAACCAGGAATTAATCTTTTGTAGCTATTTGTAGTTGCATTTGAAAATGCATTTATTGCTTTTGCATGTTTTAAAATTCCACCAATATAATGCAAAGCTGTTTCCGACAAACCTGAATAAGCATCACCAGAAAATACTGGCGTATCACCTTTCCATATTGATTGATGAGTATGCATTCCAGAACCATTATCACCCGCAACTGGTTTAGGCATAAATGTTGCTGTTTTTCCAAATGAATGAGTTACCATTTGAACAACATATTTGTATAACTGAACATTATCAGCTTGATCAACTAAAGTTCCAAAATACATTCCTAATTCATGCTGACTTGGGGCAACTTCATGGTGATGTTTCTCAACTTTAATACCTACTTCCTTTAAGTTTTTTAAATATTCACTTCTCATATCTTGTTCGCTATCTACAGGGGGAACAGGAAAGTATCCTCCTTTTACACCAGGTCTATGACCCATGTTTCCATTTTCATATTCTTTACCGGAATTATAGGGACCTTCTTTACTGTCCAGGACAAAGCCACACTCATTCATATCATTTTTAATTCGCACATCATCAAATACAAAAAACTCAGGCTCTGGACCAAAAAATGCTTTATCACCAATTCCAGAGGATTTTAAATATTCTTCTGCTTTTTTAGCTATACCTCTAGGGTCTCTTTCATATGGTGTTTTTTTAATCGCATCAAGAATATCACAAAACAAAACTACGGTATTATGAGATGTAAAAGGATCCATAAACATTCTTGCAGTATCTGGTTTTAAAATCATGTCAGATTCATTAATTGCTTTCCATCCTGCGATAGAAGATCCATCAAAGAATACACCTTCATTTAACATATCTTCATCAACGACAGTTGAGTCCATTGTTAAATGTTGAAGTTTTCCTCTCGGATCTGTAAATCTCAAATCTACAAATTCTGCATCTTTTTCTTTGATGTACTTTAAAACGTTTGCTGCACTCATTATGTCTCCTATGTAATTTTGTTTGGCCTAATTAGCAAAAAAATACTTAAAAATATTGCTTATTTAATAAATAACACCTATGCAATTTTTACATAAGTAGTGTAATTAGTGATAAAATAATAAACTTATTAAACTTGTGAATTCAATACTAAATAAAGAACCAGTTTTAAGAGTAGAAAAATCATTAAAAAAATTTAATCCTGAGTTGAATGTAATTATTTTGGAGCAAACAGCGAGGACAGCTAACCAAGCAGCTACAGCTTTAGGTTGCAAAGTAGGAGCCATCGTTAAAAGCTTACTTTTTAGAGCAGGGGATAATTTTGTATTATGTTTAATTTCTGGTGACAAAAGATGTTCATTAAATAAACTAAAAAAAATTTTAAATGAAAAAGATGTTTCGATAGCTAACCCAGAAGATGTTAAAAAAATTACTGGATATACAATCGGTGGAGTATCTCCAACAGGACATTTAACAAAAATAAATATTTTTATTGATGAAAATTTAAATAGATTTTCATCTATTTTTGCAGCTGCAGGTCATCCTAATGCAGTTTTTGAAATAAATTTTGAAAATTTAATTTCATTAACTTCTGGTGAGATAAAAGAGATGACAGAATGAGACAACCAAAATTAATTGATTACTTCTTATTAACAATATTGTCTCTTATATGGGCTTCCGCGTTTTTTAATATAAAAATAGCAACTTATTCTTTTGGTCCAGTTACTATTGCTTTCCTAAGAGTGTTTTTTGGAGCAATTCCAGTTTTACTTTTATGTTATTTTAAAAATATTAAAGTTGAAGCTTTTTCTAAAGATTGGCATTGGTTTGCAATGATTGGGTTTATTAATTTAGTAGCACCATTTTTCTTAATCGCTTATGGTGTAAAATCTGTCCAAAGTAATTTAGCTGCTATATTGATGTCAACTACTCCTTTAAGCTCAACAGTCTTAGCTCATTTTTATACAAAAAATGAAAAATTTAATTTAGTAAAAACTATTGGAATTTTAATTGGATTTACTGGAATAGTTTTTTTATTTTCCGACAGTCTTCTTATAGACGAAAATAATTTTGTTTCAGCTTTATTGATATTACTTGGATCAACTTGTTATGTTGTAGGGGGAGTACTAACATTAAAAATAAGTAAGAAAAAAAATGAAAATGTAACCGGATCTATTTTAATTTGGGCAATAATTATTTTGTTACCATTAACATTTTTAATTGAACAACCATTTCAAATTAAGCCAAGAACAGACTCTCTAATATCAGTTATTTATTTAGGAATTGTTCCTACTGGTATTGCTTGGTTGTTACGTTTCAGAATTTTGACAACAAATGGATTAATTTTTCAATCTCAAGTTTCTTATTTGATACCAATTTTTGGAACTATTTTAGGTTACATATTTTTGAAAGAATTAATTACTACAAAAGTTTTAATTTCTTTAATTGCAGTTTGCATTGGTATTTACTTTGTTAAAAAAGGTGGAAACAATCAAACTATTTAATTTTTGCAATTTCTTTAATTTATTTAATATTAAGCTATAAGCTTAATTCCCATTCTTATTGCGACAAAAATTACAAGAAAAGAAGTTAGTAGAGCTAAAATTTTGTTAGATAAGAATTTAATATTTAATAAGCTTCCAATTTGTCCTCCAATAAGCGCGGTTATAAACAATGGCCAATAGCTAATAACCTGATCTAAAACCTGATCTTTTGTTAGTTGTCCAGCTATTCCAAAGATAGAATTGATCAAAATAAATAAAGATGCACTACTGGTGATATGTATAGGGTATCCTGCTTTCAATAAAAATAGCATAGGGCTTAAAAAAATTCCTCCACCAATTCCTACTAACCCTGCCATAAAGCCAATTATTGATCCAATAGAAATTGATAGTAATTTTGGTATTTGATTAATTTTAATTTGTTCTTTATTAAAAGATTTACTCTCAATTAATAAAAAAACGCCTGCAACTAACAAAACACAAAATAATAAAATCTCAAATAAACTTTTTTCAATTCCTATTGATCCTCCAATAAAAGCAAAAGGTATGGAGCCTATTAAATAAGGAGATAGTAAATTAAAGTTTATATTTTTAGATCTTATAAAATTAATAGAATTACCAGATACAACAATAATATTGCATACAAGGGCTATAACGGGAAATATTGTATAAGGTACATCCCAAATTAAAAGTATTGCAAGATATGTTGAGCCTCCTCCGAAACCAATACTTGAGTATATTAATGCCGTTACAAAGAAAAGAATTGATATTATAATCATTTTTAAATTATGGATGTAAATATTGCTTTATTAACTGTAACAGATACAAGAACATTTGATAATGATAAATCGGGTGCAATCTTGGTTGAAAAAATTAAAGATGCTAAACATCAATTAATTGATAGAAAAATTTGCAAAGATAATAAAGAAGATATTGTAAAAATTTTAAAAAAATGGACAAGTCAAAAAGATATAGACGTTATAATCACTACTGGAGGAACAGGTCTTACAGGAAGAGATATAACTCCTGAAGCGATTGACGAAATTGCAGATAAACATATACCTGGTTTTGGAGAGGTTTTTAGAACAATAAGTCTAAAAACAGTTGGA
>CACPPD010000008.1 GCA_902635865.1 uncultured Pelagibacteraceae bacterium | reverse complement strand
TTCTACCCAATACCCCACCAGGTAACATTCTTTTAACTGCCATTTTTAAAGTTTCTCCAGGTTTTTTTTCATGGAGTTTCTCAGGTGTTGTAACTTTAATTCCACCTGGATGGCCAGTGTGTCTATAATATTTTTTATCTTGAAATTTTTTTCCAGTAAATTTTGCTTGTTCAATATTTTTAACAACAACAAAGTCGCCATCATCCATATGAGGTGTATATGTGGTTTTGTTCTTGCCTCTTATGATATTGGAAACAACAGTTGCTAATCTTCCAACTACTGCATTCTTCGCGTCTATTTCATACCAAGATGAATTTAATTGGTCTTTTTTAGTAAATTTTGTCATTGTGCGAGGATTAATACTATTAATAATCACAAAGTCAATTTTATATTTAGCTTGAAATATGTAGCTAATATGTTAGAAATCAATCGCCGATTTGATCCTATTGCGGGCTTATAACTGCTAAAAAGGAAATCTCATAAAAATTAATAAAATCGGTAGGCATTTGAACTGTATTGTGCGCCTAACATAATGTTGAAGCACTAAAAAAGGAGTAAAATGACTAGAAAAAGAAATAACCCTGAAACTATTGCCATACATGGTGGTGACTATAAGAGTGATCCAGCGACGAACGCAGTAGCTGTTCCAATTTATAGAACAACATCGTACCAATTTAATAATACAGAGCACGCTGCTAACCTTTTTGCTCTTAAAGAATTTGGTAACATCTACACTCGTATAATGAACCCAACAAATGATGTCCTGGAAAAAAGAGTTGCCGCACTTGAAGGAGGTCTATCATGCGTAACTGTATCCTCAGGTCAAACTGCATCAACGTTTGCTGTATTAAATGTAGCCCAAGCCGGTGATAATATAGTAAGCTCAACTGATCTATATGGTGGTACAGTATCTTTATTCACACATACACTTAGCAAACTTGGGATAGAGATAAGATATGCAGATCCAAGTAATCCTGAAAATTTTGAAAAGTTAATAGATGATAAAACTAGAGCTTTTTACGGTGAAACCTTACCAAATCCATATTTAAGGGTGTTTCCAATAAAGGAAGTTTCTGACATTGGAAGAAAATATAACATTCCACTAATAATGGATAACACAGCTGCACCAGTAATATGCAGACCGATTGAACATGGAGCTGCAGTAGTAATTCACTCACTTACAAAATATATAGGTGGACATGGAACAGCAGTTGCAGGAAGTATAGTTGATGGTGGTAACTTTGATTGGACCGCAGATCCCAAAAGACAACCTTTATTTAATGAACCTGATAATAGTTATGGTGGTGTAATTTGGGGAAAGGCTGTACCGGAACTAACTGGTGCCAATGTACCATTTGCAGTTAGGGCAAGAGTTTGTTTATTAAGAGATTTGGGATCTGCTCTGGCTCCAGATAATGCTTTTGCAATAATTCAAGGACTTGAAACAGTTGCTTTAAGAATGAGACAACATTGTGCTAATGCTGAATATGCAGTTGATTTTCTTAAAAAACATAAAGAAGTTACAAAAGTTATTTATTCTACTGAACATGATAAACCTATTGCTGATAGAGCAAAAAAATATCTTAATGGTGGAAATGGACCAATGATTGGTATCGAACTTAAAGGTGGAATTGAAGCTGGTAAAAAATTTATCGAGTCTTTAAAAATGTTCTATCACGTAGCTAATATTGGTGATGCTAGAAGTTTAGCAATTCATCCAGCAAGTACAACTCATAGTCAATTAAATGAGAAAGAATTAGCTGCATCAGGTGTTACCCAAAGTTACGTAAGACTTTGTATCGGTATTGAACACATTGATGACATTATTGAGGATCTTGATCAAGCATTGAATAAATCTTCAAAGGGTAATTTAAAAGCTGTAAGTTAATTCGAGGATTTAATGTCTACCAATAGAAACTAATAAATATCCTCTTTATATTTTGTAATATAAAGAAAATACAAAGTTGAAAGTATTATTAAAATAGAATTTATCTGGTGTAGAGATGCATATAGCATTTTTACTCCAGATAAAATTGTAAGAACTCCCAAAAAAATTTGAAACAATAAAGAAATTCCAATAATGAAGATTGGAATCCTTAAATTTATATTTCCATTTTTTAAAACAAAATAAAGTATGTAAAAGTATATTATGACAATTAAATATGCTAAATTTCTATGAATAAATTGAACAAGTGATTGATCATCAAATACTGTGAGATTAAATAAATCATTAATTTCACTGTCATCCGGAAAATATGATGAGCCCATTAATGGCCAAGTATTATAAATTTTTCCTGCATCCATCCCGGACACTAATGCTCCAATTATTAATTGTAAAAATAATAATAAAAGAAAAAATTTAATTGGGTTTAATTGAATGTTAATATGATTAATTTTTATATCAGTTAGATTTAAATATTTCCAAAAAACTATAGACAAAATGATAAAAGCTGTGACTAAGTGTAGTGATAATCTATAATGACTAACATCAATTCTATCAATTAATCCACTTGATACCATGTACCATCCAATAAATCCTTGAAAACACACTAAAAAAAAAATAATTGAATATTCTTTTAAAATCCAAAAACCATTTTTAATTGTAAAATAGATCATTGGAAAAAGAACTGTAAGACCAATTAATCTCCCCAATTGACGATGCGCCCATTCCCACCAAAAAATAATTTTAAATTCATTTAAAGTCATATTAAAATTTTGTTCTTTAAATTCAGGTATTGTTTTATACTGATCAAAATATTCTATCCATTTATTATTTGTTAAAGGCGGTAATGAGCCAATAAAAAGTTCCCAACTTGTAATAGATAGTCCAGAGTCTGTTAATCTAGTTAGACCCCCTACTAAAATAATAAGCACGATCATCACTAATAAAGTGATCATCCATATTTTTAATTGAGAATTTAAAGAATAATTCTGACTGTACATGATTAAATAAATATAATAATTATTAATTAAACCAATAAATTAAATGTCGCCTAAAAACAAAAAAAAATTAGAAATAATAAGATCTAAATTGGATAAGTTAGATAATAAGTTATTATCTTTAATTAAATATAGAACTAATCTTGTAAAAGAAGTTTTAAAGCTTAAAGAATTTAAAAAAGAAATAGTAGATCAAAAACGCATCAATTTTATACTTAAAAAAATTCACTCAAAATCTAAAAAACTAAAGATTGATCCTAAAATTACGAATCGTATATGGAAAAATATGATTTTGTCCTATATCGATTACGAAAAGAGAAACTTTAAAAAAAAATAATTACTTACTGTGTGGCGGAAGCTTTTTTTCCACAAACATTTCGTGTTTTCTAGTATCCGGATTGTATTTCTTTGCTGAAAGTTTAACTTTGGCCTTCTCACCTCCAGCAGGTTTTTTTACATAATAGAAGTAAGGGCTATCAGGTTTAGCCTCTGGAACCATTCTTACTTTAACGTGCGTTTTTTTTGCCATTTTTCAATTCTTTTAATTTATTAGAAATTTTTAATAACTTATTTCTTAAATTTTCAGTCCTTATAGATTTATCTGCAATTTCGTCAAGCTTTAAAGAATCTTCATTATTTAATATTTTCTTTACACCCTTTATTGTCATACCTTGATCTTTAAGTAAAAATTTAACTTTTTTAAGAAGATTTATTGTTTTTTCATCATAATATCTTCTATTGGAATTTAATATCATTGGTTTAATTTGTTTAAATTGAGTTTCCCAAAATCTAATGACGTGTGTCGGTAAAGCTCCTTTATCATTTGATTTAAGATTTAATATTCTAGCTACTTCACCAATAGTTTTGTAAGCGCTATTTGATTTATCCATTATCCTTTAAATTAACAAATTCTTTAAATTCCTTTGACGGCTTAAACAATACGACATCTCTGCTTGAAATTACTTTTGTTTCTTTAGTTTTTGGGTTTCTACCAATTCTAGATTTTTTTTGTCTAATAGAAAAAGTTCCAAATTTAGATAATTTTAATTTTTTTTCATTTTTGATGTTACTAACTATAGTTGATAAAAAATCCTCAATTAAATTTTCTGATATTTGTTTTGAAAAACCAAGCTGCATATAAACAAAATTAACTAAGTCTTTTTTAGTTAAATTAATTCTCATATTAAATATTTTGCTTAATCTTTTCTATCAAATTACCTTTTACAATTCTATGACAAACATCTAGTGAGTTTGAAAAGCCAATATAGTCAGTTCCTCCATGACTTTTAACAACTGGAGAGTCTAAACCAATAAAAATTGCTCCATTATATAATCTTGGATCTAGTCTTTTCTTAAATTTCGTTAAGTTCGATATATTTAATATAGATGAAATTTTACCTATTAATGTACCTGTCATCGCATTTTTTAATTCACTAGTTATAAAATTCGCAGTACCCTCTGCAGTTTTTAATGCAACATTTCCTGTAAAACCGTCTGAAACTATTACATTAACCTCTCCATCCATAAGATGATTTCCCTCAATGTAACCAGCAAAGTTATAATTATCTGAATTTTTTTCATTCAATAATTGATAAGTTTCTTTGATAGTCTCATTTCCTTTTAATTCTTCTGAACCGATATTTAATAATGCTACGTTTGGTTTGTCATTCGGATAAAGTGAAGTATATAAAGAAGCTCCCATAATTGAAAAGTCTGATAAATTTTTAGAACTACATTCAATGTTGGCACCTAAATCCAATACAACACTCATACCCTTTTTTATTTGGCCATAAAGCAGATAAAGCTGGTTTGTCTATATTTTCTATCATTTTTAAATTCAATTTTGATACAACTAATAATGCACCTGTGTTGCCTGCTGATATAACAATATCTGCTTCTTTATCTTTAACACTTTGAATTGCAAGCCACATACTCGTATCCTTACCTCTTTTAGCACCCTCTAAAGGACTATCAGTACTTTCAATTTTTTTTTCAGTATGAATTATTTCAAAAAATTCACTTGAGATTTTTCCATTAATTAATGGATCTATCTTATGTCTATCTCCAAATATTTTAAAAAAATTATTTCTATTTGAAGAATGATTTAAAATAATACCATCTATTATTTTTTTCGGTGAGCCATCGCCACCCATTGCATCAACTGCAATTTTTATGATATCTGACATTTTAATAGATTATTATATACTATTCTTTTGGGTCTAAAACTTGTCTTCCCTTATACATGCCTGTTTTAAGATCAAGATGATGAGAAAGCCTATATTCACCTGATTTTTTATCCTCAACTATATTTTTAGTTGAAAATTTCATGGTCTGAGCTCTTCTCATACCAGTTCTGGAAGGAGTTTGTTTTCGTTTTGGTACAGCCATAATTATTGGTTACTTACACTTTTTAAATAAGAATTCAAAGTTTTTTTTGATAATTTAGTGTTAAAAAGATCAAAATACTCTAGTAATTCCTCTTTATTTTGAAAATCACTTAAAAAAGTGGAAATTTTTTTTAATTTATCTGATTTTGATAAATCATCCCAGAAATGTATTTCAGAAACCATGGAATGAAACAAATTAATATAATCTTTCATTTTTTTATTTATAGACTGGTCTCCATATCCAATTTCTCTGATACTCAATTCAAGTTGTCTAAAATTAAAGTCATAAATTTCCTGAAGAATTTTCTTATTTTCCTCATTTTTGTAATTTTTTAAAAAAAAAGAAAAATGCAGTAAAAAAAGGGTTAATCTATCAGAAAAATTATCACCTCTATCAAGATTTTTATATAAATCTTTATTTCTAGTGTAATTAATTAAATTATTATAAATATGTATATATTTTTTATTCATGAATAAAATATTATATATAATTTTAATATCATTTATAGTTTCAAATTGCTCTTTTAAACCTGTGGTAAAACATCATGGTGTACCTTTCTTGGAAAAAAAACAAATGGAACTTATTGTTAACAAGACAAATAAGAATGACATAGTCAAAATATTAGGTAGTCCCTCTACAACTAGTAAATTTGATACAGACTTATGGATTTATATAGAGCGAAAACAAACCCAATCAAATTTAAAAAATTTAGGAAAATTAAAAATTTTAGAAAATAATGTTCTTGTATTAGAAATAGATAATTATGGCTTACTTAAAAAGAAAGAATTTTATAATAAAGATAATATGAATGAATTGAAGTTGACAAAGAATATAACTGGTCAAGATTTTAAAAAAAACAGTTTTATCTATGATTTTACATCAAGTTTAAGACAAAAAATAAATGACCCTCTTGGACAGAGGGCCAAAAAGCGTAAAGAGATTAACCAGCGATAACTGCTAATAAAAGTAAAGCAACAATATTTGTAATTTTAATCATTGGATTAACCGCTGGACCAGCTGTATCTTTATAAGGGTCCCCAACTGTATCACCAGTAACTGCAGCTTTGTGCGCTTCAGAACCTTTTCCTCCATGATTTCCATCTTCAATATATTTTTTTGCATTATCCCAAGCACCACCACCTGCTGTCATTGAAACCGCTACAAATAGTCCTGTAATAATTACACCAAGAAGCATTGCACCAACTGCAGCTAATGCTGCTACTTGGCCCCCAATAGATAAAATAATAAAATACAATACAACTGGTGAAAGAACTGGAAGTAAAGATGGTATAATCATCTCTTTAATTGCAGCAACAGTAAGTAAGTCCACTAACTTAGCATAATCAGGTTTTTGTTTTCTTTTCATAATACCCGGAAATTTTTTAAATTGCCTTCTAACTTCAACAACTACTGCACCACCTGCTCTACCTACAGCTTGCATTCCCATTGAACCAAAAAGATAAGGTAACATTCCACCAATTAACAAACCAACAACCACATAAGGGTTAGATAAATCAAAAGTTACTACTATACCTTCTAAAGCAGATCCAGCCTCTTTTGAAAAATGTTTGATGTCTTCTGTATAAGCTGCAAATAAAACTAATGCACCCAAACCAGCAGAACCAATTGCATAACCTTTTGTAACAGCTTTAGTTGTGTTTCCTACTGCATCTAATGCATCTGTTGTTTTTCTAACTTTCTTATCAAGATTAGACATTTCAGCAATACCACCAGCATTATCGGTAACGGGTCCATATGCATCTAAAGCCACAACCATACCAGCTAATGCAAGCATAGTAGTTACTGCAATAGCAATACCAAAAAGTCCAGCTATAGTATTTGTAATAAGAATACCAGCTACAATTATCAATGCAGGAATAGCAGTTGCCTCCATAGAAACAGCTAGCCCTTGAATAACATTAGTACCATGACCAGTTGTTGATGATAATGCAACAGATTTAACTGGTCTATAACTTGTTCCTGTATAGTATTCAGTAATCCAGATTAATAATCCAGTAATAACTAATCCTATCACACCACAATAATATAGATCCATTCCATTAAATGTCTTATCGTTAATTGTGTATTCATTTGTAAAACCAATTACATGATCTGTAACAGGCCATAAAATTACTAAAGATGCTACTGCAGAGACAATAAATCCTTTATACAAAGCATTCATAACGTTATTACTTCTTCCAAGTTTAACGAAAAATGTTCCAACAATAGATGTTAACAAGCATGCAGCACCAATCGACAAAGGATAAATCATCATATTTAGATCACCAACAAAGAAAATAGAAGATAGAACCATTGTTGCAACAATTGTAACAGCATATGTTTCGAATAAATCAGCGGCCATACCAGCACAGTCTCCTACGTTGTCACCAACGTTATCTGCAATTACAGCAGGGTTTCTAGGATCATCTTCAGGAATTCCAGCTTCAACTTTTCCAACTAAGTCAGCTCCTACGTCTGCACCTTTTGTAAAAATTCCACCGCCTAATCTTGCAAAGATAGAGATTAGAGAAGCACCAAAACCTAATGCAACTAATGCATTAACTATTTCTCTTTCATCAACATTAGATTTCAATAATATATAATAATAAACAGCAATAGCTAATAAAGCTAAACCAGCAACCAACATTCCAGTTACAGCACCAGATTTAAAAGCAACGGATAAACCTTGAGCTAGACCTTTTCTTGATGCTTCTGCCGTTCTTACATTTGCTTCTACAGAAACTAACATTCCAACATAACCTGCTATACCAGATAATGCAGCACCAATTAAATAACCAAGACCTACTAGAGGACTAAATGCAATACTAACAATTACTAAAACTACAGCACCAACAATAGCAATAGTTTTGTATTGTCTTGCTAAATATGCTTTTGCACCAATTTGAATTGCAGATGCAATGTCTTGCATTTTTGCATTTCCTGCACTTGAATTAAGAATGTTTTTACCAGTTAAAAATCCATAAACGATAGATAATAAACCAGCTCCAATTGTGTATAATAGTATTGTTTCGACTGTTCCGCTCATATTAACCTTAAGTTGTTGGTTGTTAAATTTTTAAGCCCGCACAATACAAAAAAAGATAGAAAAGACAACGATTAACTTCTAAAACCGATGAATATAACCTTTAGATTTAGCTCGTATTTGCTTGCCTTTTTCATCAAATATCAAAGATCTATCTTTACCAGATATTATTTTACCAATTTTAGTTATTTTAATTCCAGTTGTTTTAGAAGCTTTTTGAATGATTCTAGCTTTATTAATATCTGCGGTAAATAATACCTGATAATCATCTCCATTAGAAATTAGATTAATTTTATTCAATCTTTGTTTTTTAATTAAATTACTCAATTTATTTGAAACAGGTATTTTATTTTCAAATAAGTAAAATGATAAACTTTGTCTATTAATCATTTTTGCTAAATCGTCAATTAATCCATCTGAAATATCAATAGAGGAATTAGCAAATTTTAATAAATAATTTGTTAAATTTAAAGGTACTTCTGGTTTGAAATATTTATCTATAAAAAATAATTTATCTTTATTTTTAAATTTAGCTTTATTACTTAATGCTTTAAGACCTAAATAACTATCTCCCAAATTTCCAGTAACATAGATGTCATCATTTGATTTGGCTTTATTACGATAAATTATTTTATTCGAATATCCTAATGAAGTGATTGTGAAACTTAGTTTATTTGAAAAAGTTGTATCTCCACCACATAAATCAATATTAAATTTATTTTGTTCTGATTTAAGTGATTTTGAGATTTTGTATAAATTATTTTTTGTAAATGTTTTTTTATTACCTGAACCAGAAATAAAATAAAACTTTGGTTTTACACCTTTGCAAATTAAATCAGAAATTGACGATCTTAGTATTTTTTTAATTACTAAATCTGGGTATTTAAAATCATAAAAATGCGTACCAATATTATATGTATCAACAGATATAACAATACCTTTTTGTTTATCGAAAAAAACATCATCATTTAGGTCAAGAGCAGATTTATTTTTTTTAGCTCTTTTAAAAAAATAATTATTTATTAGATCAAATTCATGCATTGTTAGATCTTAATTTTTTTCCAACGTTGTCTAATAAAGCATTAAGATACTTTGTTTGTGAATCTTCAAGAAAAAAATTAGATGAATTTAAATATTCTTTAATAATTATATTTATAGATAAATTTGGCTTATACATAAATTCATAAGTTGCTGCTTTTAAAATTGTTTGAAAAACTTTGTCTAATTTTTCGAATACAAATTCATCACCTAATTTATTATTTAATTCATCTAAAATAAGATCGTTTCTTTCTATCGTTCCTAAAACAATATCTTTAATAAATTTTTTAAATCTATGTTTTGGAAAATCTAAATCATCATCTTCGTTATAAAATTTCCCATATAATTTCTGTATAATTATTACTCTAGGGTTATTTTTAGGATTATAATGAGTTCTCATTTTTGAGACAAAACTGAAATTACAGCTTCTGCAGCTTCAGCACCCTTTTTTCTTCTTGCTCTTGCTTGAGCCATATTTAGACAGGTAATTATTCCATTTCCAATAGGTTTTTTACTATCAATAGATAATTTCATTATGGCGTCTGTTGAAGCTTGAGAAATAAAATCAAAGTGTGGCGTTTGACCTTTAATTACACATCCTAAAGCTAAAAAACCATCATATTTTTTTAAATTTTTTGAGATTGTAACTGGAATTTCAAAAGCACCAGGTACTTTAATAATTTTTATTAAATTTTTTTTTGGAATTATTTTTAAAGCACTGTTTATTAAGCCTTCAGCAATATCTTCGTAATAATCTGCTACAACAATTAAATATTTTTTTTTTATCAAATTAATTCCTGTTTAGTAATTTTTATACCATAACCATCAAGACCAATAACTTTTTTTGGTGATTTGGTAATCAATATCATGTTTTTAATTTTTAAATCTTTAATAATTTGAGCTCCAATACCATAATTTCTTATTAACTTGTCATTTCCCTTTTTATAAAAGTCTTTGTTTTTATAATCTTTTAAAGTCTGAGTTACTGATTTTAAATTTGAGTCTTTGATAAAAACTAAAACGCAATTTTGATATTTTTTAAAATAATTTAAAGTCTTGTTAAATGAATTTGGTAGTGATTGATTGATTAGATAGTTTTGTACAACATTAGAAGAAATTACTCTTACCCTTGGAGTAATACCTTTTTTTATTTTACCTTTTATTAATGCAAAGTGCTCTGAGCCATCTAAAAGATTTTCGTAAATTCTAATATTGTATTTTTGTTTTTTTACATCAATCTTGCTTTGCTTTTTAATTTTAATAAGCTTTTCTTTTTTTAGTCTATATGCGATCAGATCTTCTATCTTTCCAATTTTTAATTTATGTTTTTTTGCAAAATTAAATAAATCCTGACCTTTGGCCATTGTTCCGTCTTCATTCATAATTTCACAAATTACAGCAGAGTTATTTTTTTTAGCTAATTTAGATATATCAACTGAAGCTTCAGTGTGCCCTGCTCTAACAAGCACTCCACCATCTTTGGCTATAATTGGAAACACGTGACCAGGTGAAACAATCTCATTTTTATTTACATTTTTTTTTGAAGCAACTTTGATTGTTTTCGCTCTATCTTTAGCAGATATACCTGTTGTTATTCCTTTTTTTGCTTCAATAGAAATTGTAAAAGCCGTCTTGTTTCTTGATTGATTTACTGGAGACATTAAAGATAAATTTAATTTTTTTGCTTGAAGTGAATCAAGCGCTAAACAAATTAAACCTCGTCCGTATTTCGCCATAAAGTTAATATTCTTTGCATTCGAAT
This sequence comes from uncultured Pelagibacteraceae bacterium, assembly GCA_902635865.1. Taxonomy (GTDB): domain Bacteria; phylum Pseudomonadota; class Alphaproteobacteria; order Pelagibacterales; family Pelagibacteraceae; genus Pelagibacter. Next base: position 23,233 of record CACPPD010000008.1, on the reverse strand, counting down.
CTGATGTAGAAATAACTAAATCTCCCTCATTCTCTCTTTTTTCATCATCAACTAAAATAAACATACCCCCTTTTTTGGCTACACTTATAATTGACTCGATTGATGCAAAATTATTTTTTCCCATGAAAATAATTCCTAACGTATTTAGACAAGATATCTATCTCTATGTTAACTAAACTAGATTTTTTTAATGTTGATAAATTCGTTTCTTTGTAGGTATGGGGAATTATCCATATCTGGAAACCTTTTTTAGTCACTTTTGAAATTGTGAGGGAAATCCCATTTACACAGATTGATGCTTTTTCTATTAAGTGTTTTCTTTCCTTTTTAGGTAAATCAAAGTCAAAAAGAAATGATTTATCTATTTTTTTAATGCTTAATACTTTGCCGACAGTATCAACATGACCTTGACAAATATGTCCTGAAATTTTTGTCCCATATTTTAAAGGTAATTCTAAATTTATTTTATCTCTTATTTTTAAAAATTTAAATTTTGAACGAATTATTGTTTCTTTAGATAGATAAAATTCCATAATTCTTGATTTATATGAGATTAAAGTTAAGCAGACACCATCACATGCAACCGACAAACCCATATCTTTTTTGGAAACTTTAAGATTACTTTTTATAAAAATATTAAGACCCTTGGGTCTTTTAATAATTTTAGTAATAATGCCCTGGTTATAAATTATTCCATTAAACATGATTTCTATCTATATAGTGTTATTCTGTCTTTTCGCAAATTCAGATTTAAATTAATCTTTGTTAGATATTTTTGATTTAATGTGTTCATACCACTAAATTTTAAATATTCAGAGCTTTTAGAAAGATTTTTAGGGCTTTTGAATAAATAAAATTTATTAAAAATTTTGTTTTTGAGCAAGGAATTGGTTAGTTCATTACCACCCTCAATCAATAAATTCCTGCAGCCAAAATTATATAGCTTTTTCAAAATTTCTCTCATGTCAAATCTGTTATTTCTATCTATTTTAGATTTAACAAGAATAACACCTTTTCTTTTAAATTTAGAAATTTTTGATTTATCAGCTTTGTTATAAAATATTAAAGTATTTTTGTTATTAGAAGATTTTATTATATAGCTGTTTGTTTTAGTCTTTAAATTATTATCTAAAATAATTCTTTTAGGAGAAAAATTTTTCAAACCCTTTAAACGACAATTTAATCTTGGATTATCTTTGTTTAGTGTTTTGTATGTAATCATCAAACCATCGTTTTGATATCTCAAAAGATGTGAAAACATATCCGAATAAATATTTGTAATTTTTTTTTGATACTTAGTGTAAATAATATGGTTTTTTGAAATAGCTATTTTGCCAGTAACATAAGGTAATTTTTTCTTTCTATTAAAAAAATAAGAAGAATAAAAGTTTTCGATTTTATTTTTTAACAAACCTTTTTTTACAATTATTTTTTTTGAATTTAAAATTTTAAAACTTTTATTACTTACTCTTTTGTCTATATCTGTAACAGAATATATGACCTCAGAAATTTTTGATTTAATTATTAAATCTGTGCATGGTGGCGTTAATCCATGATGACAACATGGTTCTAGAGTAACATACATTTTTGAGTCTTTTAAATCTTCAAAACTATTTTTAATTGCATTAGACTCTGCATGTGGTCTTCCATTAAATGAAGTTTGACCTATAGAAATTATTTTGTCATTTTTAACAATTACACATCCAACCGAAGGATTTGATCCAGTGAGGCCATGACGAGATCTCGCCAGATCTAAGGCTATCTCCATGTAAGATTTGTCTTTTAATGTAAATTTATGTTTTTTTGTAGACATTAAGTTTGTCCACGAATTGCACAAAATCTTTTTCTTCTCTAAAGTTTCTATAAACTGATGCGAACCTTACGTAACCAACAGGATCTAAATCCTTTAAACCATCCATAACCATTGTTCCAATTGTATTAGTAGATATTTCACTTTGACCAATTTCCTCTAGTGATCTTGAGATCTGACTTATAAATTTTTCTATGGTTTCGGTATCTATGGGTCTTTTCTTTAAGGCAATATAAATAGATTTTGATAGTTTATCTCTATCGAATACAGATTTTCTACCATTTTTTTTTACTACCATTAATTCTCTATATTGAACTCTTTCAAAAGTTGTGAAACGAGCTCCACAAGTACAAAGTCTTCTTCTTCTTATAGCAGTACCATCCTCTGTTGGTCTAGAGTCGACAACTGAGGTCTCCCCTTTTTTACATATTGAGCAAATCATTTACTAAAGGTTCTTATATATCGGAAATGACGAAGTTAAAGCAATAACTTCGTTTTTTACTTCTTCTTCGATTTTGCTATTATCAGAAGGATTTTCAGACAAACCTTTAAGGGTTTTTGTAATTAATTCTCCAACAGTTTTAAATTCACTTAACCCAAAGCCTCTTGTTGTAGCTGCTTGTGTGCCTAATCTAATTCCTGAAGTAATCATAGGTTTTTCTGTATCAAAAGGAATACCATTTTTATTACATGTTATATTTGCTCTTGATAAACTTTCAGCTGCAAGATTACCTTTTACATTATAAGGCCTTAAATCTACTAACATCAAATGAGTATCAGTTCCGTCTGAATAAATTTTAAATCCGTTATTTTTTAAAGTTTCTGCAAGTATCTTAGCATTTGCTAGAACACATTTAATATAATCTTGAAATTCTGGCTGTAAGGCCTCCAAAAATCCAGCTGCCTTAGCTGCAATGATATGCATCAAAGGTCCTCCCTGATAACCTGGAAAGACTGCTGTATTAAATTTTTTAGCAAGATCTTCGTGATTAGTTAAAATGATACCTCCTCTAGCACTTCTAAAAACTTTGTGTGTCGTTGATGTAACAACATGTGCATAGTCACAAGGATTAGGATAACCTTTACCTGCAACCAAACCAGAGAAGTGTGCCATATCAACCATTAAATATGCGCCAACTTTGTCCGCTATCTCTCTAAATTTTTTAAAATCAATTACTCTAGAATAAGCGCTACCGCCTGCTATTATAAGTTTAGGTTTATGTTCTAAAGCAAGTTTTTCAACATTATCATAGTCAATCAATTCTGACTCTTTATCAACATCATATCCTATTGCGTTGAACCATTTACCAGACATTGAAATTTTTAATCCATGAGTAATGTGACCACCTGAATTTAAACTCATACCCATAAATGTATCCCCTGGGCTTAACAAAGCTAAAAATACTGCACCATTCGCTTGAGCACCTGAGTGTGGTTGCGCGTTTGCAAATTTACAATTAAATAATTTTTTTAATCTTTCAATCGCAAGATTTTCTGCAACATCAACATGCTCACAGCCATTGTAATATCTTTTACCAGGATACCCTTCGGCATATTTATTAGTTAAAACTGAACCTTGTGCTTCTAATACTGCTTGAGAAACAATATTTTCAGAAGCGATTAGTTCTATATGCTGTTGTTGTCTGATTAATTCATCTTTAATTGCTTTATAAAGCTCTGGGTCTTTTACTGATAAACTATCTTCAAAGAAACTTTTATAGCTATCGTTTAAATAATTTTTTTCACTAGACATAATTATATTTTTTTAACTCTTTTTAAGTGTCTCCCACCATCAAATTTAGTATTTAAAAAAACACCAATAAACCTTAAAGCATTTTTTTTGGATATCAATCTTGAACCTAATGTAATGATGTTTGCATCATTATGCAATCTGGATAATTTTGTTGATTTTAGATTAAAACATTGCGCTGCACGTACATTTTTATGCTTATTTGCCGCAATATTCATACCTGTCCCAGATCCGCACACTAAAATACCAACATTTCTCTTATTAAGTTTGACTTTTTTTGCAACTTTATGTGCATAATCAGGATAATCAACACTACTATCATCTTTTGGGCCAAGGTCCTCAAATTTTACTTTTTTATTTTTTAAATAATGTTTGATTGACTCTTTTAATTTAAAACCAGCGTGATCTGATGAAATAAATATTTTTTTCAAATTAATTAAATTTGTAATCTAAAACACAAGCAACTAAATGTATTCTATTTTCTTCACCACCATTGAATGCATTATGATACTTGGTATTATTTGTAATCCAAACAGAACCATCAGCAGGCATATGCTTTGCAACATTATCAATAACCATGATGCAGCCAGGGTTAGTAATTAAAGGTATATGTAATCTCGGCTCGGGATCTCTATGCCAACTTAAAGTTGATCTTGGTTCTTTTAAAAGAATTCTTACTCTCCCAAGTTTATATCTAGATGAAAGGGTATCATATACTTGTTTGAAATAAGTATTTTCATAATCTTTTATGAATTCTGAATATAATGACTCATCAAGAGACTCATCTCTAACTACTTCTTTTCCTGATTTATCAGGTTTTGTCCAATAAACACCTCTAGCCTTATTACCTTTGATAGAATCTGGATCACCAGGTATTTGAGTTAATGATATTGCTCCAAAGTGAGTTACACCAGCATCTTCAAATTTTTTAATTTTAACTATTTGATGATACGCTTCTTGCAACTTTTCAATATCAAACTTAATTTCTTGTTTCTGAAAATCGCTAAAGTCTAAAACTCTATCTTCTTTTTTAACATTTAAGTCTATTACTTTTGAATTTTCTAACGTCATCTTGATTGCTTTCTACCCTTTTTTTTGTATATGTGTATATTACATTTGTCGCAATTTAAAAGTAAATTAAAACATGATTATTGGTAAATATCCGAGTCTTAGACTTAGAAGAAACAGAAAAGAATCTTGGTCAAGGAGACTGATTCAAGAAAATACCTTGAGTCCAAATGACTTTATATTACCTATTTTTTTAATCGATGGGTCAAATAAACGGCAAGAGATTTCATCGATGCCGGGTGTGTACAGATATACAATTAATCGATTGAGTCAAATAGTGGATCGAGCCATAAAAAAAAAGATACCAATGGTTGCTCTTTTTCCAAAAACCCAAAATGTACATAAAGATGAATTAGGGACAGAATCACTTAATGAAAAAAATTTAGTTTGTAGAGCAATTCAGGAAATAAAAAAAAGATACAAAAATCAAATAGGCATAATGTGTGATGTAGCATTAGATCCCTACACATCGCATGGTCATGACGGTTTAATTAAATCCAACACTATACTTAACGACGAAACTATAGAGGTACTGATTAATCAATCATTACTTCAAGCAGAGATGGGTTGTGATGTTATTGCTCCCTCAGATATGATGGATGGAAGAATAGGAAAAATAAGAAAAGCTTTAGATAAAAATAAATTTCAAAACGTTCAAATATTATCGTATGCTGCAAAATATGCCTCAAGCTTCTATGGACCTTTTAGAGATGCTGTTGGATCTAAAAGCTCATTAAAAGGAGATAAAAAAACTTATCAGATGGATTATAGAAATTCTGATGAAGCCTTAAGGGAAGTTTCATTAGATATTAAAGAAGGTGCTGATATGGTAATGGTTAAACCTGGTATGCCTTACTTAGACATAATAAAATCAATAAAAGAAAAATTTAAATTACCAGTTTTTGCATATCAAGTATCTGGTGAATATAGTTTAATTGAAACAGCTATAGCAAAAAAATTAATAAATAAAGACGCCATATATGAAAGTTTAGTTGCGTTTAAGAGAGCTGGTGCCAATGCTATTGTAAGTTATTATGCTGATAGAATTGATAAAATAATTAGATAATTATTTTAAAGTATTTAAAAATAATGACCTACTGTTTGGATAATTTACATTATTTGGTTTTAATATAGTTTTATCTAAATAATCACCTACTAATTTCAAACCATTCAATAAAGTGCCAAGATCATTAACCTCTATATCTTTTTCAATCAAAAAATTTGGTACATATTTTTTTTCATTTGAAGAACTTACATAATAAACGGTTTTATTACCCTCCAAATCCTTATCAACTATATTTTCAAGCCTTAAATCGTATCCTAATATTTTAAGTAACTCCAATTCCCAAAATATAAATTTTTTTAACCAATCCTTTTCTTTTAAAATTAAAAATAAATTTTGAATTATAAAATAAACCTTATTGTTAGATTGAGACTCTGCTGTTAATATTTTTATTAAATTCATTGCAGATGATATACAAGACAACTTTTGTTTGTGGTCAAAATATAATGGAGTATAGGCATTTAAAATTTCAATTTTAAAATAACCTATTCTATTTTCATTTTTAGAATTGTAATTAACATGAAGTTTGTTGCCAATTTGTAGATAATTTTTAATTTTTTTTGAAGTGCCACCAAATATAATTCCGGATATCTTTCCTTTATCTTTTGTAAATAATTCTGCAATTAATGAATTTTCATTATATCTTGTTTTACTTATTAAAAATCCTTCGTCTGACCAATTCATTTTTTATTTGTATTTTTTAAACATTCTATAGCAGCATTTTGTTCAGCTTCTTTCTTTGATTTCCCAGTAGCTATAAAATATTTTGTATTGGGCAATTTTACTCCAACTTTAAATATAGGTTTGTGTCTTGGACCTGTATTTGAAATTAATTTATAAGTAGGTAATTTTTTAAAGTTTTTTAAAGTTAGTTCCTGTAACTTTGTTTTTGCATCTATTTCTGTAACTACACTTTTTTCAATATGATCTTTCCACAAGTTTAAAATTGTTTTTTCAACTATTGTAAAACCTTTATCAAGATAAATAGCACCAATTAACGCTTCACAGCTATCAGATATAATTTTGTCCTCAATTTTTATTTTTTTATTGTTAGGGTTAAATGTTTTTACATAACTAGCTAAATTGATTTTTTTTGCTATATCCAGACAAGTTTTTTTATTAACTAGTGAAGCAAATTTTTTATCAAGAATACCTTCTTTTTCTCCTGGATAAATTTCTAAAAGTTTTTTTGCTATGACTAAACCAAGAACTCTGTCACCCAGAAACTCTATCTTTTCATTATTTTCATTTGGATTAAAGCTTTTATGTGTGAGTGCTTGAACAAGTAAATCTTTATTTTTAAATTTTAAATCAATTATTTTTTCTAAACTTTGATAGTTAATTTTCATTAATTAATTTTATTAAAGGTTCTATTAAATCTTATTGACTTATGCCATTTCCAAAATTCAATAAAACTTCCTATTCTTTTATCTGAAGAAAAAAATATAAATTGAGCTTTTCCTACTAAATTATCTTTATGTACATATCCAACACTTGTTAAGTACCTGCTATCTTTAGAACAGTCTCTGTTATCCCCTAAAAAGAAATAATGATCTTTTGGTACAGTAAACACATCAGAATTTTGATAGGTATAATCTTTTAAATAAACAGTATGAAATTTTTTACCATTTGAAAGTTTTTCTTCAAATCTATGAACATCAATACTTTTGTCGCCACAGAAAATTGTAGTTTTGTTATTAATTTTAGATTTAAGAATTTCAGAATTATTTAAATATAAATTAGAGTCTATAAATTGAATTTTATCTCCAGGTAAACCAATTAATCTTTTAATGTAATCTGTCCGATTATCTGCTGGTGTTTTAAATACAATTACATCACCTCTTTCAGGACTGCTAAACATAATTCTTTTGTTTAATATTGGAGGACTAAAAGGAAATGAGTGTTTGCTATATCCATAGGTATATTTTGTTACAAACAACCTATCACCTACTAATAAAGTAGGTTCCATGGATGAGGATGGAATATAAAATGGTTGTACTAAAAGCGACCTAATTATAACTGCAATTATTAATGCATAAATTAAAGTTTTTATATTTTCTGAAAAAAAATTTTTATCTAATTTCATGATGTTTGAATGATTGCAAACGCTGTTGAATAATTTTTTTCATCCGAAATTGATAAAAAACATTTAAAATTTTTGATTTTAAAGTTCTTTTGTACGATTTTTGTAATTTTTTTATTTTTAACGTAATAAGGCTTTCCCTTTTTGTCATTAACAACTTCTATATCTTTAAAATTTAAATTCATACTAAAACCTGTTCCAAGAGCTTTAGAAAATGCTTCTTTTGCAGCAAATCTCTTTGAAAAAAAAGCTACTTTATTATTTGCAGCATTAGATTGTTTCAATTCTTTAAATGAATAAATTCTTTTTTTAAATAAAGGATTTTTAATCGATTTTTGAATTCTTTTATTTTCAACAATATCAACTCCAATACCAAGAATTTTCATTTATTTTTTTATAATTTTTTTAAAGTTTTTAATTACTTTTGAAAGTCCATCAAATATTGACTCCCCAATTATAAAATGTCCAATATTATATTCCTCAATATCTATTATTTTTGTTAACATTTTCGTAGTTTTATAGTCTAAACCATGACCAGCATGAACTTCTATATTTAAACTTGATGCTAATTTTGCACTTTTTTTAATTCTGTTTAATTCACTAGAATAATTTCTTTTTGATTTAACTAGGTTCGCTAGTTTTCCAGTATGTATTTCAATACAATCAGCATTTAATTTTTTAGCAAGTCTAATGTCATTTGGAGAAGGGTTAATAAATAAACTTGTTCTTATCTTTACTTTTTTAAATTTTTTAATTATTTTCTCTAATTTATTTAGATTATTTTTTATATTTAAACCTCCCTCGGTAGTAATTTCTTTTCTATTTTCTGGAACTAAACATATAAAATTTGGTTTTATCTTAAGTGCTTTATTAACAATTTCTTTGTTCATAGAAATCTCAAGGTTTACAAGCACATTTTTTAAGCCACATATTTTTTTTGCGTCAATATCTTTTATATGTCTTCTATCTTCTCTTAAATGAATTGTTACAGAATCGGCTCCATAACTAATAACTTTTTTAGCTGCGTATAGTGGATCTGGATGTTTCTCTCCACGAGCGTTTCGTAAAGTTGCGATATGATCTATATTTACACCTAACCTTTTCACTTAATAAATCTGCTTCCTGGGGTTGTTATTTGTATAGATTTAAGTTCTGGTGGTAATTTATTTGCTTTATAAGTTGGAACATCAATTTTTAAATGAGATGTTATTCCTGTTTTTATTTTTAAAGATTGTTTGGTTGATCGATCAATAATAGATGCAAATCCAATTAATTTTGCTTTTGATTTTTTAATCAATTTAACACACTCCAAACTTGATTTTCCTGTAGTGATTACATCTTCTATAATTAATACTCTTGCTCCTTTTTTAATATTAAATCCTCTTCTGAGAGTAAATTTACCATTTACTCTTTCACAAAAAATTGTTTCTTTTTTAAGCAATTTTCCTATTTCATATCCAATAATTACTCCTCCCATTGCAGGAGATAGTATTAAATCTATTTTTTTAAATTTTTTTTTAATTTTATTTGCTAAAGATTTACAAATTTTATCAGCTAGATTAGGGAAACTTAAAAGTTTTGCACACTGAATATATTTTGAGGAATGTAGACCTGAGGATAGAACAAAGTGACCTTCTAATAATGCATTAGTTTTTTTTAAAATATTTAAGGATTTTTTGTGTGAAAGCATTTCTTTTTTCTTCGTGTCTAATTATCTTAAATTTTATACTCTTTTGTTTTAGCTCTGCAATAAAATTTGTAAAATTCTTAAGATTTCTAATAATTAATTTAAATTTAAAATTAATATAATTGGGATTTTTACCAACCATTTCTAAGCTAGATATATTTAATTTATGACTTCCAATGAGTGAACTTATGTCTCCTAATTGACCTGGCTTATCAGGTAATGACATCCATAGAGTGGTATTGTATTTTTTTGTTTTTTCCTCTTTCTGCTCTCCTTTATCATGCCAATATCTTCTTATTGCTGCTCTAGCTTTACCTGTTTTAGTTGTTGGTATCCAGTGAAGTGAAGGTGAATTATTTTTAGATGTTATAATATTTACTCGATCACCATTTCTTAAAATAGTTTGTAATTCACTTTTGTTTCCATTAATTTCACAACCAACTGCTGAATTACCAATTTTAGTATGAACAGCATATGCGAAATCTATAGCTGTTGCGTCTTTAGGTAATTTTATAACTGAACCTTTGGGTGTAAAACAAAATACGTTTTCTTGAAACATTTGTAGTTTTGTATACTCATATGAATCTTCTGGGTTTTCATTTTTTTCTATAATCTCAACAAGATCTTTTAACCAATCATACTCCTTCCAACTTAAAGAATTGAATTTTTCAGAAGACTTATATTGCCAATGAGATGCGATACCTCTTTCTGCAAATTCGTGCATTTCATGTGTTCTAATTTGAATTTCTATTGGTTTTTTATTTGAACCAATTACAGAAGTATGAATAGATTTATAACCATTGATTTTTGGAGATGAAATATAATCTTTAAATTTTCCCGGTATACAATTCCATTTTTTATGAAAAATCCCGAGAGTTTTGTAACAATCGTCTACGTTTTTTAAAATTATCCTAAATCCAATAATGTCTGTTATTTGTTCAAGTGAAACTCTTTTTTTTTGAACTTTTCTCCAAATTGAAAAAGGTGTTTTTTCTCTTCCATAAATCTCAGCATTAATCTTATTATCATTCAATATTTCACTTAACTCAAAAGATTGTTCTTCAAATAAATCTTTTCTATCCAATTTGATTTCATCAAGTCTTTTTTTTATTAATTTTCTTGCATCATTATTTAAAATTTCAAAAGATAAATCCTCAAGTTCGTCTCTTATTCTATGCATTCCCATTCTATCAGCTAATGGGGCATAAATTTCCATAGTTTCTTGAGCTATCCTTTTTCTTTTTTCTTCTTTTGTAATTGCTTTAATGGTCCTCATATTATGTAGTCGATCAGCAATTTTGACTAATAGAACTCTGATGTCTTTTGATGTTGCTAAAATTAATTTTCTGAAATTCTCAACTTTAGAATTAGCTCCAGCTGAATTTTCAAATGCTGAAATTTTAGTTACACCATCTACTAAATCAGCAACCTCATCTCCAAATTCTTGTTTAATAGTTTCATAAGTTGCAAAAGTATCTTCTATAGTGTCATGCAATAGACCTGTTGTAATTGTAGCGCTATCTAATTTTAATTCAGTTAAAATATTTGCAACCTCAATTGGGTGAACAGAATAAGGATCACCCGAAGCTCTTTTTTGACTCTTATGTGCATTAACAGCAAAATTATATGCTTTATCTAATTTTTCAGGATTAAGAAATTTATTATAATTCTTAACTTTATTTATAAGTTCATTTGAATTCAGCATAATAGATATTATACCACTAAATCAAATTTGTTTAATAGATCTAATGTCTCTATCAGGAAGTAGAGAAATCAAGGTTTTAACATCAATTTGTTTATTGGGATGGATCCAATTCTTTTGAATCTCAAATAATGGAAATAATACAAAGTTTCTTTTGTGCATCATTTTGTGAGGCAAGTTAATTTTAGAATTTTTTGTTGATACCAATTTATTAAAATCGATTATATCTAAATCACATGTGCGAGGAGCATTTTTTTTTGCTTTTTTTCTGCCTAATTGAATTTCTATAGTCTTACAAATTTTTAATAGTTCTTGAGGACTGTAATAGCATTTTAATTTTAAAATTATATTTAAAAACCTAGGCTTTCTTGGATCAGGCCAGGAAGGGGTTTCATAATAACTAGATACCGAAAGAAAATTTAAGTTATGTTCTGCTAATAAAAATTTTGCTTTTTCTATATTTGTTTTTCTCAAACCTAAATTTGAACCTATTCCTAAAAAAACAATTTTAGCTCGATTTTCTAATATATCTTGACTTTTCACGGTTCCAATCTCTACTTTTTTTTGTTGCTCTTTTATCATATTGCTTTTTTCCTTTAGCAACAGCTAATTCTATTTTGGCTTTTCCTTTTTTAAAATACATTTTTGTTGGAACTAATGTGAAACCATCTCTTTGCATTTTACCTATTAATTTATTTATTTCTTTTTTATTAAGAAGTAATTTTCTATCATCCGTTGGATTATGATTAGAATAACTGGCTTGCTTGTATGGAGATATATGTGAATTAATTAAAACAATTTCACCTCCCTTTTCAACAGCATAAGACTCAGCGATATTCACCTTGCCATCTCTTACTGATTTAATCTCTGATCCCTTTAAAACAATTCCAGCTTCAAAAAGATCTTCAAAAAAATAGTTAAAACTAGCTTTTCTATTTAAACAAATGATTTTCAAACCAGGATTGGTTTTTTTGTTCATTAAATTAACTTAGCAGACTGAAGAGCTTTTTTTACAATTTCTTTTGTTGTGTCTGTTACTTTTACAAGTGGTAGCCTTACATTGTCATCACAAAGTCCTAAAAGCTTTGCAGCGTATTTTACAGGACTTGGATTGCTCTCAACAAACATTGAGTGATGAACTGGTTGTAATATTTTATCTAATCTTTCTGCCTCTTTCATTTCATTATCAGTGTCTGATTTGGAAAATTTTTGAAAATCTGAACAAAGTTTAGGTGCAATATTTGCTGTTACACTGATAGTACCTACTCCACCACGTTTATTAAACTCAAAAGCATTATCATCATTACCTGTTAATTGAATAAAATCTTTTCCCATTTTTTCAAGTGTTTGATTTACTCTATCTAAATCACCTGTTGCATCTTTAACACCGGCTATATTTTTTAATTCATATAGTCTTGCCATAGTGTCCACTGACATATCAATCACAGATCTACCGGGAATATTATAAATTATAATTGGAATGCCACACTTGTCATTAATTGCTTTATAATGTTGATACAAGCCTTCTTGAGTTGGTTTATTATAATAAGGTGTAACTATCAAAGCGCCGTTAGCTCCTGCTTTTTCTGCATGTGTGGTTAAAGAAATAGCCTCCTCAGTTGAGTTGGAACCCGTGCCAGCAATAACTGGAATTTTTCCATTACTTTCTTTTATACATAAATCTATTACTCTTTGATGCTCATCATGACTTAACGTAGGGGATTCACCTGTTGTACCAGCCGGTACAAGTCCATTAGTACCATTATCGATGTGGAAATGGATTAATTTTATATATGCTTCCTCATCTAGACCATTATTTTTAAATGGTGTAATTAAAGCAACATTTGATCCTTTGAACATAAATACTTATAACATAGTTTAAAGATTCATATACTAAAAGATTATGCTCAAAAAAATATTATTTTTAGGTTTCACCGTATCCATATTAATATTTTCAAATAATCTCTTTGCTGAAATCAATTCGATTGTACCTTTAAAAAAACCAATTTTAAGTAAAGAAGAAATTCAAAAGAAAATATCTATAAATATCCTTAAACCGTTAAAGAAGCCTACGAAAACCAAAGAAATTAAAATCGAAGAAGTGATTGTTAAAAAAGAGTTGGTTTTAAAAGAAAAAAAATTGAGTTTTAAAATACCAAAGAAAAAACCAACTGTAGCTGGCATTAGCTCAGCAATGAACATAAAGATTTCAAGATATTATAGTAAAAGAGACTTTGGGTTGGCAAAAAAAGCCATTTCAGAAATGCAGAAAAGTAAATGGTCATCTGCGCTAAAAATTGCAAAAAAAGCAAAAGACAAGTCAATTTATAATTTTATACAATGGAGACATCTTTTAACCTCTGGTAATCAAGCTTCCTTTTACGATTATCAAGTTTTTTTAAATAAGAATTCAGATTATCCTAGAATAAGCAGAGTTAAATATCTTGCTGAACACAAACTATCAACAGAAAGTGTTTCTCCAAAAAAAATAATAAATTGGTTTGGAGAAAAAGATCCATTAAGTGGTTATGGAAAAATGATACTCGGAGAGAGTTACATTTTAGTTGGAGACAATAATAAAGGTACAAGACTGATTAAAGAAGGGTGGATTACAGCAGATTTATCTAAAAACGAATTAAAATATTTTAGAAAAAAATTTAAAAAATATTTAAATGCAGATGATTATATTAAACGAGCTGATTATTTAGCTTGGAACGGTGATCGTTGGGATTTACAAAGATTAATAAGGTATCTGCCAAAAGATTACGAACTTTTATATAATGCAAGACATCTTTTAATGAGTAAAGGTTATGGAGTTGACCAAGCCATAGCAAATGTTCCTCAAAAATTTAAGAATGATGCTGGGTTAAACTACGATCGATTGAAATGGAGAAGAAAAAAAGGACGTGTAGATTCTTCAACAGAAATCTTATTGAAAATAAGAAATGATAAAGAGTATTTAGTTAGACCTGATAAATGGTGGAAAGAAAGAGAAATTATCTCAAGAGCATTGCTTTATAAAAAGAAATATGAAATTTCATATAAAATTTCAAGCAATCATGGAATGACTGAAGGGTCTGAATATGCCGCTGCAGAATGGATGAGTGGATGGATAGCTTTAAGTTTTTTAAATGATCCATTAACAGCTAAAGATCATTTTAGAAATTTTTATGAAAATGTTAGTTATCCAATAAGCTTGTCTAGAGGTGCCTATTGGCTTGGAAGAGCATATGAAAAAATAGGTGAAAGAGAGCAATCAAATAATTGGTACAGAGAAGCTACAAAATATCTTACTACTTACTATGGTCAGCTAGCTTTTTTAAAATTAAATCCAAATGGAAAATTTGAGTTAGAAAAAGATATGGAAATTGATCCAAAATATAGAATTCAATTTTTTAATAAAGAGCTTGTGAAAATTTCTTATCTTCTAAATGAATTGAAGAAAGATAAATATACAAAACATATTTTAAGACATTTAGCTAATGATAATATAGCAAAAGGTAGTGAGGTTTTGGCTGCAGAATTAGCTACAAGTATAAACAGATATGATTTTGCTATTCAGGTTTCAAAAATTGCGTCTTATCAAAAAAGATTTCATAATAAATACAATTACCCAATAATTAGCACTCCTAAATATATTAATAAAAGAAAAATTCCAGAAAGTGCTTTGATCTTATCTATAATTAGACAAGAAAGTGAATTTGATTTAGAAGCTAATAGTCATGCTGGTGCAAAAGGATTAATGCAATTGATGCCCTACACAGCAAAATTAGTTTCAAAACAAGCTAAACTTCCTTATTCAAAATCAAGATTAACCACTGATCCAGAATATAATATTAATTTAGGCTCACACTATATAGCAGGTTTAATTCTACAATATGATGGTGCTTACCCTTTTGCAGTCGCTGCGTATAATGCTGGACCCAACAGAGTTAAATATTGGAAAAAAATAAATAAAAATCCACAAAAAAAACAAGTTGATTATGTTGATTGGGTTGAATTAATAAAATTTAGAGAAACAAGAAATTACGTACAGCGTGTAATGGAAAATTATAATGTCTATAGATATATTTTGGAACAACGTCCTGTGACCATGAAAAACTTTTTTAAAGATCAGCCTCTATTTTAGTGGCGGAAGAGGAGGGATTCGAACCCTCGGTACAAGTTTCCTCGCACGGTCATTTAGCAAACGACTGGTTTCAGCCTCTCACCCACTCTTCCGTATGACATTGTGTATTAAGCGATTGTATTGAAAATTCAATATATATAAAGTAATTATTCAATTATTATGAGAAATAAATACTCAGTATTTTCGTTAATTAAAAATGCTCTTTCATATCATGAAAATTGGCAAAGAGCGTGGAAAGATCCTACTCCTAAAAAAGAGTACGATGCAATTATTGTTGGTGGTGGTGGCCACGGATTAGCAACAGCCTACTATTTAGCAAAAAAACACAATATGAATAATATTGCTGTAGTGGAAAAAGGTTGGATTGGTGGAGGAAATACTGGACGGAATACTACAATTATTAGATCAAATTATTTATGGGACGCCAGTGCAGGATTATATGATCATGCATTAAAAATTTGGGAAGGTTTATCTCAAGAACTAAATTATAATGTAATGTTTAGTCAAAGAGGTGTGATGAACCTTGCACATAATTTACAAGATGTTAGAGATTTAAAAAGACGAACACATGCTAATAGACTAAATGGTATTGACGCAGTCTACTTGAGCACAGAAGAAGTTAAAAAGTTTTGTCCAATTATAAATACATCACCAGATATTAGATACCCTGTTTTAGGAGGAACTTTACAACGTAGAGCTGGTACAGCAAGACACGATGCAGTTGCTTGGGGATATGCTAGAGGAGCCGATGCAATGGGTGTTGATATTATTCAAAATTGTGAAGTTAAAGGAATAAAAAGAAATGGAGATAGTGTTGAGGGAATAGAAACAACAAGAGGATTTATAAAAACTAAGAAAGTTGGTGTAGTTGCAGCTGGTCATTCTAGTGTAATAGCTAATATGGCGGGTCTAAGACTTCCACTTGAAAGTAAACCTTTACAAGCTTTAGTTTCTGAGCCTGTAAAACCAATTATTGATACTGTTGTAATGTCTAATGCAGTACATGCTTATGTTAGTCAATCTGATAAAGGAGAATTGGTGATTGGTGCTGGAACAGATGATTATGTTTCTTACACTCAAAAAGGAAGTCATCAAATAGTTGAAGGAACATTAAATGCAATTTTAGAACTATATCCAATTTTTAGTAGAATGAGAATGTTAAGACAATGGGGAGGAATAGTAGATATTTGTCCTGACGCCAGTCCAATTTTAAGTAAAACTTCAATTAAAGGTTTATACTTTAATTGTGGTTGGGGTACAGGAGGATTTAAAGCAACTCCAGGATCTGGAGATTTGTTTGCACATACTATTGCAAACGACGAACCGCATAAACTTAATGCTGCATTTAATTTAAATAGATTTGTAAGCGGAGACCTTGTTGATGAACATGGGGCTGCAGCGGTTGCTCATTAATGTTTTTAATAAACTGTCCATACTGTGGAGAAAGAGATCAGCAAGAATTTAAGGCTGGTGGTGAAGCTCATATCGAAAGACCTAAACAACCAACAGAATTAAGTGATGATGAGTGGGCAGAATATTTATTTATGAGAAAAAATATTAAAGGAGTTCAATTTGAAAGATGGAACCACGCACATGGTTGTCGTAAGTGGTTTAATATGGTTAGAGATACTTCTAATGATGAAATAAAAGCAATTTACAAAATGGGTGAAAAACCACCTGCTCAATAAAATGAATAAAAACCTAAGAGTAAAATCTAGCGAGTATATTGATGAAACTAATAGAATATCCTTTAAATTTAATGGCAAAACTTACCATGGATTTAAAGGCGATACTTTAGCCTCAGCATTACTTGCAAATGATGTTCATTTAGTTGGAAGAAGTTTTAAATATCATAGACCAAGAGGAATTATGACTTCAGGTTCAGAAGAACCAAATGCTATAGTTCAAGTAAACCCTGGTACCAATAGAACGGAACCCAATGTTAGAGCAACAGAGGTCGAGATTTATGAAGGTTTAGAGGCATCCAGTCAAAATTGTTGGCCAAGTGTTGAATTTGATATTGGTGGAATAAACAATTTTCTCTCCCCTTTTTTTCCAGCAGGTTTTTATTATAAAACATTTATGTGGCCTGCTAGTTTCTGGGAGAAATATGAATTTTTCATAAGACACTCTGCTGGTTTAGGGAAATCACCAACAACAACTGATCCTGACATTTATGATCACCGTAATGTTCACTGTGATGTATTGGTTGTAGGTGCAGGTATATCGGGAATTATGGCAGCAAAAAATGCAGCTAAAAATAATTTTAAAACGTTGTTAGTTGAAGAAAAAAATGAACTTGGTGGATCAACTATTTATGAAAATAATGAATTTAACAAAATTGATAACAAAGCCCCTTCAGAGTGGTTAAAAAAAGAAATAGAAGAACTTAAAAATATTAAAAATCTTGAAATAAAAACTAGAACAAGTGTAGCTGCTTATCATCAATATAATTATCTTTTGGCTAGAGAAAATCTAACTGATCATTTAGAGGCAAAAGATAAAACAAATAAAATCAGACAAAGACTTCTTAAAATTAGAGCTAAGAAAGTTATTTTAGCTACAGGTGCATTAGAAAGACCTTTGATATTTAATAATAATGATAGACCAGGAATAATGCTTTCATCTGCAATTAAAAAATACAGTGAATTTTATGGTGTTGCGTGTGGTAGTAAAAATGTCTTTTTTACTAATAATGATAGTGCCTACGAAAGTGCTATTTCACTATTCAATAAGGGTATCAATGTTGAAGCAATAATTGATATTAGAGAACAATCCGAAAGTAAAATTATTAAAAAAGTAAAAGAAGCAGGTATTAAAATTTACTGGTCACACTCAATTGTTGATACAACTGGTTATAAAAGACTAAATAGTATTTCAATAATGAAACTATCTAATGATGGTACTTCAGTTACTGGAAGTAAAATTTCTATTTCGTGTGATTGCTTAGGAGTAGCTGGTGGCTGGACACCTGCTGTACATTTATATACACAATCAGGAAATAAACTGAAGTTTGATGATGAAAAAAAAGTTTTCTTACCAAATCAGAATACATCTGAACAAATAAGTGTAGGATCTTGTGGTGGAGATTTTAAAATTGATGAAATCATTAAAAATCTAAATCAAAAACTTAAAGATACTCTAAATATTAAAGAAACAGATTTAGATAATATCAAAGTTGAAATTGATCAGGAAAATTCAAAAAGAAATATTTGGTTACTCCCTTCTGATAAACCTTTAGGCAAAACTAAACCATTTGTAGATTATCAAAACGATGCAACGGCTAAAGATATAAAATTAGCATTAAGAGAAGGTTTTAGATCTATTGAGCATGTTAAAAGGTACACGACTACTGGTATGGGAACTGATCAAGGTAAACTAGGAAATATGCATGCGTTAGGCATAATTGCAGATACAGCAGGCGTTAAAATGGGAGAATTAGGGACCACTACATTTAGACCTCCTTACACACCATTAACATTTGGAACTATTGTAGGTCGAAATGTAGGAAAGTTTTTTGATATTTTTAGAAGAACGCCAATGAATGATTGGCATGTTGAAAATAAAGCTGAATTTGAAAATGTCGGACAATGGAAGAGAGCATGGTACTACCCTATTAACGGAGAAACTATGCATCAGGCAGTTCAAAGAGAAAGTAAAGCTGCTAGAGAAAGTGCTGGTATACTGGATGCCTCTACTCTTGGTAAAATTGATATTCAAGGAAGTGATGCTTCTGAATTTTTGAACAGAGTTTATACAAATGCTTGGTCAAAATTAGCTATAGGGAAATGTAGATATGGCCTAATGCTAAATGAGGATGGTATGGTTTATGATGATGGAGTTACAACAAGATTAGGTGAAAATCATTACCTTATGACCACAACAACTGGTGGTGCTGCTAATGTTTTAGGTAAACTTGAAGATTATCTTCAAACAGAATGGCCTGAGCTTGATGTGTATTTAACTTCTGTAACAGATCATTATGCTACGGCAAGTTTATGTGGACCTAATAGTAAAAAAATTATTAAAAAAATAGTTCCCGATTTAGATTTATCAGATGAAAGCTTTCCTCACATGTCATTCAAAGAAGCGAAAATCGGCAATATTCAATGCAGAATAATGAGAATTAGTTTTACTGGAGAACACAGCTACGAAATAAATGTTCAAGCAAGTTATGGAAAAGATTTATGGGAAAAGTGTATAGAGGCAGGTAAAGAGTTTAACATTACTCCTTATGGAACTGAGACAATGCACTTATTAAGGGCAGAAAAAGGTTTTATCATTGTTGGTCAAGACACAGATGGAACAATGACCCCTATCGATCTTCAAATGGATTGGATAGTAAGCAAGAAGAAATACGATTTCATAGGAAAAAGATCTCTTTATAGATCTGATACAATGAGAGAAGATAGAAAGCAATTAGTAGGTTTATTAACTGATGATCCAAATATTGTTTTAGAAGAAGGAGCACAAATAGTTTCTGAATTAAATCAAAGTCCAGTAGAAATGCTTGGACATGTAACTTCAAGTTATTTCAGTCCAAACCTAAAGAAATCAATAGCACTTGCAGTAGTTAGAGGTGGAAAAGATATGATGGGAAAAAAACTATTTGTGCCTATGGAAAATAAAAATATTAATGTCACTGTTGCGAATCCAGTGTTTTACGATGAGAAAAATGAGAGGTTAAATGCTTAACTATAATTCAGTTATTAAAAATGAAATGAAGCAAGAAAATATTTCTGTAAAGGAAATCTCTCCAGTAATAAAAATTAATTTGAGAGGTAAAAAAAGAGAATTTTTAACAAATGTTGGTAAAAATCTTAATATGATCTTGCCAACTGAGGCAAACACTTCAACAACGAGTGATAAATTAACAGCAATATGGCTTAGTCCAGACGAATGGATGATAATCTCAAATGAGCTGGCAAGTAAAGACACTAATAAATCCGATCTATATGAAATGTTATTTAATAGTATTTCAAAAACAAATTTAGGTGCTGTTATAGATGTAACAGATCAATTTGTTCAATTAGAACTTAAAGGTCAAAATGTCTATGAAATCTTTTCAGCAGGATCTCCCTTTAATTTTAATGAATTTAAAGAAAAAAAAGGATCAACAGCTCAGACTGTTTTAAATCATATAGATGTAATTCTGCACCATAAAGATGAAAATATTTTAAATCTGTTTGTTAGAAGATCTTTTGCTGAACATCTTTGTTCTTGGATTGAAGACTGTGCATCAAGATTATAAAATTATTTTTTTCTTCTAAAGTCCCATGGCATTTCAAATTTACCTTGCCAAAGGCCTTTTTTTTCATTTTTAGCGTTAATTTCGTTTGATATATATTTTTTTGAGTATTTTCTATAAGCTACTGCATAACCGTTTGAAACTAGCCAAGAATTCAAGTTTAAATTTCTTTTATAACATTCTCCAATAAATCTTTTGTATCTATCAACATCCAAAATTTTACAAGTTATTACATTGTTATTTATTTTTTTTTGTAATTTTTGAGTTGAAATTTTTCCACATGGATAATCTTTAGTAAAAGTAAAAAAAATTATTGTTAGATATGGTTTTTTACACATTTGCTTGAATTCAGGTGCATCAATTCCGTATAATCTTATCTTTTTTGAATTTATTTTTATTGTATCACCATCAATAATTTGAGCATTTCCAGAAATTTCTTTAATCTCCTCAGACCTAACATCGTTATATGTGAGAATAAAAAAAATCGAACAAATTATAATTAAAATTATTGCTTTTCTTTTTGTAAAAAACATACTTAAAAAATATTAAATATTAGCTAATTTATGTTTAATATAATATTTGACATAAAAAAGTAACATCAATGATATCAACCATTGAAAGATAGCCCAAATATAAAAGAAAGTTTTAAAGTCAGCATTTATATATTTTGCAATATAAAAGGATAAAACTGGAACTAAAACGTTTCTAGCAATATTATTAACCATTGCTTTCTCAGACTTTTTAAGAGCCATAAAAAATCCATTTGATAAGAAAAATATTGGATAAGCAGGTAAAATAAATGCTGAAATCTTAAGGTACATCGAGCCATGCATAATTACCTCTGGGTTTGAAGAAAAGAATTTAGGAACAATGTCAGCACTTATAAAAATAACTACACCAGCAATTAACATTATAATTAGACCGTATTTTATTGAAGTAAAATAGGATTGCTCCACTCTATAGTAATATTTTGCACCAATATTTTGCGCAATTATAGAAATTATTGCTGTATTAATTCCTAATATTGGTAACAAAACTACTTGCTCAATTCTTGTGGCAGATCCATACCCTGCTACAGCATATTCACCAAATAACCCAACATATGTAAAAACAATTGTTGCAGCAATAGAATAACCTAATATGGCAATTGTAATTGGCATTGATTGAAAAAAAATATTTTTTAAGAAAAAAAATTTAGCTTTGAAATGGTCTAAAGTTATTTGTTTAATTCTTTGATTATTCAATATTTTTATCAAAATAACCAACAAAGATACAAATTGAGCAATTAAAGTTGCTATCCCAATACCAGTTATTCCTAATGGTGGTATAAATAAAAAACCAAATATAAAAATTGGATTTAAAATAATGTTTAAGAAAAAAGAAAATATTAGAACATTTCTGTAAGTTTTAGTATCTCCTTCTGCGTGTAAGAATGAATTTAATGCTACTACTAAAATAAATAATATCGTACCTAAAAAAATTACATTTATATATTCAAGTCCAAGAATTGTTACTTCTTGAGAGGAATTCATTAATAAGAATATCTTTTCACCAAAAGCAAATCCTAAAATAGATACAACTACCGAGATTATAATCGAATAAATGATTACATTCCCAAAATAACTTAAAACATTTTTTTCGTTTTTTTCTCCTATACTACTGCCAATCAATGATGTTCCTGCTACGGTAACTCCAATGGATGTCGCAATAATCAAAAAATATATCGGAAAAGACTTGCTCAAAGCTGATAAGGCTTCTGGCGATATTTTTCCTGCATAAAAAGTATCTACGATTGTATAAAGTGTTTGGAATAAGGTTCCTACACTTGCTGGTACAGCAAGTTTTCTTACTAACAACGAAACTTCATCTTTTAATAAATTCATTAATTTAAGATTTGTTAATACTCTTTTTGGAAGATATGTCTTTTTCCTGCTTCTTTAGCAAGATTAATTTGTTTTTGTCTCATCCTAAATCTTGATTTTTGATGATCTGTTAGATTGTCGTGACAATTTGGACATGAAACACCCTCTTCATATTTTTTTGATTTTTTGTCCTTACGAGATACAGGCTTCCTACAACCGCTACACATTGAGTAAGAACCAACTTTTAGACCATGTTTTAAACTAATCCTGTTATCAAAAACAAAGCATTCACCTTTCCATAAACTTTTTTTCTTATTTGTTTTTTTAAGATAATTTAAAATTCCACCATTTAACTGATAAATGTTATTAAACCCTTTATTCTCTAAATAAACAGATGCCTTTTCACAACGAATTCCACCAGTACAAAACATAGCAATAGGTTGATTTTTTTTTAATTTTTTTAAATATTTTGGAAAATCTCTAAAGTTATCAACATCAGGATTGATTGCTCCCTTGAATGTTCCAACATCGTACTCAAATGGTTTTCTCGCATCTATAAGAACAGTATCCTTTTCTTTAATCAGCTTATTCCATTTGATTGGATCTACATGGCTATCTTTTTTCTTTATTCTTTTATTTAAAGTTAAATTCATAGGAACAACTTCATTTTTAATTTTAACTTTAGGCTTGTGAAAAGGTTGAAATAAACTTTTGGAGACATTAGTGCTATTAAATTCCTTAAATTTAAGAATTCTTTTTAAATTGTTAATTGTGAATTTAATGTCTGCAGCTTTACCAGAGATAGTTCCATTTACTCCTTCTTTAGAGATA
>CACPPD010000007.1 GCA_902635865.1 uncultured Pelagibacteraceae bacterium | reverse complement strand
TTGCAAATTTATTATGAGAAATACTTAAATATGTTTCTATTTCATCAATCATTATAAATTAATTGATTATTAATTCTTGCATCAATTTTTTTGATCTTATTCAGTTTATCATCACTCAATAATTGAAATATATGTTCTAAAGACACATTAATATTTGAAACAGGTAGTTTAAACAAAATATCATTTTTGAGCTGAACATCCCATCTTTTAGATGGAAAAAAATACAAATTTTTTATTTGATCATATGAAAATTTAGAATTATCAAAATTTTTTTTAAATTTCAGAAATTCATCAATACTTGGATTCCCGAAAATGAATGGTAATTTTTTATTTAAAAATTCTTTTTTTAATAACTTTCCATTTGAACCTATAAGGAATATCTTACCTTCATTATTTATTTTTCCTAATAATTCAGTTTTCTTAATATAAATATTTAAAGTTGATGGATATCTCCTATATACTTCATAATTTTCAACCAAATTGTTTGATTCAATTATATTTTTTAATTCTTTTGTCTTAAGAAAAAAAATAGATCCTAAATCTAAATTTTTAATTTTGTTAGAAATAATATTATTATTTTCTAGACCAAAAATTTCAATTTTTTTTATTTTATAAAAATCTAAACTGTTTAAATGTAAATTATTAATAGAACCAAATAATATTAATAAAAAAAAATAAATTAAATATTTTTTACTTTTTCTTAAATGCATCTTTTAAAATCCATTCAATCAATTTTATAAAACTTATACCTTTAAAGGCAGCAATTTCAGGTACGAGAGATAATTTTGTCATTCCAGGCTGAGTGTTAATTTCTAATAAATAAAATTTGTTATTAAAAAACTTAAAATCTGATCTTGTGACTCCTCTGCAACCAATTATTTGGTGAGCTTTTAATGCTATATTTAATAATTCATTCATTTTTTTTGATGGTAAATTTACTGGAATTAAATGTTCTGTCTTTGCTTTTCTATTATATTTAGCTTGATAATCATAAAATTTTCTTTTCGGCTTTAATTCAATTGCACCAAGTTTTTCATTTCCCATAATTGCAACTTGAATTTCTCTACCGCCAATAAACTCTTCAATCATAATTTTTTTGTAATTTTTTATTGAATTTACAATCTTAATTATGTTTTTCTCATTACATATAAACACATTTACACTTGAGCCTTCGTTTAAAGGTTTAACAACGACTGGAAATTTAAAATTTTTTTTAATCTTTTTAATTAAATTTGGTGCTGATATATCGTATGAATGAGTAATAAATTTTGGAGTTTCTATTTTATTTTTTATAAATATTTTTTTAGAAATTTCCTTATCCATCGCTAAAGATGATGAAATTACTCCAGAATGAGTGTAAGGAATCTTAAATCTCTCTAAGATACTTTGAATATATCCATCTTCTCCAAATTGACCATGTAATGCATTAAAAATTACACTTGGTTTAAAATTTTTTATAGTTTTTTCTAAATTTTTATCTGGTTCAGTTATTTTTATTTTGTAACCATGTTTTTTTAACTCTTTAGCAACCTGTTTTCCTGTATCAACACTAATTAATCTCTCTTTAGAAATTCCTCCAGATAATATAAGTACTTTCTTTTTCAATTTATTCTAAAATTTTAATTTCTGTTTCTAGTTTAACCCCAGTCTTCTTAAATACACTTTCAGATACAAAATTTATCAATTTTTTCATATCCTCAAACTTAGCATTACCCTTATTTACAAAAAAATTACAGTGTTTTTCAGAAATTGACGCATCTCCAAAAGATTTTTCTAATGGCACCGATTCTTTGATTAGTTGCCAAACTTTTTTATCAGATTGATTTATAGGATTCTTAAATGTGCTTCCGCTTGTCTTGATTTTTGTTGGTTGAGCTTGCTCTTTTTTTTCTTTAAGTAACATTATCTCATTCTTAATTAAATTCCTATCTTTCTTTAAACCTTTAAATGATGCACTTAAAAAAATAAGATCTTCAGATAATCCACTGTCTCTATATTTAAAATTAATTTCTTTTGCAGGTATAGTAATTACTTGGCCTGATTTATTTACTGCCTGAATAGAAATAAGAATATCTTTAAACTCCCTTTGGAAACAACCAGCGTTCATTTTAATACCGCCACCTACTGTACCAGGTATGCAAGAGAGAAATTCAAAACCACCTAAGCTATTTTCCATTGCAAATTCAGATAATGATTTATCTGAAACTGCACTACCAGCCACTATGATTTCCTCAGAATGTAAAGAAATATTATTAAAATTTTGAGTAAGTTTTATTACAACTCCATCATATGTGTTGTCAGATATAAGTGTGTTAGAACCAGCTCCTAAAATAAATATTTTTTCTTTATCTTGAATTTTTTTAAGAAATTTAATTAATTCTTTTAAATTATCTGCCTTATAGAAAGCTTTAGTTTTGCCTCCTATATTAAACCAATTTTTTTTTTTTAAATCGTAATCTAAATTTAAGTTATGACTAAATTCTTCCTTCAGCTCTTTTAGGTCAACTTTCATGATAATAAATCAGGTAATTCTCGCATCCAAGTTGAAATAGTTCCTGCACCCATACCTATAACTATTTTTTTCCCGTATATATTTGCTTTAATAAATTTAGCTAATTGAAATTTATCATCTACTAAAAACAATTGAACTTTTGAATTTTTAATTATTTCCTTTGCAAAATTTACATAATTAAATCCAAGTTTAATTTTTTCTCCTGCGGTATAAATAGGAAATAGAATAACTTTATCTGCATTTTTAAAACTAAGCGTAAATTCTTTTTTTAAATCCTTTAGTCTTGAAATTCTATGTGGTTGAAAAACACATATTTTTTCATATTCTTTATAAACATTTTTTACACCATCTAGCACTTCTTTTATTTCAGTGGGATGGTGAGCATAATCATCATAAAAATCTACATTATTAAAATTGAAAATTTTATTAAATCTTCTTTGAACTCCTTTAAAATTTTTAAGTCCTTTTTTTATATTATTTATTGATAGGCCCACTGTTAATGCTAATGCCGCTGCAGCTACAGAATTTTTAATGTTATGATTTCCCAATAAAGGAATTTTAAATTTTTTAATTAATTTACTTTTTTTATTAGGTAATTTTATACTTAAGTCAAACTCAGAGTACTCTTTTAATTGTTTTATATTTTTAATACAAAAATTTGATTTTGTGTCTAAACCATATGTATAAAAATTTTTATTTTTTATATTTTTAATTAAGTTTTTGTTATTTTTATCATCTAAACAAATAAATGATTTTCCAAATGAAGGAACTTTATTAACAAAATTTTCAAAATATTTATTTAATTTATCCATAGTGCCATAATAATCCATATGCTCTCGATCTATGTTAGTGATTATTGAGTACGTTGGGGGTATGAAAACAAAACTTCCATCAGACTCATCAGCCTCTAATATAGACCAATCACTTTTTCCAAGTTTTGCAGAATTATTAATCGAATTTATTACTCCACCATTGATAATTGTGGGATCGATTTTTGTCTCCTGAAAAATAGAAGCTATCAACGATGTTGTAGTGGTTTTACCGTGCGAACCAACAACTACAATATTTTTTGTTAAAGAAACAATGTTGGCTAACATTTCTCCTCTTTTATATATAGGTAATTGTTTTTTTCTAGCCGCAAGTAGCTCTGGATTATTTTTTTTAATAGCAGAAGATACAACTAGGATAGTCCCCTTTTCTATATTTTGTTTCTTATGTCCAATGAAAACTTTTATTTTTTCTTTTCTTAATCTTTCAATATTTTTATTATTTGCAATGTCGCTGCCTTGAACTTTAAAACCTTTACCTTTCATTATAAGTGCTAGGCCACTCATACCTATTCCGCCTATTCCTACAAAATGTATAAGTTCTGTTTTTGCTAATTTAATTTTCATTAATAATTTTTAATATTTTTTGATTAACATTATTCCATGTATTTTGATAATTTAATTTTTGTAAATTATTTTTTTTTGTCATGTAATCCTGACTTTTATTTATCAATTCTAATAAAAATTTCTGAAAGTTTTGATCATCAAAATTTTTTTGATCAATTATCCAACAACAATCCTGTTCCTCATAATATTTTGCGTTTTCATACTGATGATTATCTTTTGATGATGGAAGTGGTATTGCTACAAATGGGACATTTAAAAAAGATAATTCAGCTAAACTTGAGGCACCTGCTCTAGTTATGCATAAATCTCCTTGTTTTAAAACCTCATTAAGATTGTGATCAAAACTGAAAACTCTACTTTCAATATTATTTTGAAAATAAAAATCTTTTAAAAAATTTATATTTTTCTCGCTTGTTTGATGAATAATTTTTATAGATACTTGTTTTGCTACACTCACAAAAGATTTATTTAAAAGCTCATCAAAGATTTTTGCACCCTGACTGCCTCCCATGATTATAATTGTAAATAAATTATCATGTTTTTGATACGTGCTGGTTTCATAATATTCTTTTCGTATCAAAGGTTTAATAGTAGTTAATTTGTGATTAATATCAGATGGTAAATTAATTAAATTCTTTGAATAACATATTAATTTTCTTGAAAAATTTAAGAAAAATTTATTTGCTCTTCCAAGAACTATATTTGGTTCAATTAAAAAAATATTAATTCCTAAAATTTTTGCTGCCAAACATAGTGGCAAAGACATATAGCCTCCTGTAGAAATTAAAACTGAAATATTATTTTTTTTTAAAAGAAAAAAAGATTTAATAGTCAGAAAAAATATTTTTAAAAATGAAAAAGGAAGTAAAAAATAATTATTTAATTTCGGAGTGTTGATTACAAATGCTTTATAATTTTTTTCTAAATATTTAAGACCTCTTTTATCAGTAGAAATCAAGGTTTCATGAGTACTTTTCAAATGATTATAAATTGTAATTGCTGGTATCACATGACCTCCAGATCCACCTGTGGAAATTAAAACTTTTTTTTTCATTTATTAAGTTATTTTTCTTTTTGTTAAATTTAAAATTATACCAGCTAATATTGATGTACTTATTATTGATGAACCACCATAGCTTAAAAAAGGTAATGTCATTCCAGTAGTTGGAAATAATCTTATATTAACTCCAATATGAATTGTGGCTTGCATTAATATTAAACTAATAGATCCAATTAAAATAAGTTTAGCTTTATCATTTGTCTCAAAACTTATTTTTTTGAAAACCATATAAATTAAAATTAAAAACAATAATAATATTAACATTATGGCAACAACACCAAACTCTTCAGAAATCACTGAAATAATGTAATCAGTATGAGCTTCGGGGACTCTATTTTTAAGAACTCCTTCACCTATGCCTTTCCCAAAAAAACCTCCGCTTGTAATTGACTCTATTGCTTTATCAGATTGAAAATTATGAGTACCTGTTTCTCTATTAAAAAATGAAAAAATACGTCCTTGGATATAATCAAACTTAGGAACAAAAATAATAAGATAAGCAAGCAAAGATACACCAGCAATAAATATTGCAAAAAGAATATATATATTAACTCCTGATGTGAAGATTAGAGCTGCCCAACAAAATACTACTAATAAAGTTTGGCCAATATCTGGTTGAGCTATCAAAAATAAAGAAATAACTGATATCAACATAAAAGATATCAAATACTTAAATAAAATATTTGATCTAATATCACAAAAAATAGTTGCTAAAATTATTATCAAAAATGGTTTTAAAACTTCTATAGGTTGAAATCGTGGTAAAAAAAACAAGTCTATCCATCTTTTAGATCCTTTAACCTCAACACCAATGAATGGCACTAAAAATAAAGAAATAAGTGAAATAAAAAAAAGAAATATAGAGTATTTATATAATTGGTCTAAATTTAAAGAGGAGAATATAAAAATAAGAAATATTCCAATCAAGACATAAATAAAATGTTTAAAAAAAAAGAAATAACTGTTTGTATCTAATTTGTCAGAAGCTATTAAAGAAGTTGATACTAAAGAAAAAAATAATCCAATAATGAATAATAAGGTTATTAAAGCTAATATTGATTTATCTATATTTTTCCACCACTGATAATAAAATTTATAAATAAAACTATCGCTTTGCATTTGTATATTTTTTAATTATTTGATTAAAAACATTTCCTCTATCTTCAAAATTCTTAAAACTGTCAAATGAAGCTCCAGCTGGACTGAAAAAAATAATATTTTTTTTAGATTGTTGAATATTAATTTCTGAAAAAATAACTTTAAGAGTTTCTTGTAAATTTCTAAAATTTTTAATTTTTAACCTTTTTTTTAAAATTTTTATAAATTCTCTATGATATGATCCAAAAATATAAGCTTTGATATTTTTGCACTTTGTTTTTGATAGTTTTAGTTTATCTCCTTTTTTAGGAATTCCTCCTAAAATCCAGTATGCATCATTTAAATTTTTTAATATATTTTCTGAGGAAGAAAAGCTTGTAGATTTAGAGTCGTTAATTATTGTGAGATTTTTATTATCAAATATAATTTGTTGTCTGAAATCTAAGCCTTTAAATTTATTAATGGTGTTAATTAATTTTTTGTAATTAAGTTTTAATCTTGGAGCAATTTTTAATATAAATGATAAATTTTCTTTATTACCATCTGATAAAAAATATTTATTAGTAATTTTATTAAACTTTTTATTTATACTTGAAGTCTGTACTCTATAGATTTTTGAACTATATTTATTTTTATTTAATTTTTTAGTTATTAGTTCATCCTCTTTTTTTACGTATGCAAAAGATCCTCTTATCTGAGATTTTAATAATTTAAATTTTGCATTTACATAATTTTTTAAACTTTTATGTCTCTCAATGTGGTCTGCAGTTATGTTCAAAATTACCGCATATTTTGATCTAAATACGCTACTGTAATCTAGCTGATAAGAAGAAGCCTCTATTACAAAGATTGTTTTTTTCGTAATATTTTTCTCTGATAATGCTGGATTACCAATATTCCCAATAAGTCTTGAGTCTCTTTTTTGATCGATTAAAGCATCATGTAAAATTTTAGCAGTTGTAGATTTACCGTTAGTTCCAGTAATCGTAATACTTTCATTACTATAAAATGAAAACAAAACATCAAGGTCAGTGTGAATTTTTTTAAAATTTTTCTTTAAAAATTTTGATAATTTACAATTTGAGATATCAATTCCAGGACTTATAATAATTCTATCAAAATTTATTTTTTGAATTTGCTTTAGTTTAATTATTTTTTTTTTAAGTTTTAATTTAATTTTTTGATTATCATCAAATAAATACACATCAGACTTGTTTTTTAAAAAGTTATAAGATGAAATGCCGCTCTTTCCTAGACCGTAAATTAATATTTTTTTTCTTAAAAAAATATTATTAAATATTTTCATTATCTTAATTTTAAGGTAGCTAAACCAATCATTGCTAGAATAATAGAGATAATCCAAAACCTAATTACAACTGTAGACTCTGGCCATCCCTTTTTCTCAAAATGATGATGAATAGGCGCCATTCTAAAAATTCTTTTTCCAGTAAATTTAAACGAAATCACCTGAACCATTACTGAAACTGCCTCTAGTACAAAAAGTCCACCAGTAATAGCTAAAACAATTTCATGCTTTGTGATAATTCCTACTGCACCTAAAGATCCTCCAAGAGATAATGAGCCTGTGTCACCCATAAAAATTTTAGCGGGTGGAGCATTAAACCATAAGAAACCTAAACAAGAGCCAATAATTGCCCCACAAAAAATTGATACTTCACCAGTTCCTTCTATGTAGGGAATTTGTAAATAATTTGAAAATACGATGTTTCCAGTAACATAACTTATAAAAGCAAAGCATGCTGCAACTAATATTACTGGCACTGTTGCTAGACCATCTAATCCATCAGTAAGGTTAACAGCATTTGATGAACCAATAATTACGAATATTGCAAATGGTATAAAAAACCATCCAAGGTTTATGATTAAATTTTTAAAGAATGGAAAATATAAATTATTTAAATCTTGATAATCGTTTAAATAAACAAAAAAACTTACACCAATAATTGCTAATATTATTTGTGAAATTATTTTAAACTTTGAAGAAATTCCAGATGAGTTGCTATATTTAATCTTCTTAAAGTCATCATATGCTCCCAATAAACCAAAAGTAATTGCTATGTAGATACAAAATAAAATATTAATATTTGATAAATCTGCCCAAAATATTACTGATACCAATAAGCCGAATAAAATTATTAAACCTCCCATTGTTGGTGTGCCAATTTTTTTAACTATATGATCCTCTGGTCCATCATTGCGAATAGGGTTTAAAATTTTTTGCTTAGAAAAAAATTTTATAAAAGGACCTCCAATAATCAGGACAATAACCAATGAGGTGAAAAAAGATAAACCTGTTCTAAAAGTTAAATATTTAAATACATTTAAAAAACTAAAAGTATCAACAAAATTTAATAAAAATTGATAAAGCATTTAATGCAATCCTTTCAAATCTTTTACTATGTCGTTAAATCCTGTCGCAAGTGAGGCTTTAATCATTAAATAATCATTATTATTTAAATCTTTTCTAATCAATTCAATAATTTGAGATTTGTTCGATAAAATCCTGCCTTTTTTGGCTTTTGAAATGCCTACAAATATTATTGATGCCATTTTACCTTTCACAAACACCTTATCTATCTTGGTTTGGTTAATTATTGGAACAATAGATTTATGAAGTTTTTTAGAATGACTACCCAGCTCTAACATGTCGCCAATCAGTAAATATTTATTTGATTTTTTGGAGTTTATTTTGTCAAAATTTTTTATTGCCGATTTTAATGATAGAGGGTTCGAATTATAACTTTGATCAATTAAATTAATTTTTTTATTATTAATCTTTATAACAGAATGGTCCCCTCTTCCCCCAGGAATTTTGAAATTCAGAAAAATATTTTCATTTAATTCAAATATATTTTTATAAATACTAATAACTGCTAAAGCAGCAAGTGTATTGTATATATTGTTTTGAAAATCACTTGATAATGTGAAATACTGTTTTTTATTATTAAACCTAACATTAATTCTAAATTTATTTCTAAAGGGCTTTATATTAATTAATTTAATACCTGCTTTCTCACTTTTTATACCAAAGGAAACAACTTTGATTTTCTTTTCTTTAGCAATTTTTTTATGTAATTGAAAAAAACTATCATCTGCATTCAATATAACATAACCATTAGGTTTTATGTTGTTAATAATTTCAGATTTTGCCATAGCTATTTGTTTAATATTTTTAAAATTTTTAGCATGTGCATAATTAATATTTGTTATTACTCCAACATCTGGTTTTATTATTTTTGACAAATAATCAATTTCACCTTTTTTATCCATTCCAACTTCTAAAATTCCGAATTCATCATTTTGTTTTAAATTAAAAAGACTCAAAGGTACTCCAAATTTATTGTTATAAGATTTTGGGGAAATACTTACTTTTGTAATTTTACTTAATACATTGCCCAACAATTCTTTAAGTGTAGTTTTGCCGCAACTACCTGTAATAGCTATAATATTTGTATCAATACTTTTTCTAAAAGTTTTTGAGATATCTGTTAAAAATTTTAAAGTATCTTTAACTTTAATCTGACGACTTATATTTAATTTATTTTGAATTTTGTTTACTACAGCTAAAGATGCTTTTCTATTAAATGATTGTGCAACATATTTATTGCCATCATTTTTTTTTCCTCTAATAGCAAAAAAAATATCATTTTTAGTAACTTCTTGAGAATTAATTCTTGCTGTTTTTAAAGATGTGGAGAGAGATAATTTTTTAATTTTTACTGCCTCTTTAACCACGTTTAATTTTAAATTATCTGATAAATTATTATTTTTATGCTTAATAGCATTTAAAATTACTTTTCTATCTGAAAAGAAAATTTTCTTATTTCCAATATCTTGTGTTTTCTCATGGCCTTTTCCAGCTACTAACAAAATATCACCTGAATTCAAATTATAAATGGCTTGAGTTATTGCTATTGCTCTATTAGATATTTCAATAATTCTTTTTTTTTTAATTCCCTTTTTTATATCTCTTCTTATTTTTTGAGGATTTTCAAATCTAGGATTATCATTTGTAAGAATGATGCTGTCTGCAAAATCACTAGCTATTTTCCCCATTTTTGATCTTTTATTTTGGTCCCTATTTCCCCCACAACCGAATAGTACTGTGATTGTTTTATTGGGAAATTGTTCTCTAAGATTTAGAAGACACGTTTTTAGAGCATCAGGCGTATGAGCATAATCAAGAATTACTTTTGATTGATTTTTAATTTTACCAATTTTTTCAAACCTTCCTTCAACTGATTTTAATTTTGGAATTGTATTTAAAATTTTATCAAAACTAATACCGCTATATTTTGCTGCAATTATTGCCATCAAAACATTTTTTAATTGTATTTTTCCAATTAAATTTAAATTTATATCACTTATTGAGCTATTTAATTTGATTCTAAAAAATTGACCCTCTCCTTTAAAATTATGAGATAAAAGCTCTAGATTATTTTTTTCATCATTAAGTGTATGCAATTTTAATTTCTTATTTATTGCAATTTTTTTTATGTTTTTAAACTCAGGTATTAATTGATCAGTAATTACATTTCCTCTTTTTTTGATTAGATTTTGAAATAAATAAAGTTTTGCTTTTAAATAGTTTTTTAAATTTTTATGATAATCAAGATGATCCTGGGATAGATTAGTAAATATACCTGAATTAAACTTTAAACCATCTAATCTATTTTGCTTTAAACCATGGCTTGAAGCTTCCATAATAACATTTTCTATTTTTTGATTTTTTAACTTGCTTAATATTTTGGCCAATTTAATTGGATCTAACGTGGTATTAGATAAATTTAAATTAATACTTTTTGATTTAACACCTAATGTGCCAACTGAAGCACCTTTTTTATTATTTAATTTTAATATTTGATAATAAAAATCTGCAACTGATGATTTTCCGTTTGTACCAGTAACTGCAATTAAATTTTTCGGTTTTTTATTGTAAATTTTAAAAGCAGTCTCAGCTAATAATTTTCTTACATTCTTTGTATGAATATAAAAAATTCCATTTTGGAATTGACTTGTTTTTATTTCGGTTACAATAATTTTAGATCCTTTTTTAATTGCTTCAGGTATAAATTTATTACCATCAATATTATTTCCTTTAATTGCAAAAAAAATATTATTTTTTTTAATATTCTTTGTGTCAAATGAAATTCCTGAAAAAAATAAATTTTTATAATTTTTATTTATTTTATGAAAGTAGTTTCCTAGAAGCATAATTAATTAACCTCTATATATTTTGTGGCTAAAATAGGCCCGATTTTATCTATGACTTTTCCAGCTACCTCTACTGAGGTCCAGCCAGCAGTATTATAAAGCGTACCCTTCCACCCTCCTTTTCGATGTCTATACTTATAATAATAATCTTTAGATTTTTTTGGAGTATCTAGCATTACAACAAAAACAAATTGTGGATTTGATGTAGGAAAAATGGAGGCAAAAGTATTTATTTTTGCCTCAGAATATGCTCCTCCCTCAGGTTGATCAGCAGTTCCTGTTTTTCCACCAATTTCATAATTTTGAACATCTGCAAATTTAGCTGTCCCTTCCTCAGTATTTACAATTTTTCTTAAAGCGCTAACAACTTGTTCTGAAATACCTCTGTTTAATATTCTTTTATTTTTTTTATTAAAATTATTTTCTTTATAAATTAATGTTGGCTTAATTGCATATCCACCATTTGATAAAACAGAATAACCTTTTGCTAATTGAAGAATTGTAGTTGCTATTCCATGTCCAAAAGAAGCTGTAGCTAATCTGCATTTTCCAAAATCATAATTTTTTTGAGGAGCAACTTCTTCAATATCAAAATCAATATCACTTAACACGCCAACTTTTTCTAAAAATAATTTAAATTTTTCTGAGCCAACTTTTTGGGCAATTTTTACTGATCCTATATTTCCAGATCTAACTAAAATTTGCTCTGCAGTTAAATCTGATGGTATTTCATTGTCGTACTCGCCTATTCTGTATTTGTCACATTTAATTGATTTGGGTAAATCTAAAAATTCTGTATCTGGTTTAATTACCTTTTCATTTAAGGCGCTAGCAAAAGTAAATGCTTTAAATACAGACCCAAGTTCATATGTTCCTTTAGTTACTCTATTAATATAATTTACATCTGTAATATTTTGTCTTTCATTTGGATTAAAATCTGGCAGAGAAACTAATGATAAAATATTGCCATTATTAACATTCATTAAAATAGCTGCACTACCTTTGCTTTTAAAAATTTCCTGATATTTAATTAATTCTTTTCTAATTAAAAATTGGATATCTTTATCTAATGTAAGTTTAATTGACTCTTTAGATTTTCTAAGTTTATCATTTAACGATTTTTCTAATCCAGAAATACCATTATTATCATTATCTATCTGACCTAAAACATGACTAAAAAGGTTTTTTTGTGGATACAATCTTAAAACTCTTTCTTCTGGAACTAAAGATTTATCCCCTAATTTCATTATTTTTTCATAATTTTCCTCTGAAATTTTCTTCTCTAAATAAAAAAATTTCTTAGTTTTTATTTTTTTTTTAATTTCGTCAAAATTTTTATCAGGAAAAATAATTTTTAAACTTAGAAGTAATTTTTTTTCATTGATTATGTCTGAGGTTTTTAAACCAATATCAATCGATTTAACTGTCTTAGCTAAATAATTTTCATTAATATCTATGATGTCTGCTCGATAAAGCTGATTTTTAAATGTAGGAAAATTATTTATTTTTTCTAATTTACTCTTTCGTAAACCTAAGTGAACTAGGTGTATTGTGAAAATTAAATATATAATAAAAAAAACAAAGAAAATAAAAGATACACGATTAAATTGAATATTTAATCCACTCTCTTTTTTCTTAAATATGAAATCACTTTTATAGTCTTCAATAGTTAATTTAGATTTATTATCAGCCATTACTCTTTAATAATTTTAAAATTTTGGATCTTATTTATATCATCTGAAATATTGTAGATTTTTATGTCGTTTATATTTTTTTGAATTAACTCATCATCAAAATACTGTGATTGATATTCAAGTAATCTTTCTGCAGAACTTAAATAATCATACTCTAAGGATACATTTTCAAATTCAGACTTTAAAACTCTAATATTCTCCTTTGCTGTAAATATTTCATCTTCAATCTGTTTAGTCGTATTTTTTATTATTGCAGTTGATAAGACTAAAAAAAAAATTACAGTTGCTAGAACAAATTTTTTCATAATTTGTCTCCATAATTTTCAATTTCAATATAATTTTTAAACTGCTCCTCTATATCTGTCTCAAAATTATAAAAATCAGTTTTTTTTATTGCATATCTAAATTTAGCAGATCTTGATGGTGGATTTTCAATTATCTCTTCATCCGAAGGAGTTATTGGTTTTTTTTGTATTAGGTTAAATAATTTATCGGGTTGTTTTACAGCAGGGCTATATCGCGAAATACTTTTATTTTCAGAGAGACTTTTAAAAAAATATTTTACTATTTTATCCTCTAAAGAATGAAATGTAACTACCCCTAAAATCCCTCCTTTTTTTAAAACTTTAGTGGCATTAATAAGTCCAAAAATTAGCTCACTTATTTCTTTATTTACAAATATCCTAAGAGCCTGAAATACCTTAGTTGCATTATGAACTTTAAAATTTTTCCTTTTTTTTGATTTATCAATAATTTCTATTAATGATTTAGTATCGATTTTATTTTTATATCTCTCTTTAATAATATTTCTTGAAATATATTTTGCTTCTTTTTCGTCACCAAAAAATTTAAAAATTTTTTCTAATTCCTTTTCATCAAGTTTATTAATTGCATCATCTGCTGAATAACTATTTAATCCCAGCTGCATATTTAATTGACCATCAGCATCGAAGGATAATCCTTTTTGTGGATCTTTAATT
Organism: uncultured Pelagibacteraceae bacterium; assembly: GCA_902635865.1. GTDB lineage: Bacteria > Pseudomonadota > Alphaproteobacteria > Pelagibacterales > Pelagibacteraceae > Pelagibacter. The sequence goes on along the minus strand of CACPPD010000007.1, from coordinate 22,583 downwards.
TGAGTATAGGAATAACCGAGATCAAAAATTACTCCTCTTATATTCTCGTTTTTAAGTTTTAAATTATTTAATTGACTAAATTTAATATTTTTAAAAATGAATCTATCTTCAAAGTTTTCTTTTAATTGAGTAGCAATTTTTTCACTCTCTTTATCTCTATCAAGAGCTATTACATTTGTATTTTCAAAATCTAAAATTTTTTTTGAATAACCACCTTGACCGAAGGTACAATCGATAAATGTGCCACCATGTTGAGGGGAAATAACGCTAATAATTTCTTTTAGCAGCACCGGATAATGCTTTTGCATTTTCGGTACTATGGTGGCGTCCATTTATTTCTTGAAATACCATTAATTTTTTTGTCTTCTTAAGAATGCTGGTATCTCAAGATCATCTTCTTCTTCCTCATGGTCAGAAGATAAAAGTTCGTCAGAACTTGAAGTTTCAGTTTCTGAACTGAATAAATCTGGCGCATCAGAGTCCACTCCAAATTCTTTAAGATTATTAGAAACCTCCTCATCAATATTGTTCTCGTGGGTTTCTTGAGTACTCTCCATGGCCTCTTGTGCAAAAGATTTTTCTAATTCATTAACTGAATTGTCTTCAACTATGCTTTCACTTTCCACAAAAGTATTTTGAACAACCTCCTCATTCATCATTTGATTATGAGAGCTTTCAGTTTGTTGTTCTTGAATAATCTCATTTTCAAGCTTTAAAGCATTGGCACCTTCTGTAATTGGGTTTGATGCCGTTGTGTTTGAAAAATTGAAAGATTTAGAAGATCCAATATTTGAAAAATCAGAATAACCTGGATTTCGATTATGAATTCTATGAACCATATTCACTACTGATTTTGAATCAGGTTGTTGACCATCTAATGATGTTGCAACAATTGAAACTCTTATTTTTCCGTCAAGTTCTGTGTCAGTGATAGCTCCAATTATTACCTCTGCCTCTGCATCTACTTCAGATCTTATTTTGTTCACCACTTCATCTACTTCAAAAAGTTTAAGATCTTTACCACCTGTAATATTAACTAGTAATCCTTTTGCGCCTTTTAAAGTATAGTCGTCAATTAAAGGGTTGCTTATTGCCATTTCTGCAGCTTGCATTGCACGATCTTCACCTTCTGCTTCTCCTGTTCCCATCATAGCTTTACCCATTGCCGCCATAACAGTTTCAACATCGGCAAAATCTAAATTAATTATTCCGGGTCTTACCATTAAATCTGTAACACTTTGAACACCATGCCTTAAAACATTGTTTGAAAGGTTAAAAGACTCTTCAAATGTCGTTTGTTCATTAGCTATTTTGAATAGGTTTTGGTTTGGAATAACAATTATTGTATCAACATGTTTTCTCAACTCTTCTAATCCTTGTTGTGCTCTTCTCATTCTAGAGGGGCCTTCATATAAAAAAGGAAGAGTCACAACACCTACAGTTAAGATATTTAATTCTTTAGCTGCTCTTGCTATAACATGGGCGGCACCAGTGCCAGTTCCACCACCCATACCTGCTGCAATAAAAACCATATTTGCTCCTTGAAGTGTATTTATGATTTCATTTAAGGATTCATCAGCAGCAGCTTGACCAATATCAAGTTTTGCACCAGCTCCTAATCCTTTAGTTAAATTTAAACCAATTTGAATTCTTGTTTTTGCTTTGCTTAACTTCAAATCTTGAGCATCTGTATTTACCGCAATAAACTCTACTCCTTGCATATTATTTTCAATCATTTCATTAATTGCATTTCCACCAGCCCCACCTACACCTAGTACTAAAAGTCTCGGTTGTAACTCTTTTATTTCTGGTGATTTAAAGTTAATTGTCATTTTTTATCCCCTATTGTTTGTTTTGTTGAAGCTCCCATTTAAGATTAGCTCGATTTATGTTTGCTTTTTTTTTAGCTGTTACCTTAAATTTTTCAAATGTTGTTGGTTCCCATATCTGAAAGGTTTGACCTTGACCAACAAACAACATTCTATTTTTAATTTTTGCATGCTTTAATAATTTTGATGTAAGTGAAATTCTTCCTTCACTATCAAATTGTAAGTTTATACTCTCTGCTAATATTGAAGTTGCAAAATAATCTCTTTTTTCTTCAAATGGATTTAAAGAATCAATTGCTGAGGAAATTTTTTCAATTCTATCTTGAGAACATGCTTCTATTGAAAAATTATTAAAAGACGGATAACAAATAACACCATTATATCCTAAGTTTGACAAATATGACCTGAAACTAGCAGGCACTGAGACCCTTCCTTTTTTGTCTAATTTGTTTTCGTACGTAGATAAAAACATATTCCATAATTTCCCTATTTGGGATAATTTGGGATATTATGGGCTTTTTACAAACGTGTCAATAGCTGCAATTTCTCTAAATTTAGGGGAAATATTTAACAAATTTTATAAATGTACGTAGTTGCTAACCAAACAAAATTAAGTCAATTTAAGTGTGTAATGAGGCTTTTTTTTTATAAATTTCCTATAATAATAAGCATAACTAAAATAAGATTTTAAAGTCAGCTTTAAGATCAAATTTTTAAAAGGATGAGTTAAAATTAATTTAATCTAAATAATTTGCCAGATAAACTATAAGCCGGGTTCTGTCATTTAAACTTATCATTTGTCTAGGCTTAAGATCACTCTTAAGCTCAAGCAACTAACCCTGATGACTAGCCAAGGACGGCTTTTAGTTTTGTAACAATGTCATCTCTACTTAGTCTTGCTCCCAGTGGGGTTTTCCAGCGTTCATTGTTACCAATAGAACCGGTGTGCTCTTACCACACCTTTTCACCCTTGCCATGTTATGGCGGTTTATTTTCTGTGGCACTGTCCCTAGGGTCTCCCCCGCCAGGTATTACCTGGCACTGTGTCCTTGTAGAGCCCGGACTTTCCTCTTTAAATTAAATTAAAGCGATAAGTCATTTATCTGGCAACTATAACTTAATACTAAAGTTAATTTTTTCAAGAAAAATTATTTATATTTTTTTGAAATATTTTCGCAAATTAATATGCATTCTTTATCAATTTTTCCATTAATTAACTCTTGTCTAAACCTTCTTTGAAAAGCTATAGTTAATATTTTATTTAAATTAGTGTTTTTATTTATTAAATTTTTTGAATACCCAATTTTATATAAATTTTCAATAAATGTATTTTTTTCAAAATCAGATACATTTTTTGATCTATAATTTATAAGTTTTTTTTGGTTTAAATTGTGCCAATAACCAATATTTTTTTTTGACAAATATTTCCATGGGAATTTTTCACCTGGATCCTTTTTTCTATTTGGAGAAATATCTGAATGACCTACTATAAACTTTGAATTTATATTATATTTTCTGATTAAAAACCTACTTAATTTTAAAACAGATTTTATTTGTTTATTTTTAAAGTTTGTATATTTAAATTCATGGCCTGGATTGCTTATTTCAATTCCTATTGAATATTTGTTTAAAAATTTATATTTATTCCACGCCGAAACACCTGCATGCCAAGCAATATAACTATTAGGAACTAATGTTATTATTTCTCCATTTTTTTTTATGAAATAATGAGAACTTACTTTTGACTTTTTGCTTGTTAATCTTTTTATTGCGTCTTTTTCTTTTTTCATTCCTGTATAATGAAAAACTAAAAATTTAATTTCACTTTTTTTTCTTTTTTTAACTTGAAAATTTGGAGAGTAATTTATAGTTGTAATTAAATTTAATCCTGGCATCAATTTTGGCTACTTTACTGACATTTTGTTGTCATTTTTTAAAAATAATAGTTAATTTACTTTTAATTTTTATATATTATACAAGCAATAATGTTTAGAAAATTGATTATAATTGCTGTAGCAACTTTTATATTTGCTTTCAACGCAAATGCAGGTTCTGATGGTGAAATAATACTTAAAAAAAACAAACCTAATGAAATTAAAGATTGTTTTGAAAATTTAAATAGAGCCACATTTGCGTTTAATCAAGTAATAGATGGAGTAATATTTAAACCAGTATCTAGCGTTTATAGAGTTTTACCTTCTCCTATAAAAACTGGTGTCAGTAACTCTCTAGATAATCTATCTAATTTAGTAACAATTCCAAATAATGTTTTGCAAGGGGAATTAAGAAAAGCTGGAGTTAACTCAGGAAGATTTATTATTAATACTACTATAGGAATTTTAGGTTTGATTGATGTGGCTCAGCATTTAGGTTTACCAGAATATGAAAAAGAGGATTTTGGTCAATCATTAGCAACTATGGGGGTTGGACCTGGATGCTATTTGGTCTTGCCTGTTTTAGGACCAAGCACTGTTAGAGATGCCACTGCATCTGTTGTGAATTTTATTGGAGGCGATGCTTGGTATAACGTCACAGTTAATAATGATACACAACATTTTAGTGACTTTGATTATTATGCATCAAAAGTTACAAGTGGTATAGATTTTAGAGCAAAGAACTTTGACTCCATAGAAAATTTAGAAAAAAACTCTCTAGACTTCTACGCTTCTGTCAAAAGTTTATACCTGCAAGATAGACAGCAAAAAATCTTAAATACAAATAAAATTATTGAAACCCAAGATGATAGTGATTGGGAAGAAATAGAAACTAAGTAAATTAAAATTTAATTAATGAAATTAAAAAAAATTTTATTTATTTTCTTTTTATATCATTTTACTCTGAATAATGCTTATTCTTTAGAACCTGATATATTTGTTCAATCAACGGTCAACAGGGCATCTCTAATATTGTCTAAAAATATATCAAAAAAAGAAAAAATCAATGAATTAAAAGCTATAGCAAAAGAAACTGTAGATATTAAAGGAGTTGGTCTATATTCATTGGGATCGGCTCGAAAAAAATTAAATGATAATGAAAAAATATTATACTCTGAATTATTTGAATCTTATTTTTTAAAAAGCTTCTCTAGTAGATTAGCTGAATATACAAATCCTGAAATTGAGGTAAAGAGTAAGAAAGTTTTGAATGAAAACTATACTATTGTAAATAGTTTGTTGATTGGGACCTCTGAAAGACCAGAAATAAAAATTGATTGGAGGATATATACCAAAAATCCTGATAATCCATTAATCAGAGATCTAATTATTGAAGGTTTAAGTTTGGCAAGGACTCAAAAAGAGGAATTTTCATCGATATTAAATTCTAACGATGGAGATATAAACGCTTTATTTGAAACTCTACAAAAATTTTCGAAAAATTAATTATTTGTTTAATTGGTGGGCCCGCCAGGACTCGAACCTGGGACCAATACATTATGAGTGTACTGCTCTAACCAACTGAGCTACAGGCCCAAAATATAAGTTAGTTATATCATTTTTAAACACATATCAATTAAAGATAACTTATGGTGGGCCGTGTTGGTTACGCTCCAACTACCCCTGCAATGTCAATGCAGTACTCTACTATTGAGCTAACGGCCCTGTAAATTTAACTTTCTAAAAAACTCTTTAATTGCTTTGATCTACTTGGATGTTTTAATTTTCTAAGTGCTTTAGCCTCTATTTGTCTAATTCTTTCTCTTGTTACTGAAAATTGTAATCCTACTTCTTCAAGAGTATGATCTGTATTCATTCCAACACCAAATCTCATTCTTAAAACTCTTTCTTCCCTAGGTGTAAGTGTAGACAATATTTTTGTCGTTGCCTCTCCCAAATTTGATTTAATGGCCTGTTCTAATGGTGCTAAAGCTTTGGTATCCTCTATAAAATCTCCTAGACTACTATCTTCCTCGTCACCTACTGGTTTCTCTAATGATACTGGCTCTTTTGATATTTTTAATACTTTTCTTACTTTATCTAAAGGCATTCTAAGTTTTTGAGCTAGTTCTTCTGGAGTAGCCTCTCTGCCAAATTCGCTTAAGATCAATCTTTGCGTTCTAACAATTTTATTAATTGTTTCAATCATATGAACAGGAATTCTGATTGTTCTTGCCTGATCTGCGATTGATCTTGTAATAGCTTGTCTAATCCACCATGTTGCATATGTAGAAAACTTGTATCCTCTTCTATATTCAAACTTATCTACAGCTTTCATTAAACCTATATTTCCTTCTTGGATTAAGTCTAAAAACTGAAGGCCTCTATTCGTATATTTTTTTGCTATTGAAATAACTAGTCTTAAATTAGCTTCAACCATTTCTTTTTTTGCAATTCTAGACTCTTTTTCTCCTTTTTGAATTCTGCTAACTAATTTTTTAAAATCCGTTACTGAAATTCCAAGTTTATGACTTATCTCTACTAATCTTTCTCTAATATTTTTGAACTCATCTTTATTTTTTGTAAAAAATTGTTTCCAAATTGTATTTGTATCTAAAAATTTTTTTAAGTTTGGATTTATTTCATTTCCAATATAAAATTTTATAAATTCATTTCTTGATATTTTATGATCCATTGCCAGTCTTAATAAATTTCCCTCTAAAGAAATTATTTTTTTATTTTCAACATAATGCTTCTGAACCAATTCCTCTAAAACAGAAGGAGATAACTGCAATGATTTAATATTTTCTAAAATATCATTTACAACTTTTTCATATCCCTTTTCTTTCGAATTTGAAAAATTTTGAGAATTTAAAACACAGTTAAGTTTTTCTTTTTGATATTTTATAAGTTTTGTGTATTCCTTAGTAAGAGTATTGACTGTTTTTAAAACCTTAGGCTTAATTTCGGTTTCCATGGCAGCAAGAGTCGGATTAAAATCATCGTCATCATCTGAAGAATTTTCATCTTTGTCACTCTCTCCAGAGTTTTTTTGTTTTGCACTCGGGCCTGTAGTTTCGTCTTCCATATAGTTAGTATCAATATCAATAATTTCCCTAACTAAAATTTCATTCTTTTGTAATTGTTCATTCCATTCAAAAAATTGTTGCGCAGTAATTGGGCTTTGAGAAAGTGCAATTAACATAACATCTTTTCCAGCTTCTATTCTTTTAGCTATAGCAATTTCGCCTTCCCTAGATAATAGCTCAACACCTCCCATCTCTCTCAAATACATTCTTATTGGATCATCACTTTTTTCAATTATTTTTCCTTCTTCTTTGCTTGAGTTTTCTTTTTTTCTTAAAACTTTAAAATCAGATTTTTTTTCAACTAAAGTTATATTTTCATTTAAAATATGAATGAAAGCTTGTGCCAAGTTTTCATCTGATAAATTTCTTTTGCCAAGTGATTTGCTCAATTCTTCATGAGTTATAAAACCTCTATGAGTCCCACGACCCATTAATCTAGCAAATGATTTTGTAATAATTCTTTCCACAATAATTTGAATTTAGAGGTCTTATATAATGTCAATTATATAAAAATCTATTGCTAATTTAGTCAGTTTAATTGAGATTCTGCTTTTTTTTGAGCTCTTTTAACTCATTAAATGTGGTCTCACTCATATCAACTGAAAACTTCGATTCTAATTCCTGGATCCTAAAATCAAGATCATAATTCATCAAATCTCTAGAGATATCCTCTAATAATTCTATTATTTTTTGGTCATCATCAGATTGATTTTTTAGAATGTGTTTTATTGGTGCAAATTTATTTATTTTTTCAGTCAATTGACTATCTAAATTTAGATCGTGAATAGTGATTTGTGACCCAGATTTTAATTTTTCAATTATCATTTTAAATATTTTTTTATTTAAATCGGTAAATAATTTTATATTTTCAACCAAATGAATATTTGCTTGCAATAAATCTAATTTATTTATGACCAGATACAATAATGAAAACTCCTTTAATTCAACTCCAGTCAAAGACTGACTTTCTTTAAAATAGTTTTTTGTACTTTCTAAAGATTTTGTTTTTTTAGAATAAAATCTTGTATTATTTTTATTGGAATGTGGTGTTAGCTCGGCAATTTTTTCTAAAAAGTATTCTAAAACATATTTTTTTATAAAATCATCTTTAATTGTGTTTGCAATTACTCTTAGTTTTTTCTCAAAGATTGCCATAGACGAAGGATTATTTTTAGTTTGTTTTTTATAGTGACTAAAAATAAATTGATGAATTGGTAATTTGCTTTGCTTTGTAAAATCAATAAAATTAGCCTTACCATATTTATTTACATAACTATCTGGATCTTCTTTATCTGGCAGAAATAAAAATGATATTTGTTTTTCTGGTTTGAGTTCCTTTATTGAATTTTCAGCAGCTCTAACAGCAGCTTTATATCCACTTTCATCACCATCAAAACATATTATGATATCATCAAAAAATTGATTTAAAGTTAAAATTTGCTTGTCAGTTAAAGATGTTCCAAGATTAGCCACAACGTTATCAATTCCATTTTTGCTTAAACCTAAGACATCCATATATCCCTCGACAAGATAAATGTGATCTATTTTATTTGAAAGTTTTCTCGCCAAATCTAAATTATATAAATTTGATCCTTTTTTAAAAAAATTTGTTTCAGGTGAATTTATATATTTTGCTAGATAATCTAAATTTTCAATTATTCTTCCACCTAAAGCGATTGGTTGACCTGAAATATTATTGATTGGAAATATTAATCGACCTCTAAATCTTTCGACATAAATTTTTTTTTTCTCATCTAAAAAGAACAAACCAGTTTCTAATAAAGTTTGTTCGCTATAATTTTTTTTTAATTTTTCGAAGAAATTTGGATTTTTTTCTATATATCCTATTTTAAATTTTTTAACGTCATCTTTACCTAGTGATCTATTTTTTAAATATTCTCTAGCAATTGAATAATCTTCATTTTTTAAAAGTTCATTATGATAAAAATCTACATAATTAGTAAAAATAGATTTATACTCATTCCATTTTTTCTCTCTTTCTTCATCTTGTTTTGAAAACATATATGGCTGCATACCTGCTATTTGAGCTAAATATTTTACTGCTTCACCAAATTTTAAATTTTGGGTTTTCATCACGAAATCAAAAATATTTCCGTGTTCTGAAGTTGCAAAACAATGATAAAATTCTTTTTCATCGTTTACAGTAAATGAGGGTGTTTTTTCATTTTTAAAAGGTGATAAACCTACAAATTCTTTTCCTCTTTTTTTTAAGGAAACAGTTTTTGATACTACCGTTGAAACTTTCAGCCTATTTTTAATTTCAGAAAGATACTCTTTTGGGTATTTCATTATTTATTTAACAATTCTTTGATCATTGATCCTGCTTTAGAAAAATCAATTTCATCTGCATGAGTTTTTTTGAGTTCACCCATAACTTTACCCATATCTTTTAAAGAATTCGCTCCAATTTTTGAAATTACATCTGCGCAAATTTTCTTAGTTTCCTCTTCACTAAGTTGCTTCGGTAAAAAACTTGTTAAAACATCATGTTCATTTTGTTCAACTTCTAAAAGATCTGTCCTATTATTTTTTTTATAAATATCGATTGATTCGACTCGCTGCTTAACCATTTTTTTTAAAAGTTTCTTAATATCCTCATCATCAGTCTCCTTTTTATTGGGTCCTGATCTGTTAACAATGTCCAAATCCTTAATAGAAGATAATATTAACCTATAGGTTGATATTTTATTTTTATCTTTAGATTTTAGAGCATTTTTATATTCGTTTTCAATAGTCTGTTTTAATGACATAATTTTTTAATCTACTTTAAAGAAAAAATTCTTCAAAAGAAAAATTGTTTTTTTACATTTTTATATTACATCTCTGTTGCGATAATAGAGCAATTATTGTATTAACCTTTAACTCATGAGTTGTAATTGAAGAAAAAAGCAAAAAAAACTAACTCAAAAACAAAATCACAAATCAATACAGGCGTTTTAGTTCTTGAAAACAAAAAGGTATTTAAAGGAATTGGAATTGGATACCAAGGAGAGGCTACAGGCGAGGTTTGCTTTAATACATCATTAACAGGATATCAAGAAATCATTTCTGATCCTTCATATGCCGGTCAAATTATCAACTTTACCTTTCCTCATATTGGAAATGTTGGGACCAATAAAGAAGATCATGAGTCTGATAAAATATGGGCAAAAGGAGTAATAATTAACTCAGAAATAACCTCGCCCTCAAACTATAGATCTTTTCTACATTTAGACGCTTGGCTAAAGAAAAACAAAATTGTTGGAATTACTGGCTTAGACACCAGAAGCCTTACAAACTTCATAAGAGATAAAGGGGCGCCTAAGGGAACAATATCTTATTCAAAAAATGGAAAGTTTAATATTAGTAAACTAACTAAAAACACAATTAAATGGAGTGGATTAAAAAATTTAGATCTTGCACAAATAGTTTCAACTAAGAAAAATTATACTTGGAGAGGCCTTCAAACCTGGAAAAAAGAGACAGGATATAAAAAGAATAATAAAAATTTATTTCATGTAGTTGCAGTTGATTATGGAATAAAAAAAAATATATTAAGATATTTCTCTGACTTCAACTGTAAGGTTACAGTTGTTTCTTGTAAAACAAATGCTCAAAAAATACTAAATTTGAAACCAAATGGAATTTTTTTATCCAATGGACCGGGGGACCCAGCTGCAACAGGAAAGTATTCAATCGCTATAATTAATGAACTTATAAAAAACAATTTACCTATATTTGGTATTTGTTTGGGTCATCAGATTTTGGCATTAGCTTTAGGTGGCAAAACAAAAAAAATGAAGTTAGGACACAGAGGTGCAAACCATCCTGTTAAAAATTTAGTTCATGACAAAGTTGAAATTACCAGTCAAAATCACGGATTTGTAGTAGTAGAAGAAACTTTACCAAAAAAAATTGAAGTTACTCATAAATCTCTTTTTGATAATACCATTGAGGGAATAAAGCTCAAAAATAAACCAATATTCTCAGTTCAGTATCATCCGGAGTCTAATCCGGGACCTCAGGATAGTGTGTATTTATTTCAAGAATTTATTAACAACATGAAAAAAAATGCCAAAAAGAAGAGATATTAAAAAAATTTTAGTTGTGGGTGCCGGTCCAATAATTATAGGACAAGCATGTGAATTTGATTATTCAGGAACGCAAGCATGTAAAGCTCTAAAAGACGAAGGTTATAAAGTAGTTTTAATAAATTCAAATCCTGCAACTATTATGACGGATCCAGATGTTGCAGATAAAACTTACATTGAGCCAATTACATTAGGCGTACTAGAAAAAATCGTCAAAAAGGAAAAGCCAGACGCAATTCTACCAACTATGGGTGGTCAAACTGCTCTTAATCTTGCAATGGAAGCTGAGAAAAAAGGAGTTTTAAAAAAATATAAAATAGAATTGATCGGAGCGAATTCAAAGGCAATTTCAAATGCGGAAGACAGAAAGAAATTTAGAAAAAATATGATTGATATTGGTTTAGATTTGCCAAAGTCTGAAATCATCAATAATAATAATCAAGCATCAATAGTATTAAAAAAAATTGGATTACCAGCAATCATAAGACCTGCTTTTACACTTGGAGGACTTGGTGGTGGAATAGCTAAAACTAAAAAAGATTATTTTAGGATAGTTAAAAATGGATTGCATGAGTCTCCAGTAAGCCAAGTTCTTGTAGAAGAATGTTTGGAAGGCTGGAAAGAATTTGAGATGGAGGTGGTAAGAGATAAGAAAGATAACTGTATAATTATTTGCTCAATTGAAAATATAGATCCTATGGGAATTCATACTGGTGACTCTGTAACAATTGCACCAGCTCTTACTCTTACAGATAAAGAATACCAAGTGATGAGAAATGCATCTATTGCATGTTTGAGAAAAATTGGTGTTGAAACTGGAGGATCAAATGTTCAGTTTGCTATCAACCCTAAAAATGGTCGAATGGTTGTTATTGAGATGAACCCACGTGTATCAAGATCATCAGCACTTGCGTCAAAAGCAACTGGATTTCCTATTGCAAAAGTTGCTGCAAAATTAGCAGTTGGTTATACTCTAGATGAATTAAAAAATGAAATAACTAAAGTTACACCAGCATCATTTGAACCAAGTATAGATTATGTTGTAACTAAAATTCCTAGATTTACATTTGAAAAATTTTCTACTTCACCTGCAACTTTAGGGACGTCAATGAAGTCAGTAGGTGAAGCAATGGCAATCGGAAGAAACTTTAAAGAGTCTCTACAAAAGGCTTTAGTTTCTCTAGAGACTGGTTTTTCTGGTTTAGATAGAATTTTTGATTTAAATAAAAAACAGATCGAGAAAAAACTTAAGCAAACTATTCCAAATAAGATATTGCTAGTCGCTGAAGCAATTAGAAGAAAAATAGATTTAAAGAAAATTTACAATTTATCAAAAATAGACCCTTGGTTTTTAGAACAAATTAAAGAAATAGTTGATTGTGAAAAACAGATCAAAAACAAAGGGCTTCCTAAAGATTTTGCTGAATTTAATAGGATTAAATCAATTGGATTTTCAGATAAAAAACTTTCAGAATTAACCAAAACCTCTGAGAACATTGTTAGAAGAAAAAGATCAGCACTTAAAATACTTCCGGTTTATAAAAAAGTTGATACTTGTGCAGCAGAATTCAAATCTTTTACACCTTATATGTATTCAACGTATCAAAGAAATTTTTCAATTAATTCTGAATGTGAAGCTGATCCATCTAATAAGAAAAAAATAATTATTCTTGGAGGAGGACCAAATAGAATTGGTCAAGGAATTGAGTTTGATTATTGCTGTTGTCAGGCTAGTTTTTCATTAAAAGACGCTGGTTTTGAAACAATAATGGTAAACTGTAACCCTGAAACAGTATCAACAGATTATGACACAAGTAATCGATTATACTTTGAGCCTTTAAAAGAAGAGTACGTATTTAATATAATAAAAAAAGAACAAGAAAAAGGAAATCTGATAGGAGTAATAGCCCAGTTTGGTGGCCAAACTCCAATTAAACTTGCTAAATTTTTACACGATAATAAACTTCCAATTTTAGGAACGCAATATACCTCTATTGATTTAGCAGAAGATAGAGACCGATTTAGAAATTTATTAAATAAATTAAAACTCAAACAAGCAGAGAGTGGAATTGCAAAGACATTCAACCAGGCAATAAAAATTGCAGATAAAATTGGATTACCATTAATGGTGAGGCCGTCTTATGTTTTGGGCGGAAGAGCAATGGAAATTGTTCATGAAAAAAATCAACTTAAAAAATTTGTTGAGGAAGCATTTAAAGCTGCAGAAGAAAATCCAATTTTAATTGATAAATTTATCGATCATGCAATGGAAGTAGATGTGGATGCCATATCAGATGGAAAAAAAGTTCATGTTGCAGGTATTATGCAGCATATCGAGGAGGCTGGAATTCATTCAGGAGATTCAGCATGTAGCCTTCCCCCTGTATCTATCAAACCATACCTTCTTAAAGAAATTGAAAATCAAACAAAGAAATTAGCAATAGCATTAAATGTTAAAGGTTTTATGAATATACAATTTGCAATAAAAAAAGATGAAATTTATGTGATTGAAGTTAATCCAAGAGCCAGTCGAACAGTTCCTTTTGTATCAAAAGCAAAAGGTTTGCCTCTAGCTAAAATTGCATCAAGAGTAATGGCTGGTGAAAAATTATCTAAGTTCAATTTGAAGGATAGATCCAAAGGTATGTATGCGGTTAAAGAGGCTGTATTCCCATTTAATAAATTTCCAAATAGTGACTTGTTGTTAGGACCAGAAATGAAATCAACTGGTGAGGTTATGGGATTTGATAAAAATTTTGGAATGGCTTTTGCCAAAAGTCAAATAGCGGCAGCCAACTCATTACCAAAAGAAGGATTGGCTTTCATATCTCTTAAAGACTCACATAAAGACGAAGGATTGGATTTAGCAAAAGATCTTTTAAAACTTAAATTTACATTATGTGCAACTAAAGGAACTGCTGAATATATTCGAAAACATGGAATGAAATGTAAAATTATAAATAAAGTTAGTAGTGGAACTCCTCACATAGTCGATGTTTTAGACTCAAAAAAAATTGCGCTAGTAATAAACACTGGAGGTGGAAATAGTGAACACCGACTGAGTGATGCAATAGCTTTAAGAAGAGCAACATTAAAGAATAAAGTCCCATACTGTACTAATATGTCTACTGCTCAAGCCTGTTTGGAAGCGATCAGATCATTAAAAACTATGAAACTAGAAGTAACTTCACTCCAAGATATTTAAGAATTTACCTTCCAATCGGTTTCAAAAGTAACATAGTTTACTTGAATACATCGTCTTTCTTTAACTATTTTTTTCTTTTCCATTCCATGCCAAGTGTTTGGTCCACTGGTAAACATATAACCATAATTATGTTTATAAGGAAGTGTCTTAACCTTCTCTAATTTTTCATTATAAAAATCTGTTCCTAAGTCCTCAGACTCATTTGTTTTATTAACAAATATCAACCCTGACATAAGTTTTTCTTTTATATCGCAATGAGGTTTAAGCCAAAAACCTTCTCGATCACATATAACTTCAACTCTTACATAAGAATTTGATAAATCCTTATCTATCATTTTAGAAATTGTTTCATATGTTTCTTTAGACTGAAGTTCGTTTATAAATTTTACTAAATTTGGAAATTGAGTGGAGTTCTCTTTATTTATGAAACATCTAAATTTTATTGCTTTTCCACCTGATGCTATTCCTTCTCTAAATTCTGCAGCTCCACCATCTATTGCTCTAGTGCCATCGTAATTAAGACAGTGTTTACTCACATCAGGAATATCTGCTTTCACTATTTCATCAATTGCTTGCTCTGATAAAGCATTGCTATATTCCCAATGATTAAAAGGGAAATTGTATTGTTTAGAATTATTTATAATTGAATTTAAAAATGACATTAACTCTGAATTTTACTTTTTAATATTTTTGCTACCCTATTAGTTTCATCAAGTTTTTCATAGTTCCAATTTTCTATTTCTTCTCCCAAATTTCTTATAATATTTAATTCTCTAAATAAACTTCTAAAATTTTGGAATCTCTTATCGTTTCTTTTCGGTAAAATATTTGCTACATAAATGGGTTTACCAGTCAAAGCTGCTTCAGATATCATTGAGCTAGAGTCACATGTAACCACAATATTTTCAGATAAACCAAGTGCTGATAAATAAGCTTTTTTATCAACATTCATTATAATAGTGTGATTTTCTCCAAAAAATTCTTTAGCATAGTGGATCGTATTTAATGGTGTTCTCATTGATGGAATTACAACAAGTTGAAAATTATGTTTTTTTAACAATTTATAAAATATTGAAAAGATATGTTTCATGTTTTTTGTTGAGTAATCATAATATTTCGTAGGTCCACCCAAAATTAAAGACCAAATTTTTCTATCATCTCTTTTTATAAACGAGTTTAAATAATTCTTATTTTCCTCGATTTCATTTTTGGTAAGATAATGTATAGCGCCTTTAGTGGAAATTACATTTGAGCCTTTTATTCCATCGTGTTCAGGGGCTATTACAAAATCAAAATGATTTAAATCTACTTTTGGATCTTGTATGTGAATATTAAATACTTTTTTATTTGAAATACTTTTTAAATGAATAGATGGAATTACACTTTTTCTTCCACAAGAGATAATTATATCAAAATCTAAGTGATCTATTTTTTTATAAACATTTTGTGAAACAGGGGTAAATTTTGGTGGTAGCAAATTCCAAAAATTATTTAGTTCAACCTTATGGTGTGTGAATTCAATTTCTAGAGCTTTAGCCAATCCCTCAACTTGACTAATCATTCCATGCATGCCTTGAGTTAATAAAATACCTTTTAATTTAGTCATTAATCACTATATAGCTTTCATATGAATCAAAATCCAACTAAACACACAAAAGTGTTAATAATTGGATCCGGTCCTGCCGGATACACAGCTGCAGTTTATGCTGCTCGAGCTATGTTAAATCCAATTCTAGTTCATGGATCTGAGCCAGGTGGTCAATTAACAACTACAACTGATGTTGAAAACTTTCCAGGATTTGCAGAGGTTATACAGGGTCCTTGGTTAATGGATCAAATGAAAGAACAAGCTAAAGCTGTTGGTACAGAAATGATAGAGGATCACATAAGTAATGTTAATTTAAAAACTTCTCCTTTTGAGGCAACTGGAGATAGTGGTCAAAAATATACTGCTGACAGCATAATAATTTCTACAGGTGCTCAGGCAAGATGGTTAAATTTAGACTCAGAACAAGAGTTTAGAGGATTTGGCGTCTCTGCTTGCGCAACATGTGACGGTTTCTTTTTTAAAAATAAAGAAGTTGCAGTGGTTGGAGGTGGAAATGCAGCTGTTGAAGAGGCAATGTTTCTTACAAAATTTGCATCCAAAGTAAAATTAATTCACAGAAGAGATAGTTTAAGGGCTGAAAAAATGCTCCAAAAAAAATTAATGGAAAATAAAAAAATTGAAATTATTTGGGACTCTGTAGTTGAAGATGTATTAGGTGACAAAGATCCTAAAAATGTTAAGGGAATTAAAATAAAAAATGTCAAAACAAATGAAACTCAAGAATTAAAGCTTGATGGTGTATTTATTGCTATTGGTCATGATCCAGCAACTCAACTATTTAAAGATCAACTGGAAATGGATAAAGAAGGATACTTAATCACAAAGGCAGACTCGACTGAAACTAATGTGCCTGGAGTTTTTGCAGCTGGAGATGTAAAAGACAAAATTTTCAGACAAGCAGTTACAGCTGCAGGTATGGGATGCATGGCAGCTCTTGAAGCAGAAAAACATCTATCTCACAGCTAAATGTCAGAAAAAGTATTGCTAACTGGAGTAAGCGGTTGGATAGCAAAACACACAACAATAGAATTATTAAATTCTGGTTACGAGGTCCTAGGAACAGTAAGGAATGAAACTTTAATTCAACAAACCAAAGATACTATTAGTAAATACGCTCCTATAGAAAAATTATCTTTTATTAAATTAGATCTTGTTAAAGATGATGGATGGAATGATGCAGCTAAAGGATGTAAATATATATTTCATATTGCATCTCCTTTTCCAATAAAAGTTTCAAATAATAGAGAAAGCTTATTACCTCCTGCAGTAGATGGTACTTTAAGGGTATTAAATGCAGGGATAAATGCTGGGGTGGATCAAATTGTTAAAACTTCTTCTATTGTTGCTATGTTTAGAAAACCTAACAGAACTAATCCTTATACATTTGGAGAACAAGATTGGACTGATGAAAATTGGGTAGAAGGGGTAAATGATTATTTCTTATCAAAAACTAAAGCTGAGAGAGTTGCTTGGGAATTAATGGAAAGCAAAGGATTAAAAAATAAATTAACAACAATTTGTCCTGGTGGAGTCTTCGGTGATGCTCTGGATAAAAAAGGAGGTACTTCAATTGAGTATGTTAGACAATTCATGGCTGGTAAATTCCCTGGAGCACCTAAATTTGCTGTTCTAATTTCTGATGTAAAAGATATTGCAAAAGCACATGTTGCTTGTATTGGAAATGATAAAGTTGGAGGTAGAAGATTAATTGTTGGAAAAGAAGTAAAAAAATTAGTCGAATTATCCCAATTGATAGCTGAAGCAATACCTGCTTATGCAAAAAAGCTTCCGAAAAAAGAGCTTCCAAATTTCATGGTTAAGTTGATAAGTTATTTAGACTCAAGTGCCAAAATGATGATACCTGATCTTGGAATTTTAATGCAAACCGACCCCTCTTATGCTGAAGAATTATTAGGGTTTAAATTTAGAGCTGCAAAAGATTGTATGGCGGAGAATGCAAAATCTGTTGTGAGATTAGGTTTGGTTTAATTATAATTTTAAAATTTCATCAGACTCAAACGTAATTTTTTGTAAATTTTGTTTGGCAATTTTGATCATAGCTTTTGCAACTATTTTTGAACTGATAGGTCTCATTTTTTTAAACGGTCCAAGTAATAAAGGCGACAATACGCTAAAAGTCAAAATACCTATTTTTTCACCCACTCTGTTTTCTTTTCTTTTCCCCATTAAAAAAGAAGGTCTTAATATTCCTAATTTAGAGAAGTTTAATCTTTTTAATTCTTCTTCAACTAAACCTTTAAATTTCACATAATTCCCTGAACTATTTGGATTAGCATATATTGAAGAGATAAAAATAAATGACTTGACTGAATTAGCTTTTGCAATTTTTCCAATTTCTTTTGGGATATCTAGCTCCACTTTTTGATACTCATTTCTATTAGGAGAATTTTGTTTTGTAGTACCAATACAAAAAAAACAATCGTCCCCTGTAATTTCAGTTTTATGATTTCCTAAATTATTAAAATCAATATTTATAACTTCAACTTTTTCATTATTAATTGAAGTTTGTGAACGAACGAAAATCTTAATTTTAGTGTAATAACTATCTTGAATTAATTGATTAACTAAATGACCACCAATTAATCCAGTGGAACCAAATACAATGGCTGTTTTCATTAACTTAAACTTTTACAAAAAGAGGAAATTTTTTCTAAAGCTTTTTTAAGATTTTCTAATGAAGTTGCATATGAAATTCTGAAAAAACCCTCTAAACCAAATGCGGAACCCTGAACAACAGCAACACCACTATTCTCTAAAAGAGATTGAACAAAATCAGTGTCTGATTTAATTTCTTTGCCACTAGAATCTTTTTTTCCCATTAACCCTTTACAACTAGGGAAAACATAAAATGCACCATCAGGATTTAAACAATTGATACCATCAATATCATTTAATGCTTTTACTACAAAATCTCTTCTTTCTTGAAAAGAGTCGGCTCTTTTTTTTATAAAATCTTGTGTCCCGCTTAGTGCTTCAACTGATGCTGCTTGACTAATTGAGGAAGGATTAGTTGTTGATTGCGATTGAATTTTAGCAATAGCTTTAACGATATCTTTCGGTCCAGCTGCATACCCTATCCTCCAACCTGTCATTGAGTAAGCTTTACTTACACCATTCATTGTAAGAACCCTGTCTTTTAAACTTTCTATTTGAGCAATGGTAAAAAATTTAAACCCTTCATAGGTGACATGTTCATAAATATCATCACTTAAAATATAAATATGCTTGTGCTTTTCTAAAACAGAAGCAATTGCTTTTATATCTTTTTCAGAATAACAAGCTCCAGTTGGATTAGATGGAGAATTTAAAATAATCCATTTTGTTTTTGGAGTGATGAATTTTTCTAAGTCTAATGGATTTATTTTAAAGCCTTGTTTTTCGTCACATTCCATTACAATTGGTTTTCCACCAGCCAATAAAACTATATCTGGATAAGACACCCAATAAGGAGCTGGAATTATTACCTCATCTCCATCGTTTAGTGTTGCCATCATAGCATTATAGATAACGTGCTTTCCTCCTGCACCAACTGTAATTTGATCGGTGGTATACTCTAAATTATTTTCATTTTTAAATTTTGCTACAATTGCTTTTTTTAATGCAGGTGTTCCATCTACTGCTGTGTATTTAGTATCACCTTCATTGATTGCTTTTATTGCAGCTTCTTTAATATTATTTGGAGTATCAAAATCCGGTTCTCCTGCGCCAAGGCCAATAACATCTTTTCCAGCAGCTTTTAATTCTCTTGCTTTTTGAGTGACAGCAATAGTAGGTGATGGTTTAATCTTCTTTAAACTGTCTGATATTATGCTCATTGAAATATAAATAAATTCTACTACGTTGTTTAATATATGGAAAATACTTATCAAGATTTAATTACAGATATTCAGAGTAAAAATCCTAAAATAGGTGGAAAACTCGAGGGTGGAAAAAAATTCAAAATTAAATCTGGTTTTAAACCTGCTGGTGATCAACCTGAAGCAATAAAAAAATTAGTAAATGGTGCTAACAAAGAACAATTTAACCAAGTTCTACTTGGTGTTACAGGATCTGGAAAAACTTTTACAATGGCTAAAGTTATTGAAGCTACCAACAGACCTGCCCTAATTTTAGCTCCAAACAAAACACTTGCTGCTCAACTTTATGGGGAAATGAAAACTTTTTTTCCAGATAACGCAGTTGAGTATTTTGTTTCGTACTATGACTATTACACTCCTGAGGCTTATGTACCAAGATCAGACACATATATAGAAAAAGAGGCCTCTATTAATGAGCAGATCGATCGGATGAGGCACTCAGCAACGAGATCTCTTTTAGAAAGAGATGATGTATTAATTGTTGCGAGCGTTTCTTGTATTTATGGTCTTGGATCTGTTGAAGCTTACAGTAAAATGACTTTAACACTGCAAAAAAATTATGATTACAATAGAGAAGAAATAATTAAGTCCTTAGTTGCACTTCAATATAAGCGTAATGATCAAAATTTTTATAGAGGAACATTTAGAGCAAGAGGAGAATACTTAGAAATTTTTCCATCACATTTAGAAGACAGAGCTTGGAGATTGTGTTTATTTGGAGATAAGCTAGAGCAAATAGAGGAATTCGACCCTTTAACAGGTGACAAAGTAAGAGAATTAAGTTTGGTAAAAGTTTATGCAAATAGTCACTACATCACCCCGAAACCTACAATTGAGCAAGCAGTAATTAATATTAAAAAAGAATTAGAAATAACTTTAAAAAAACACCGTGCTGAAAACAAATTATTAGAGGCCCAAAGATTAGAAGAGAGAACTAAATTTGATCTTGAAATGATTGAGGCTACTGGTTCTTGTGCTGGCATTGAAAACTATTCTAGATTTTTATCTGGAAGAAAACCCGGAGAGCCGCCCCCTACTCTTTTTGAATACTTTCCAGATAATACTTTAATTTTTGTAGACGAATGTCATGTTACAGTTCCTCAACTCAATGGAATGTATAAAGGAGATAGGTCAAGAAAAAGTACTTTAGCAGAATATGGATTTAGACTACCTTCTTGTATGGATAATAGACCATTAAAATTTGAAGAATGGGATTTAATGAGAACCCAAACAGTATTTGTTTCAGCAACTCCTGGACCATGGGAGTTGGAACAAACGAAAGGTAATTTTATAGATCAGGTAATTAGACCAACAGGATTAATTGATCCTCCTGTAGAAATAAGACCTGCAAAAAATCAAGTAGATGATTTAATGCATGAATGTAAGCGAGTTATAGAAAATAATCATAGAGTATTGGTAACAACACTAACTAAAAAAATGGCTGAAGATTTAACTGAATATCTTCATGAGAACGGCATCAAAGTAAGATACCTACACTCAGATATTGACACATTAGAGAGAATTGAAATCATGAGAGATTTAAGAATGGGAGTCTTTGATGTTTTAGTTGGAATTAACTTATTAAGGGAAGGATTAGATATTCCTGAATGCGCGTTAGTTGGAATTTTAGATGCTGATAAAGAAGGGTTTCTTAGATCTGAAACATCTTTAATTCAAACAATAGGAAGAGCAGCACGAAACGTTGACGGCAAAGTTATTTTGTATGCCGACAAAGAGACAAAAAGTATAAAAAAAGCAGTTGCAGAAACTGATAGAAGAAGAAAGATTCAATTAGCTTATAACAAAAAGCACAAAATAAATGCAAAATCAGTAAAAAAAGATATCAGCGATATTCTAGAAAGTGTTTATGAGAAAGACTACGTCAAAATAAGCGAAGGCTCAAATATTGGTGGAAATCTTAAAAAACATCTAAAAGGTTTGGATAAAAAAATGAAAGAAGCAGCATCAAATTTAGAATTTGAGGAAGCTGCTAAAATACGAGATGAAATCAGAAAGTTAGAAAGCACCGAATTAGAAATTACGTTAAATCCAAAAATAAGACAGTATGATGTAAAAAATAAACTTTACCCAAAAGGCAGGTCAACTATGGGTATGCCAGGCACCAAAGTCACAAAAAAAAGAGATAAAAAATGGAAGCACGGAAAATAATTATTACTGGTGGGGCAACTCGAATGGGTGCTGCGATTGCAAGAAAATTATCTGGTCCTAATATAGAAATCTTAATCCATTATAACAAATCAAAATTAAAAGCAGAAAAATTAAAAAAAGAGTTATCTAATGAAGGTACAAAAGTTTACTTAGTCAAAGGTGATTTAAGTAAAGAAAATGATGTAAATAAAATTGTAAAATTTGCAAAATCTAAACTTAAATATTTTGATTGTTTAATTAATAATGCATCTTTATTTGAAAATGATAAATTAGAAAATTTTACAACAGATAGCTGGGGACAACATCTTAGAACTAATTTAAGAACACCAGCATTATTATCTAAAGAATTTGCAAAGAATGTGAGGAAAGGAAATAACAATATTATTAACATTATAGATCAAAGAGTTTTTAAATTAACTCCATATTTTTTTTCTTATACTGTGAGCAAAACAGGTCTTTATACTCTCACAAAAACTAGCGCTATGAGCTTGGCTCCAAATGTAAGAGTAAACGCAATTGCACCTGGACCCACTATAAAAAATCAAAGACAATCTGAAAAACATTTCAAAAAGCAATATTTGGCAACCCCTTTAAAAAGACAAGTTGGTGTCGAACAAATATGTAATGCTGTTGACTTTTTTATTAAAAATATATCTATTACTGGTCAAGTTTTAGCTATTGATAGCGGACAAAATCTAAACTGGCAAACACCAGATGTGATGGGTAAAGAATGAGAAAAAATAATTTAAAAATTGTCAAAATAGACAAAAATAAAAGCCTATTTAATTATGAGAAAAAAATACTAATAAATGAATTAATTTTAGATTTAAAACTTGGTT
>CACPPD010000006.1 GCA_902635865.1 uncultured Pelagibacteraceae bacterium | reverse complement strand
CTGTTATTTTTAGTTATCACTTATATTTTTCCAATAGGCGATATGTTTATGAGAAGTGTTGATGATAAAATGATTACCAACATGCTTCCTAAAACCTTTAAAGCAATGGAAAAATGGGAAAATTTAGAAGAACTACCTCCAGAGGAGGTTTATCGGAGTTTTTATGAAGACTATAAATTACTCGCTGAAAATCAACAACATGGAAAATTAGGACAAAGATTAAATAAAGAAAAAAATGGTTTTAATACAATTACCAAAAAGCTTTTTAGACAAATTAAAAGAAAAAAAATTGATGAAAGTGTTAGTATAAAAGAACAAATTAATAAACTTCATAAAAGATGGAGAAATGTTGAATACTGGCTAGCAATTAAAAGAACTGCTCCTCCTTATACTGTAGCAAAATATTTGAAAGGCATGGATATGTACTTTGATTCTGATGGCAGTATAACCCAAGTAGAAGAGGATAGAAGAATTCATAGAATTTTATGGCTTAGAACCTTAGAAATAGCATTTTTTGTTACACTTTTTAGCTTTTTTATGGGTTATCCAATAGCTCATTTACTGGCAACACTTCCTATGAAGTACAGCAACTTGTTGATGATTTGTGTATTACTCCCATTCTGGACATCCTTGCTTGTAAGAACTGCAAGTTGGATGATTTTGTTGCAGCAACAAGGTTTGGTAAACGATTTCTTTGTAATGATTGGTTTGGTTGGAGACGATAACAGGCCAGAGATGATGTACAATAAAGTTGGAACTTACGTTGCGATGACACAAATATTATTACCTTTTATGGTTCTGCCTTTATACAGTGTCATGAAAACAATATCACCAAGTTTAATGAGAGCAGGAAAATCATTAGGTGGAACACCTTTCGTTGCTTTTTGGAAAGTTTACTTTCCTTTAACAATTCCAGGAATAGGAGCTGGATGTTTATTAGTTTTTATTTTAGCGATAGGATACTACATAACCCCAGCTTTAGTTGGTGGAGCATCAGGAACTTTAATAAGTAATCAAATTGCATTTCATATGAAGACAACTCTCGATTGGAGTTTTGCATCAGCAATGGGATTAATGCTTTTGACAGGAGTTTTGGTTATTTATTGGATTTATAATAAATTGGTTGGAGTTGATAACATTAAATTAGGATAATTATGGCATTACCAAGTTATACAGAAACTAGATATAGAATATGGCATTATATTTATCTTACAATTTGTACCTTTGTTTTTTTCTTTTTGATTGCACCTTTATTTGTAATTTTTCCTTTATCATTTAATGCAGAAGAATTTTTAGTATTTTCTGAAGGAATGAAAAACCTTGATCCAGATGCATTTTCTCTAAGATGGTATAAAGATATGATCTATGGAACAAAAAACCCCTGGGGTTTAGCTGCAAAAAATAGTTTTATAATAGCAATATTTGCAACTATTGGATCAATTATTTTAGGAACACTTGCTGCTTTAGGATTAAGCAGCAGACACATGCCTTATAAAGGATTAATAATGGCAACTTTAATATCGCCCATGATTGTTCCTTTAATTATTTCAGGTGTTGCAATTTTCTTTTTTATGGCAAAAGCTGGTTTGGCAGCAACTCATACAGGAATAGTATTAGCGCATATAATACTTGGAACACCATTTGTAGTTATAACAGTAACAGCTACACTTTCTGGTTTTGATCATAGTGTTACGAGAGCTGCTGCAAGTTTAGGCAGTAACCCAGTTAATACATTTATGAAGATAACATTACCTTTAATATTACCTGGAGTAATATCTGGAGGGCTTTTTGCATTTGTAACATCTTTTGATGAGGTTGTAGTTGTACTATTCTTAGCAGGTTTAGAAAACACAACTATTCCAATACAGATGTGGACTGGTTTGAGAGAACAACTAAGTCCCACAATTCTTGCAGTTGCAACTTGTTTAATTCTTTTATCTACCTTGATATTAATTAGTGCAGAGTTATTAAGAAGAAGATCTGAGAGATTAAGAGGAATAAATAGATAATTTACCAGAATAAATTATTCATATATAGAGTTCTCTATGGAAATTAAAAAAGTTGTAGTTATTGGTTCTGGAACAATGGGAAGTGGAATAGCAGCCCATTTATGTAATGCGGATATACCAGTCACTCTTTTAGATTTAACCACTGAAATTAGTGAGAAAGCTAGAGAAAGAATTCATAAATCCAGACCTCCTTTGCTAATAGATAAAAGAAAAATTAACAATATTAATGTTGGAAATATTGAAGAAAATTTTGACGTAGTAAAAGAAGCAGATTGGGTGGTAGAGGCAGTAGTAGAAAGAATTGATATTAAACATAATATTTATGAGAAGATATTTAAGAATAGAAAAAAAGGTGCAATAGTTTCATCAAATACATCATCAATTCCAATCAAAGTTCTATCAGAAAAACTAAATGAACAAGAAAAAAAGGATTTTTGTATCACTCACTTTTTTAATCCCGTCAGATACATGGGATTGTTAGAAATTGTTAAAAACGAAAATAATGACTTAAATAAAATTAATTCTTTAAAGAAATTTTGTGAAGTTGATCTTGGTAAAGGAGCTATAGTTTGCAATGATACTCCAGGGTTTTTAGGTAATAGAATTGGTGTTTATGCTATGCAGGTTGCTATGACGGAAGCATTCAAAATGAAACTTTCAATAGAAGAAGCAGACGCAGTTTTTGGTAGACCGATGGGTATACCTAAAACAGGAGTATTTGGATTGTATGATCTAATTGGAATTGATTTGATGGCTGATGTATTAAAAAGTTTTATAAAGGAACTTTCAGATAAAGATGAATTTCAAATTGTTGCAAAAGAAATTCCATTAGTAAAAAAATTAATTGAGACAGGCTACACAGGTCGTAAAGGAAAAGGTGGCTTTTATAGAATGAATAAAAGTGGAGATCAAAAAATTTTAGAAGCAATTAATTTAGAAACAGGAGAGTATTTGGCAACAAAAAAAATAGATTTAGGAATTGAGACTGTTGACATTAATAATTTAATTAATCGAAAAGATAAGTTTGGTGAGTATGCTTGGGTTGTAATTTCAAAAATAATTAAATATGCATCTTCACTTGTTCCAGGAATTACTGATAAGTTCAATGATATTGATGAGGCTATGAGACTAGGTTTTAATTGGGCAATGGGTCCTTTTGAAATGTTGAGATCTATAGGGGTAAAGAATTTCTTTGAAAGAATTGATAACTTTGAAAATAATAAATTTTTAGAAAATTTATCAAAAACAAAAGATGAAAACTTTTATGGAGAAAGACAAATTTATACAGATATTCAAACTTTAGGAAAAATAAGACCATCAGCAATTAAAGTAGATAAAAATAATTCTGCTGAAATTCATCGATTTAAAGATTTTAATATTGTTGAGTTTACGACAAAAGCCTGTGCATTAGATTATGACTCAATGGATGCACTTAAAAATGCAACTGACAAACCTTTAATAATAATTAATGAAAGTATGCAATTTTCAGCAGGTGTGAATTTAAGTTATACTATGAATTTCGCCGACAAAGGTGATTTTAAATCAATTGAAAAATTTATTAAATATTTTCAAGATACTTGTAAAACTTTAAAATACTCTAAGTACCCAGTTGTGTCAGCACCTTCTGGACTTACACTTGGAGGAGGCTTTGAGGTTTTAGTTCAAAGTAATTTTGTTGCCTCACACACAAATTTAGTTATTGGATTAGTTGAAACTATTGTCGGATTAGTTCCAGCAGGTGGGGGATGTAAAGAAATGTTGTGGAGATGGTCACAAACAGAGGAAGCAAAATCAGATCCAGATTATGCCCCACTAAAAGTTTTTGATATTATTGGTTATGCTAAAACAGCTACATCTCCAATCGAGGCTGAGCCATTAAAGTATTTAAGACCAGAAGATAAAAAAATAATGAACAGAAATAGCCTTTTTGAGGAAGCAAAAAATTTAATTAATCAAAATACTGATTTTGTTCCTCCAGAAGAGTGTAAATTTAAGCTTTCTGGAAAGCCGTTGAAAGATAAAATGATTAAGGTTTTAGAGAAATTATACAACGAAAAGGTAATTTTAGATCATGGTATGCATGTTGGAGCTGAGCTTGCAAACGTTTTAAGTGGTGGAGAAACCACTATTGAAAAAGTATTATCAGAGGATGATTTGTATAAATTAGAACTAGACTCTTTTATGAGATTGATAGAAACAAAACAAACTCAAGAAAGAATTAAACATACATTATCGACAGGTAAACCTTTAGTTAATTAGAATTAAACATTCTAAAGGTTTTAATATAATCAGGTCTTAAAACATAAAATACCTTATTTCCTGTTTTAATTTTATTTAATATATCTAAACCATAAACTACTTTACCAATTGGAGTATATTCACCTTGATAAATTGGAATTTCTTTTAACGTAATGAAGAATTCACTGTCTTCTGTATTAAATTCTGTTTCTCTAGAAAAACCAACACTTCCCTCTGTAAATTTAAAATCGTTGCTCAGTTCTGATTTTAACAAACCCAGTCCAGACTTTCCGCTTCCAATTTTAGAATAATCTAAATTATTTATATTTCCATACTCAATATCTCCAGCTTGTACAAAAGTATTTTCTGAAACTTTATAAAAAGCAGAACCATCATACATTTTTTGTTCAATTAGAATTTTAAATCTTTCCACCGCTTTAGGAGAAATATCTGGATAAAGTTCAATTATTACATTTCCACACTCAACATTCATTACCGCAATATTATCTGGATCATTAAAATTAAGTTTATTTAAATTATTTTTTTCTACAAAAAAACATTTATTTTTTAATAAAAAAAAAGATGTAAAAGCAAAAATTGAAAGACAAATTAAAAATATAAATAAAATTTTTTCTGATTTTGAGGCTTTAATAGTTTTAATCATAAAATATTTTTATCTATTTTAGCTAAGTTTAATTTTATAAAATTCACTTTATTATTTAAGATTTTGTCATTATTAATTTTATCTTCAATTATTTCTTTATCAGTCATTAAAAATGAAAAAATTTCTGCCATATCTTCAGATGGGATAGATTTAGAATATTCTGTTAAAAAACCATCAGTTTTTTTATATAGATCTAAATTTAACCTATCAGAACAAGTTGAACATTCAGCATAATTAAATGATGTTAGATTAAAAGAGGAAAATTTATCCTCATCGAAATATTCAATATGAGTGTTTTGTATCATATGAAAAATTTCATGGTGCATCATTCTTTCAAAATATTTTTTGTTAAAATTAATATCTAAAATTAAGGTCCTGTTTTTATGGTTTGGTATGCCCCCAGTATTAATTTCAGAGATGAATAAATTTTCACAAAATACAATATATTTTAATTTTATCTTATTAAGAAAATTAGAATTATATCGATTAAGATTTTTTTCAATTAAAGGAAATTTTGAATTTAAATTATTTATATTAACTTTATCACAAGAAATGTTATTATTTACACCAATTTTAAAATTGCCTTTAGCACTCAAATAACGAATATTATTATCGTTTTTTAATTTATAAATTTCTAAATTTGGAATTTTTATCAGATTATAAATTTCATTAGCATTTGCATGCGAAATATGAAAAATAAGAATAAATAAAAATAAAATTTTCATTAAATTATTATAGACGAATTAGATGAGATAATATTATCTTAGATTATTTAAAAATGAAAAAAGAAAAAAACAAAAATCCAATTCAACCAGTTAGTGGAACTAAAGTTCCAAGATTTGCTGGACCAAGCACTTTTGCAAGACTTCCTGAATTAAGAGATGTAGAAAGTTGTGACGTTGCAATCGTCGGAATTCCTTTTGATGCAGGAACAAGTTATCGACCTGGAGCAAGATTCGGTCCTCAAAGCATTAGGCAAGCTTCAAGACATTTACGAACGAATTATCATCCAAGTTATGATGTAGAGCCTTTTAAAATTCAGCAAGTTGCTGATGCTGGCGACATTGCTTGCAATCCATTTAGTATTGATGAAGCAATTAAACAAATAGAAGTAGGTGCAACTGATTTATTAAATAAGGTTGGTGGTATAATTAGTCTGGGAGGAGACCATACTATTGCTGTACCTCTTTTAAGAGCCATTAATAAAAAAAATAATGGACCAGTATCTTTGGTACACTTTGATGCTCACCTTGATACTTGGGATACATATTTTGGAGCACCCTATACTCATGGTACTCCATTTAGAAGAGCTAGAGAAGAAGGACTATTTTTAGATGATGCCTCTATGCATGTTGGAATTAGAGGGCCACTTTATAGCAGAGATGATATTAAAAATGATGAAAGTTTTGGTTTCAAAATAATTCACTGCGATGAATTCCAAACTGAAGGAACAGAAAAAATTGCTGAAAGGATTAGAAAAAGAGTAGGAGACAATCCACTTTATCTATCTATTGATATTGATGTTTTGGATCCAGCATTTGCTCCAGGAACTGGTACTCCAGAAATTGCAGGAATGACAACAAGAGAAATGGTTAATGTTCTTAGAGGCTTGTCAGGATTAAATTTAGTTTCTGCTGACGTAGTCGAAGTTTCCCCAGCATATGATCATGCCGAGGTAACCTCTTTAGCAGCAGCAACCATCGTTTATGAGCTTACTAATTTATTTGCAAAATCATAGATAAAGGATAACGTCTTATCATGTTAGATAAAAAAAATTTTTATATAAACGGTGAATGGATAAAACCAAACAGTGCTGAAGAAATTACAGTTATAGATCCTGCTACAGAAGAAAATTGTGCTATTATTACTTTAGGTAATAAAATTGATATTGATATGGCTGTAAAAGCAGCAAAAAATGCATATGAGTCATGGGCCTTCTCATCCAAGAAAGATAGAATTGTATTATTAGAGAAACTGTACGAAAATTATAAAAAAAGATGGGCAGATATTGCAAATGCCATTACTCTTGAAATGGGCGCTCCAAAAGATTTTGCATCTAAATTGCAAGCAGGTACAGGAGCAAGTCATATTAAATCATTCATAAGATATTTAAAAAATTTTGAGTTTGAAAAGCCATTAGGTGAACATGCTCCAAATCAAAGAATAATTTATGAACCAAAAGGTGTTTGCGCATTAATTACACCTTGGAATTGGCCAATGAATCAAGTTTGCTTGAAAGTAATGCCTGCTATGGCAGCGGGATGTACAATGGTATTAAAACCATCAGAACTTGCACCCTTGTCCTCTATGATACTTGCTGAGATTGTGGATGAGGTAAAGTTTCCAAAAGGTGTATTTAATTTAGTCAATGGTGATGGAGCAACTACTGGTGATGCTTTAACGAGTCATCCAGATATAGAAATGATTTCTTTTACTGGATCCACAAGGGCTGGAGCTCTAATTTCACAAAACGCTGCAAAAGATTTTAAAAGGGTAAGTTTAGAGCTAGGAGGCAAAGGGGCAAATATAATTTTTAAAGATGCTGATACTGAAGCTATAGAAAGAGGTGCTTTTAGATGTTTTAGAAATTCAGGACAATCTTGTAATGCACCCACAAGAATGCTCGTTGAAAAATCTATGTATAACGAGGCTATTGAGAAATTAAAAAAATATACAGAAAATTTTGAGGTAGGTGATCCAAAAAAAGAAGGAGAGCATATAGGTCCTGTCATTTCAGAAAATCAATACAAAAAAATACAAGCACTAATTCAAAAAGGTATTGATGAGGGTGCAAAATTAGTTGCTGGAGGGACAGGAAAACCAGATGGCCTAGATAAGGGTTATTTTGTTAAACCAACAGTATTTGCTGACGTTAATAACAATATGGAAGTAGCCAGAACAGAAATCTTTGGTCCAGTTCTATCTGTTATACCATTTGAAACAGAGGAGGAAGCAATTAAAATTGCAAATGATACCACTTATGGATTAACAAATTATATTCAATCACAAGATCATGATAAAATAAAACGAGTTGCTAGAAAATTAAGATCTGGAATGGTTGATGTGAATGGAGCTGGTATTGCAGTTGATGCTCCATTTGGAGGTTTTAAACATTCTGGAATAGGTCGTGAAGCAGGGGAGTTCGGTTTAGAAGAATTCTTAGAAGTTAAAGCTGTAGGAGGTTGGAGTTAATTCACAGTAGATTTATCTTTTATACCATCAAGAAGCTTCAAACATTTTTTTAGTTCATCTAAAATAATAAATTCATCAATTTTATGTGCTTGTTCAATTGAGCCAGGACCACAGACAACTGTACTAATACCTATTTCTTGAAACAAACCTGCTTCAGTTCCAAATGAAACTACTTGGCGTGAATTATCTCCAGTCAAACTGGATATTAATTCACATGCATCTGAGTTTTCATCTCTATCAAAGCCAACTATCTCTCCAATTATTTCTTTTTCAATTGAGGAATTAGGAAAAACTTTTTTCATTTCTGGTAACAAAACTTCATTTGCATATTTGTCTAACTCATTGTTTAGAAAAATTGCATCTTCTTTTACTACTGGTCTTGTCTCCCAATTAACGTGACATTTATCTGCAATTACATTATGAGCTATTCCGCCGAATATACCTCCAATTGATAAAGTAGAATGAGGAGGATCAAATATAGAGTCTTTTGGTGATCTTTCTTTAAGTTTTTCTCTCAACTCAATTAATTTATTTACATATCTCGAGGCATATTCAACTGCACTTACACCTTTATGGGGTGTTGAACTATGTCCAGCCAAACCTTTAAAATAAGTAGTGTACTCATAACATCCTTTGTGAGCATCGATAATTTTCATATTAGTTGGTTCACCGACAATACAAATTCCATCTTTGATATCTCTTTTTTTTAATTCTTCAATTAGAATAGGTGCTCCTTGACATGCAGTTTCTTCGTCAAAAGTAAATGAGAAATGTATATCTCTATCTAGATTTGACTTTGAAAAAATTGGAGCAAAAGCTAAAGTACATGCAATGAAACCCTTCATGTCACATGAACCTCTTCCAAAAAGTTTATTGTCCTTAATTGTTGCCTGGAATGGATCAGTTGCCCAGCCTTTTGATACAGGAACAACATCAGTATGTCCTGATAAAATTATTGGTTTTTTATTACTAGTATTTTTTGCCTTAATTGTAGCAAATAAATTTACTCTTTTCTTATCTTCATCAAATGTTCTAAAAGAGCAAGCGCCAAGATCTTTTAAAATGTTATCACAATAATCAATTAGAGGGTTATTATCCTCTCCTGAAATAGTTTTGAAACTAATTAGATCTCTTAATATTTTTATTGAATTTTTGAATAAAAGTTCTGAATTATTTTCTGTACTCATAATTTTCATCCATTATATATTAATTATATGAAAGAACAAATTACCTACGATATTTTTGATAAAGTTGATATTAGAGTTGGTACAGTAATTTCTGTAAAAAAAAATGAAAAAGCTAGAAAACCTTCTTTAGTTGTTGAAGTAGATTTTGGAAATGAAATTGGAATTAGACAATCTTCTGCCCAAATTACTCATTATTATAATGAAGAAAATCTTAAAGGAAAACAAGTAATAGGTGTTTGTAATTTTCCAGAAAAAAATATAGCTGGTGTAGTTTCTCAAGTACTTATTCTTGGCTCAATAGACAAGGAGGGCAAAGTAATTTTGGTCCATCCATCTCAAAAATCTGAGAATGGTTTACCTATTGCATAATAATGCATCCAGAAATTTTATCTATAACATTGTTTGGAATTGTAGCCGCTTATTCCCCGGGGCCAAATAATTTTGTAGCATTTTATTCTGGATTCAATTTTGGTATTACTAGAACTCTTCCACACATTATTGGAGTGACTTTTGGTTTCCCTTTTTTATTATTATGTGTAGCTTTAGGTTTAATAAATGTTTTTAAACTTTATCCACTTATACAGGAAATATTAAAATATCTTGGAACATTATTCTTAATTTATCTAGCATATAAAATATCTTTTTCTAGTTCAAAAAATCAAGAAAACAAAAATAAAAATCCAGTAAAATTTATAGAAACATTTATTTTTCAGTTTTTAAATCCAAAAGCTGTAATTGCTTCAATTATAATTGTATCAACATATATTCAAGTGGGTGAAAATTTTGTAAGTCATACGACTCAAATTGTTTTATTGGCTCTGTTAGTCTCAGTAACCAGTATTACATTATGGACATTTTTAGGTAAATTCTTTAGGAAATTCGCGACAAATCAGAAATTTATTAATTATTTTAATTATGTTATGTCACTGCTTCTTTTATTAAGCATATTAACTTTTTATTTATAACATGAAACCAGGAAACAAAAATTCTTATAATTCACTTAAAAAAATTTCAATAGATGGTAAGGATTTTAAATATTACTCTTTAACTGAGGCTGAAAAAAATGGTCTAAATGGTATAAGTAAACTTCCTAAATCTCTCAAAGTTTTATTAGAAAATTTATTGAGATATGAAGATGACTTGAGCGTTACAAAGTCTCAAATAGAAGCTGTAAAAAATTGGTTAAAAACAAAAAAATCTAAAACTGAAATTGCTTATAGACCGGCAAGAGTACTCCTTCAGGATTACACTGGTATCCCAGCAGTTGCTGATCTTGCTGCTATGCGAGAAGCTGTAAAAGAAAAAAATAAAGATCCTAATACTATAAATCCTTTATCGGCAGTAGATCTTGTAATTGACCATTCAGTTCAGGTAGATCAGTCTGCTAAAGCTGATTCATTTGAAAAAAATGTAGATATTGAATTTGAAAGAAATGGAGAAAGGTATTCTTTTTTAAAATGGGGACAACAAGCTTTTAATAATTTTAGGATTGTACCACCTGGTACTGGAATTTGTCATCAGGTAAATCTAGAGTATTTATCAAAGGTAGTGTGGTCAGAAGATTTCAAAGGAGACAATTATTTGTTTCCTGATACTTTAGTTGGAACTGATAGCCACACTACAATGGTAAATGGATTATCTGTCTTAGGATGGGGAGTTGGTGGAATTGAAGCTGAAGCAGGAATGCTTGGGCAACCAATATCAATGTTAATACCTGAAGTTATTGGTTTTGAGATAAAAAATAAAATGCCTGAAGGAACTACAGCAACTGACTTAGTTTTAACTGTTGTTAAAATGTTAAGAGATAAAGGAGTTGTTGGAAAGTTTGTTGAGTTTTATGGAGAAGGTTTAAAAAATTTAACACTTGCTGATAGAGCTACAATTGCGAACATGGCACCAGAATACGGTGCTACATGTGGGTTCTTTCCCATAGATGAAGAAACTTTGAAATATTTAAAATTTTCAGGAAGAGATCTGCATACTGTAAATATAGTTGAAAATTATGCTAAGGAACAAGGATTATGGGCAAGTAATGATTTAGAATTTACTGACATTATATCTTTAGATATGTCTACAGTTGTTCCAACTATTTCAGGTCCCAAAAGACCTCAAGACAAAGTACTTTTAACTGATGCATCAAATTCTTTTAAAGAAGTATTACAGGAAGATACAAGCAAAAATGAAAAATCTGTTTCAAAAGTAGCTAATACAGACTACAATATTAAAGATGGATCTATATTAATTGCTGCAATTACTTCGTGCACAAATACTTCAAATCCAAATGTTTTGATTGGAGCAGGACTTTTGGCAAAAAAGGCAATTGAAAAAGGTTTACAAGTTAAACCATGGGTAAAAACCTCTTTAGCACCTGGATCTCAAGTAGTTACAGACTATTT
The DNA here is from genome assembly GCA_902635865.1 of uncultured Pelagibacteraceae bacterium. GTDB lineage: Bacteria > Pseudomonadota > Alphaproteobacteria > Pelagibacterales > Pelagibacteraceae > Pelagibacter. The sequence continues at coordinate 32,381 of CACPPD010000006.1, read as the reverse complement.
GGCAAAAGCTGGATTAAACACATATTTGGATCAGCTTGGCTTTAATTTAGTTGGTTATGGCTGCACAACTTGTATTGGAAATTCAGGACCGCTTCCAGAAAATATTATTGAAGCAATCCAAAAAGAAAATATTTATGCAGTTTCAGTTTTATCAGGAAATAGAAATTTCGAGGGAAGAATTTCACCGCATATAAAAGCTAACTATCTAGCTTCACCTCCACTAGTTGTTGCATATGCAATAGCTGGACATATGGAAGTTGATTTATATAAAGATCCACTAGGAAAAGATAAAGATGGTAAAGAAGTATTTTTAAAGGATATTTGGCCCTCCAATAAAGAGATAGAAGAAACTTTAAAAGACTCACTTAATGCAGAGATGTTTATACAAAGATATTCAAATGTATCCGAGGGCCCAACTCAATGGCAAAAAATTAAAACTGATAAAAGCAGCATCTACAATTGGGATGAGGGTTCAACATATGTAAAAAAACCTCCATTCTTTGACTCTCTATCTGATGAACCAGAAGGATTTAAAGAAATAAAGGATGCAAGACCATTATTAATTTTAGGGGACATGGTAACAACAGACCATATATCACCAGCTGGCAGTATTCAAAAAGATAGTCCAACAGGTGAATATTTTATGAAACATCAGATTTTGCCAAAAGATTTTAACTCTTACGGTTCAAGAAGAGGAAATCATGAGGTTATGATGAGAGGAACTTTTGCAAATATAAGAATCAGAAATGAGATGGCGCCTGGCACAGAAGGCGGTTTTACAAAGTTATATCCAGAAGAAAAAGTTCTTCCTATTTACGATGCCGTGGTTGAATATAAAAAAAGAGGTACCAATTTAGTTGTAATTGGTGGAAAAGAATATGGAACTGGATCTTCTAGAGATTGGGCCGCCAAAGGCACAAAATTATTAGGTATAAAAGCAGTCATTGCTGAGAGCTTTGAAAGAATTCATAGATCTAATTTGATTGGAATGGGAATTTTGCCTTTACAGTTCATTAATGATGTTAATAGAAAAAATCTTAAATTAATTGGCTCTGAATTGATTAGTATTATGGATTTAGAAAAGGGCCTTAATCCATCTGAAGAGGTAACTGTAGAAATTAAATATGTATCGGGCGAAATTAAGAAAATTAAAACCTTATGCAGAATTGATACAAAAAATGAATTAGAGTATTATAAAAATGGAGGTATTCTGCAGTACGTTTTGAGAAATATGATTTAGTCATGGATGAAGATTTATCAATTATAAACTCTAATACTAGAAACGAAAAAATTAAAAATTTTTTTGTAAATAATAAAAATAAAATAATATTGTGTGTAATTATTTTAGTAATAATTATAGCAGGTGTTTTTAGTTATGATAAATATTTATTTAATAAAAAACAAAATATCTCAGATAATTATAATTCAATAATTATTGATTATTCAGAAAAAACCAAAGAAAAAACAACTAACAATCTGATTGAAATCATTAACAAGAAAGATCCAACTTATTCACCTCTATCACTTTATTTTATAATTGATAATAATCTTGTAGCTGAACAGCCCAAAATCAACTCATTGTTTGATATACTGATCAATGATACTTCATTAGAGGATGAGATTAAAAACTTAATTATATACAAGAAGGCACTCTACAATGCAGATAATGCTCAAGAAGGTGATCTTCTAAATATGTTAAATCCTCTGATCAATTCAAAAAGTGTCTGGAAATCACATTCTTTATATTTAATGGCAGAATATTTTTATGCAAATAATCAAAAACAAAAAGCAAAAGAATTTTTCAATCAAATAATAGCTCAAGAAAATCCAAATCCAGATATAAAAATTCAAGCAGAGAAAAGATTAAACAGAGATTTAGGTGAATAAATTAATTTTTATTTTCATTGCATTATTTTTTCTGAATAACTGTTCATTTAACGAAAACTCTAGAATTTGGAAAGATACAGAAAATAAACTAGAAACAAATAAAAAAATAACAAAAATTTCTGCAGAAGAAAATGTAAGTATTTCAGAATTTAATAAAGATTTAAAATTAGATCTATCATCAATAAAAATAAATAATAAAAAAAATGATAATCAAAATGACTTAGGTTCACAAAATTACAAAGGTGAATTAAACAAGATTGGTAGCTTCAAATTTTCAAAACTAGAAGAAATAAATCAATTAGTTTCTGAGCCGATTTTTTTGAACAATGGAATAATATTTTTTGATAAAAAAGGTTCAATTATTAGGTATGATAATAATCAAAAAATTATTTGGAAAAAAAATTATTATTCAAAAGCTGAAAAAAAATTAAAACCAAAACTTAATTTTTTATTAGATGACCAAAATCTTTTAGTAACTGATAGTATAGCAAAATATTATTCTGTGAATATTAGTACTGGAAAATTAAATTGGTCAAAAAATAATAATTATCCGTTTAACTCAAATATTAAAAAGCATAAAGATAAAATATTTGTTATCGATTATAAAAATACATTGAGATGTTTTAAAATTAAAGATGGTTCTGAATGTTGGAATTTACAAACAGAAGACTCATTTACAATTTCAAATATTAAATATTCTTTAATTATTTTAAACAATAATGTTATTTTTAATAATTCTATAGGAGATATTACAGCTGTAGATATTGAAACAGGTTTAATTACATGGCAACTACCTACTCAGAGCAGCTCGATAATAAATGAAACTTTTAACTTTAAGACTTCTCAACTAGTAACAGATGGAAACTCTGTATTTTTTTCAAATAATAAAAATCAATTTTATTCTATTGATTTAAAAACAGGAACAGCAAACTGGATAAATGAAGTTAATTCTAATGTAAAACCTATTTTGGTTGGAAATCTAATTTTTACAATCTCTAATGAAGGTTATTTATATGTGATTGATAAAAATAAAGGCAATATAGTTCGAATTACAGATCTATTTCTGAATTATAAAGATAAAAAAAGAAAAAAAATTTATCCAATTGGTTTTGTAATTGGGTATAAAAATTTATTTTTAACAAACTCTGACGGTAAAATGATTGTAGTTAGTATTGAAAATGGAAAAATAATAAAAATTGAAAAAGTTTCTAGTGGATTAATATCTGAACCGTTTATATTTAACAAAAATTTATATGTAGTAAGAAATGGTTCAATTGTACAATATAACTAAACATGTTCTTAAAATTTTTAGAAAAAATTGGCAGAAAAAAAGTTGTATTAGATAGAGGACCTTCACATCCTAATTTTAATGAGGCAAAGCCTTGGATGAATCGTTACTACGTTTTGATGAGGCATCGACCAAAGTGGTTTCCTTTTAATATATTAATTCATGAAATGTTAGCAAATGATCATGGGGAGGGAGTTCATAACCATACATTTCCTTATATAACTATTATTTTAAGAGGGGGTTATTGGGAAACATTAAGCACTGGAAAGTTTTGGCGTCCACCAGGATATATTGGTTTTAGATCAGCAAACAATTTACATAGAGTAGATTTAGAACCAGGCACGAAACCATTAACTTTGTTTATTTCAGGCCCATTTGGTTTAAGGAAAGGACCAAGATCAGAGTATGGTATTGATTTTAAAACTAAAAAAAATTGATGCCAAAAAAATTTGAAAAAGAATTTATATCTTATTGTGAAAATCAAAATCTAGAAGTTAATCCTAATCAAATCAAAGTAATTAAAAAATTAGAAAATTTCCATTACAGTAATTACAAATCATTCTTTTTAAAATTATTTTCTAAACAAAAATTAGAAAAAGGATTTTATTTATATGGCGGAGTAGGGGTTGGTAAAACAATGATTTTAAACTTCTTTTATGATCATGTTGAAGAAAAAAAATTAAAAAAGCATTTTAATGAATTTATGTTAGGTTTTCATGATTTTGTCCACGAGCAAAAAGAAAAAAATGAAGAAAATGTAATCAATCAATTTGTTAAAAATTTAAAATCAAAAGCTTCATTAGTTTATTTAGATGAGTTCCAAGTAACAAACATTGTTGATGCAATGATTTTAGGAAAACTATTTGAACAAATATTTAAAGAAGATATTAAAATTATTCTTACTTCAAATACTAAAATTTTAGAACTTTATAAAGAAGGTCTTCAACGTGAACAATTTATACCTTTTATAAAAATAATGGAAGATCAATCCATCGAGTATGAATTAAAAATTGAGGATGATTATAGAAAATCTAATGATAATAAAAATCAAAGATATTTTTTTCCACTTAATCAAGAAACTAATTTTAAGATTAATAAATTCTTTAGAACCATAACAAAAGATAAAAAACAATCTTCAATAACAATTAATGTTAGGGGAAGAGAATTGAAAATAGAAAACTTTTATGAGGGAATTGTTAGATGTGACTTTAATCAACTTTGTGATCAAAATTTAGGAGCAGAAGATTATTTAGAAATAGTTAAAAACTGTAAATTTATGGTAATAGATCAAATACCTAAATTTAATGATGTAAATTCAAATCAACAACAACGTTTTATCACTTTGTTAGATGTAATTTATGATAAAAATATTTCATTAGCAGTTACATCTGATATAAATTTATATAAATTTACCTCATCAAGATTGTTAGAAAAACCATTTAAACGAACCATTAGCCGTTTGTATGAGCTTACATCGAAGGAGTATAATTAATGAAACAAGAATTTTACAATCTTCAAATTAAGACTAATGGTCAAAAGTTATATGAATTTACTAATGACACAATTCATTGGATTGGTCAAAATAACTTTAAAAATGGTATTCTTAATTTAAGTATTCAGCACACGAGTGCCTCTTTAATTGTACAAGAAAATGCAGATCCAGATGTACTAACAGATCTAATAAATTATTTTGATAAATTAGCTCCTATGGATAACAAACTGTATGTTCATACTACGGAGGGAAAAGATGATATGCCTGCACATATTAAATCCACTTTAACAAATAATCAAATTTCTCTAAGTGTGAAAGATAGTGAATTGTTGCTTGGAACTTGGCAGGGCTTATATTTATTTGAACACAGGTTAGAGTTTCAAAAAAGAACTATAATTCATCATTTTATTGGAGAATAAAATTATATTTATTTTTTCTTCAAAGATTGAAACGCTTCAAGAGCTGCAGCTCTAGCTTTTTCATGAACAACAATAGGGTTCGGGTAATCTTTGCCAATAATTGTTTTTATAGCTTGTTGATACTTTAATTCCATTTCCCATGGTTTATGAATAAATTTATTTGGGACATTTTTAAGTTCAGGAACCCATTTTTTTACATAATTTCCTTCTTTATCAAATTTTTCACCCTGAAGTATTGGATTGAATATTCTAAAATAAGGTGCTGCATCTGCACCACAGCCAGCAACCCATTGCCATTGAGCAACATTATTTGCTTTATTAAAATCTAGTAGACAATTTCTGAAATGTTTCTCACCTTCCGTCCAATTAATTCTTAAATGTTTTACAAGAAAGGAACCAACAACCATTCGAATTCTGTTATGCATCCATCCAGTTTCGTATAGTTCTCTCATCCCAGCATCTACAATAGGGTAACCTGTCATTCCCGATTTCCATGCTTTTAAAAACTTTTCGTTTTTGACCCAAGGAAATTTATCAAACTCTTTTCTGTAGTTGCCCTCCAAGAATTCAGGAAAATAATTAATTAAACTATGTGAAAATTCACGCCAACCTAATTCATTGATATATTTTCTGTAACCAATTCCTTTAGATTTAATCTGATTACACTTTTGCCAAATTGTACTTACGTGAATTTGACCATGTTTGATATAAGGAGATATTTTTGATGTACCTTCAATTGAAGGATAGTCTCTAGCTGTTCCATAATCTTTGATTTTTTTTTCAATTAAATTTTTTAGAACTTTTTTCGACTCATTTTCAGAAACCTTCCAATATTTCTCAAATTTTTTATACCAATTTTTTTTTGGTAAAATATTTTTAGGCTCAATACTATTTTTAAAAAAAGAAATTAATTTAATCTTTTGTTTAACAACATAATTTTTACTTGGGGGTAGACCAAGATATTTCTTTTCGGCATTCCTCCAGAATGGACTGAATACTTTAAAAGGTGTACCATCATTTTTAGTTACTTCTTGGAACTCATTAAGAATATTTCCTTTAAAATATTTGAACTCAACTTCATTTTTTAAAAAAATGTCTCTTATTGTTTTACCTTTAGCAATTACATCTGGTTCATATACTTTATTCCAATAAACAGAAATATTATCTTTTTTTTTAATTTTTGATAATATTTCGAGCTCGTCTCCCTCTAATATTTGAAGATTAATTTTGTATTTAAATAATTCTGATTTAAATTCCTCTAAAGATTTATATAGCCACCATTTTTGTGCTTCTCGTTTATTATCAAAATCGGTTTTATTATAAATAAATAATGCAATAACATTATCGTGATTTTGACTTGCAAAAGATAGTGCAGGATTATGTTCAATTCTAAAATCTTCCCTAATCCAAAATATTGCATTTTTTTTCATGTGAGTTTATCTTCTGCCTTTAGATAACAGTTGTTTGTAAAGTTTTACATCTGCATTACCTTCGCATCCTATTACTAAAACATTTGAATTTTCGTTAAGTTCTATAAGTTTTTTAGTCTTAATATTATTACAAACGCCTAACAGGCCTATAATTCCAGGTGCGGAACACTCTCCACCAATTATTGAATTTTTGCTAAGTTTTTTGTCTTTCAACATCGCTACAGTTCTAGCAATATTTCGATCACTTACAGACACACAACAATTGCTTGCTTTTTTTAATATTTGCCAAGGAATATATGACATTTCATTACATGACATACCACCCATGATGCTCTCCTTTTTAATTTTAATTTTTTTTAATTTATTGTGTTTTATGCTTTGAAGAACACAATCAGCTCTATCAGGCTCAACAATAATTATCTTTGGAATTCTTTTAAAATATTTTGCAACACCAGCAACTACACCAGCAGCCATACCACCAACGCCAGCTTGTAAAAAAATATGTGTTATATATTGATTTGTTTGTTTAGAAATTTCTTTAATCATTATGGAATACCCTGCCATGGTAAGTTGAGGGACTAGTTTGTAATTTTTTGTTGAAACGTCTTGCACAATTTTCCAATTATTTTCTTTTGATAATTTCTTACACTCGTTGAGTGAATTTTCATAATCTCCTTTAACTCTTATTACTTCAGCACCAAATTTTTTAATTTCTTTAACTCTTGTGTTGCTAACGTATTGACTAACAAAGATTTTACATTTTAACCCCAATCTTTTTGCACCCCACGCGACAGATCTTCCATGGTTACCAGCAGTTGCTGAGGAAATGATTATATTTTTTTTTCCTTTAGATATTTTTTCTACAGCATAAGCCCCACCCAAAGCTTTAAATGATTTTAAATGAAATCTTTTAGATTCATCCTTATAAAAAACATTATTTAGTTTTAAATTTTTTTGTAATTTATCAAGTTTTAATAGTGGGGTTGCTTTATAATTTTTCCAACTGGAAATTGATTTAAAAGCATTTGATAATTGTAATGAAGTGACAAATCTTAAAACATAATTTCTTTTAAAACTAAAATTATTATTTTTTAAAGATTTTGTAAGTGTCCAATTCTTTGTACTTTTTAAACTCTTCACTTTAACAGTCTAAAGTATTTTGTCTTTCCCATTGAGTTACAGGTTTGGACTTATCGAAGTTTTCTTTATTATCAAATTCATTAATTTCAGATTTTCTAAGTTTTATATAACTATTGATTGTATCTTTTCCAAAAGCAACATTCATTTCCTTATTATTTTTTAATAGCTCAAGTGACTCTTTAAGTTCATTTGGTAGTTTTGGTAAGTCAGGGTACTTCTTGTAATCTGTGTACATGTTACAATTTAAAGGTTCACCTGGATTGATTTTATATTTTAATCCATTCAACCCTGCTGCTAACACACTTGCTTGTAATAAATATGGATTTGCAGATCCATCCATCAACCTTAATTCAAACCTTCCAGGATCTGGAATTCTTATCATATGAGTTCTGTTATTTCCTGTATAAGATATACTACTTGGTGACCAAGATGCTCCAGACTTGGTTGGTGGTGCATTAATTCTCCGATAGCTATTAATTGTTGGATTAAAAAAAGCGGATAATGAAGAAGCATTTTTAATTACCCCTCCTAAAAAATTATAAGCCATTTTACTTAATCCAAGTTTGTCTGATTTGTCTAAAAATTTATTTTTTTTCCCATCCCAAACTGATATGTGGGCATGACAACCATTACCTGTCAGGTTTTCAAATGGCTTAGGCATAAAGGTTGCTCTTAAACCATGTTTTTCAGCTATTGTTTTTACCATATATTTAAAAAAAGTATGTCTATCTGCTGTTTTAAGACAATCATCATAGTCCCAATTCATCTCAAATTGACCATTAGCATCCTCATGATCATTCTGATAAGGACCCCATCCCATCTCAATCATGCAATCACAAATCTCTTTAATTAAATCATATCGTCTCATTAACGCTGATTGGTCGTAACAAGGTTTAGATTGGGTATCTCTCGGATCTGCAATTGAGTTTCCATCTGGTGAGATTAAAAAGTATTCACATTCAACACCTGATTTCATTGTTAAATTTTGTTTTTTTAATTTCTTTATTTGATTTTTTAACATTACTCTTGGGGAAGCTTCTACAGGTTTACCGTCCATCCATAAATCAGATGCAAGCCATCCTACTTCTTTATTCCAAGGTAGTTGAATTAGACTATCTGGGTCTGGAATACCAAACATATCACTATCTGCAGGAGACATATCTAGCCATGCTGCAAAACCAGCAAATCCTGCTCCAGCAGTTTGCATTTCTTTAATAGCATGAACTGGAACTAGTTTTGATCTAAGCACACCAAAAAGATCAACAAAACTTATTAAGAAGTATTTTATTTTTTTTTGTTTTGCTATTTTAAATAAGTTTTTAGCCATTTCTAAGGCTACCACAATTATTTGAAAAATGAAAAGATAGTTTCTTTATAATAAATAAAATTAACTACAATTATCAGTATAATTGCAACCATTACTCCATACTTTGCTTTTGGAAAAGCTACACCTCTCATTTTACTCGGTCTTAGTTGTTCGTTTTTGTCTTCACTCATTTAAATCATTAAAAAAAGGGCGCTACAATTTTGTAGCGCCCAAATTTTATTTTACCATTCAGTAATATTACTTTTATGGTCGTTAGCACTGTGTCTTTTTCTGGATAATGCATTCAGCTCATCACTTTCAGATTTGCTTGTAATTACAGTCCATCCAATCCACACAGCAATTAACACAAGAACTAGTATAAATTCACTAGATCCAGCCCCAGGATAAACCGATCCGCCAACTTCTTCAGCTGGTTTATTAAGGTGATCTATCCAGTTTGATACTGTTGCCATATTTTTCTCCTTTACCTGGTTGCTGATGAAACTGCTTTTTCATCTTCTTTAGCACTTTCCATCATTTCATAGTCAAGTCCAGCTATTTCAACTTCTCGCGGGATTCTTAATTTACCCATACCATTAAGAACTTTAGCGATGATATAGCCAGGTATTAATCCTAAAACAAAGAACATTATTATTGCTCCAATAAATTGTCCTAATGGATTAATTGTTGCGTAAGTTGTTCCATCAAACATAGCTCCAACACTGTAACCAGATGAAGGATAACCGTTTAAGACGAATCCACAAATTACAAGACCTACAAAACCAGCATAACCATGTACAGCTACTGCTCCAACAGCATCATCAATTTTGAACTTTCGTTCAACCCAGTAATGAAGTTTGTAAGCAATAACAACTCCGATCATACCAATAACTAATGCTTGAATTGGATGATATAGGTCGTTTCCTGCAGATGCACATATAATGCCAGCTAGTCCACTTGAGTAGGTCCAGAAAGGATCACCTTTAGCAATAACATATCCGGCTAATAAACCTCCTGACAATGACATCAAAAAGTTCATTGTAATTCCACTTAAAGTCGTGGGTGTTAAATAGATATTAGTTGCTGTCCAGAATGATATTCCTTCCATGCCATACTCTGGGCCAAGATCATATATTGGAACGTTACAAGCTGCATAAAATCCCCAAAATCCAGTGTAAATTAAGAACAATCCAATTGTTACTAGCCAAGGATTTCTTGGACCAATGTTTCTTGGTTCACCACTTGATGAAAATTTTCCAATTCTTGGACCTAAAACCATAAGCACACCTAAAGCAAATCCACCAGCAATGGCGTGAATTACACCCGATGCATATGCATCATGATAACCTAAGATTTTAAGCATCCAACCATCAAAGTGCCATCCCCATGACGCATCTATTGACCAGAAAACAGATCCTATTGCAATTGCTAAAACTCCAAATGCAAAAGTTGTTATTCTTTCAATAACTGCACCAGAAACTATAGACGCTGCGGTCCATGAAAATAAAAGGAATGCTGCCCAGAACACACCCATTATATGGTCGTTAAGATTGATTGCCATAAGAGCATTTGTAGGATTAGCAAGATCATTTCCTCCAAATCCTCCATCTAGTACAAGCCCTGTACTTTCTGTCATTATTGACGGAGCTAATCCAGGTCCAGTTGGAAAAGCCCAATAAATCCACCAACCAAACAAAAACCAAGTTACTGTTACCAATGGTATCAGCATTGTGTTTTTCATAAGAGTATGTTGATGGTGTTTGTATCTTGAAGCTCCAACCTCATACATACAGAAACCAACGTGAATTAAAAACATTAGCACTACTGTTGTCCAGTAGTAAAATTCTGTAAATATCGTGGTAAGAGCACCTAACTGATCAGTCATATTCTCTCTCCATATTTGTTTATTCAAAGCCTATTAAATTTTATGAGTCGTTACAAATATAAAGAGATCAAAAAAATCTAGTTATGAACACTAGATTTACAAAAATAATCAACTATTGATTGTAATATTAAAACTTTAAGTAAGCTTTTTTCAAATCAACAAGGGGATGTTTTGGAGACATTTGAAACTTAACCAAAAGCTCTCTCGCAATCATATCTCTATCTTGTTGGTTGTTAGGTAACTTTATTGAACTTGGAATAGTAACCCAACCATTTGCATTTCTACAGAAAACTGCAGGTCGATCCTCTTCATAACCCATATGCACATCTTCCAGCCAATTAAGATCATCCCATCCCATTGCCTCAATATATTTTTTTAGAAAAGGAGTGATTTTGCTATAATCAGGCAAAAGGTTAACGTCATATCTGTATCCAATAGACTGACCAATCATTTTTTCTCTAGCAGTCTCTTTTTTTTTACCTAGTTGACCTTTGACCTCTTTTGCTTTTGATACCTTTTTATTTTTTTTCTTTGGCATAGTTATCTCTATATTTTATGATAATTATCAACACCAACAGTGTAGTTAGTTCCAGCCAATGGAACTTTAGCTAATGCTGATGCTTCTGATGTTAAAGCAGCTAAGTCTTCTGGCTCTAAAGAATGAATATTAGTTTTACCACAAGCTCTCGCTAGAAGCTGAGCCTCTAAAGTCATTGAGTGAAGATAATTATATACTCTTAATGCTGCATCATCAGGGTTTAATCTTGCTCTTAATTTAGGATCTTGAGTAGCAACACCAACTGGGCAACGTCCTGTATGGCAGTGATAACATTCACCCGCTTTTACACCCATCTCCTTTTCAAAGTCAGCTTCTGGGATGTCCTTATTACAATTCAATGCAATCATTGATCCAGTTCCAATAGCGATTGCATCAGCTCCTAGAGCTAAAGCCTTAGCCATGTCTGCACCATCTCTTACTCCACCAGCATAAATTAATGTTACTTTTCCAGTTTTACCAACATCGTCGATCGCTCTTCTAGCTTCTCTAATCGCAGCTATACCTGGAATTCCAGTGTTTGCAGCAGCGATATGTGGGCCAGCTCCAGTAGAACCTTCCATTCCATCTAAGTAAATAGAGTCAGGATCGCATTTTGCAGCCATACGCACGTCATCATAAACTTTAGATGCACCTAGTTTTAATTGTATTGGCACTTTATTTTTTGTTAATTGTCTGAGCTCTTCTACTTTTAAAGCTAAATCATCTGGACCTAACCAGTCAGGGTGTCTAGCTGGAGATCTTTGGTCAATACCAGATGGTAACGATCTCATCTCTGCAACTTGGTCAGTAACTTTTTGACCCATTAAATGTCCACCCATTCCAACTTTTTGACCTTGTCCAATAAATACCTCAATACCATCAGCCAATTGTGCGTGATGTGGGTTAAAACCATATCTTGATTGAATACATTGGTAATACCATTTTTCAGAATATCTTCTTTCATCAGGTATCATTCCACCTTCACCTGAACATGTAGCACTACCTGCCATAGTTGCTCCTCTTGCTAAAGCAGTTTTTGCTTCGTAAGATAGAGCACCAAAACTCATTCCCGTAATATAAACTGGAATATCTAACTCAATTGGATTTTCACATCTAGGACCTATTACAGTCTTTGTTTCACATTTCTCTCTGTAACCTTCAATTACAAACCTAGTAAGTGTTCCAGGCAAGAAAACTAAATCATCAAAAGTAGGAATTTTTTTCATTAATGCCATTCCTCGCATTCTGTATCTTCCTAATTGAGCTTTTATATGAATGTCGTCTATTACTTCAGGAGTGAAGATAGCATTATGTCCTAACAAACTTTTATTTCTTTTTCCTTCTTCGTGTGCGTGGACATCTGCTTTCCCACCAACACCTTTTCCATTTTTTTTAATTTTTTTACTTTTTTTCTTAGGCATTAAATTGCTCCCTTCTTTTCTGTAGGTTCCAAATTATCATAATTCCAAAGTTTTTTACCTGCTACAATTTTTTTCATTTTACTTACATCAAAATTTTCACCAATCTCAGCAACCTTTAATTTTCTTTTGAGCCAATCTTGGTCACTTGATGTTAACTCCGAATCTACAGCATCACTACCATACGAGCCAATTTCTCCACCTACGAAAATTGTCCCATCATACATAGAGTCACCCAAGTTAATTCCAACATCTCCCAGGATAATTATTCTCCCTCTTTGCATCATAAAACCTGTGAATGCACCTGCATCTCCACCAATAATGATAGTTCCACCTTTCATGTCAATTCCAGTTCTGGCACCAACACTACCTTTACAAATTAAATCTCCACCTCTAATTGCCGCACCAAAACATGATCCAGCATTTTTTTCAATTACCACTTTACCAGCCATTAAGTTTTCTGCACATGACCATCCAACTCTTCCGTTAATTCTGACTATTGGACCATCACAAGAACCCATTCCAAAGTATCCTAAACTTCCTTCAAAAATTAAATTCAGTTTATTTAAAATACCAACTCCAAGACTGTGTTTACCTTGTGGGTTTTTAATAACTATTGTTCCATACCCTTGGCTCATTAAGTTATCAATTTCTTTATTAGCTTCAGGAGCTGTCATGTTTTTAACATCAAGCTCAGTTCTTTTATTAAAATCTACATCGTACGTACCAAAGTAATAAAAGTTTTCTGCTTCATCAGGATTAAAGAATTTTTGTTGAGTTCTTCCTGTTAATACCTCAGTGTGCATACCCATCGATTGGGCTTTTGATTTTTTCGACACAGTTTTTAGATTTGCCATACTTTCACCTCCCCATCAAATGGATCATATGTATCAATTTCTTGTGGTAACACAGACCTAATTGCAATTTCTTCTGATCCCATTGCTACTAAATCATCAGATTCATACAAAACCAAAGGTTTTGCAGCCATTGTGTCTTTAGCCATACCTAATGAATCTTTAGTTGCAACAAAGTATGTGAAAACTCCATCTAGACCAATTAACGACTCTTTCATTCCTTCTTCTAAAGTTGCTCCATGTCTCATTTTTTCTGCAATATAAACTGCGATTAATTCTGAGTCACACTCAGACATAAATCTCATTCCTTTGTTTTCTAAAACTCTTCTGTTATTCCAATAGTTAGTTAATTGTCCATTATGAACTACAGATACATCACTAAATGGATATCCCCAGAAAGGATGAGCAGACTTAATATCTACACCTGACTCAGTTGCCATTCTAGCATGACCGATTGCATGTGTTCCAACTACTTTATCTAAACTATATCTGTCACATACCATTTTAGCATTTCCAAGATCTTTAATTACTTCTAAAGATTTTCCCATAGATAGAATTTCAACACCTGGAATACTTTCAATTCTTTGTGAAAAGTCTAACAAATCTTTTGTATCATAATCAATCTCATATCTTAGAGAGTAAGGAAGAGTTCTCTCTTCTTTAACTACTTTAGCTCCCATCTCACTTAGAGTTTGGTCTACAATTTTTTTTCTTTCATCATAAACAGACACATCTTCCATAACCGATGAACTTCCTTCTCCTACGTTTTCTCCAACTTTAAAACGCATAATGAAGTTTTTTCCATCTGTATCTCCATATAAAGCGTATCCTGTAGAGTCTTCTCCTCTATGTTTTAATGCTTGGAGCATCCCTTGTAGTTCGCTTCCAACATTTGAGGATTTTCCTCTATGAATTAAACCTGCTATTCCACACATATATTTATACCCTTTCTATCTATCTCTGTAACCTACGGTAGACAATCAAGATAAGTATCCAGATCCCATTGTGTTGTTGCACCAAGAAATCTTTCCCACTCATCATTTTTATACCAATGGAAAACTTTATACATTTCGTCTGGCATTGCAGATTTGATGACCTCATCCTCAGCCAGTCTATCCAAAGCTTCACCCAAACTTAATGGAAGTTTTTTAACATCTTTACCAGCTTTTTGAGCTTCATAAATATTTCTAGATTCTGGGGCTGCTGGTTTCATTTTCTTACTTATACCCTCATCGCAAGCTTTTAATAAAGCAGCACCTAATAAGTATGGATTGTGCATCGAGTCTACTGATCTATACTCAAATCTTCCTGGAGCAGAAACTCTTAGACCACAAGTTCTGTTTTGATATCCCCAATCAGCGTAAACTGGAGCCCAAAATCCTTGATCCCATAATCTTCTATAAGAGTTTACTGTTGAAGATCCAAGAGCCGTTAATGCTGGTAAGTGTTTCATGATACCTGCAATCGATTGTAAACCAATTTTACCTGGTAATTGCATATCCTTAGTATCAGGCATAAAAGTATTAGTTCCACCTTCAACATAACTAAATACTTCTTCAACACCCGGAAGTGTTTTGTTTCCAAGTTTGTTTAGTTTAATTTTTCCACCTTTCCATAAAGACATATTTGTATGACAACCACTTGCAGAAACACCCATAAATGGTTTTGTCATAAAGCAAGCTATCAAATTATGCTCTCTTGCAACTTGAGCACAAATTTGTCTGTAGGTTGATAATCTATCTGCGTTCCTTAAAACGTTATCATAGGTCCAATTTAATTCTAATTGACCTGGCGCATCTTCATGGTCTCCTTGAATCATATCAAGACCCATTGCTTTAGCGTACTCAATAACCTTCATAAATACTGGTCTCAATGATTCAAACTGATCGATGTGATAACAGAATGGTTTAGAAAAACCTTTTCCAGTTGGTGTACCATCCTCATTTTTTGTTAACCACATCATTTCAGGCTCAGTACCAACTCTTAATTCTAGACCATGTTTTTTCTTAAATTCATCCATAAAAATTCTTAGATTTCCTCTGCAGTCTGAAGTTAAATGACCGCCTGGATTTTTTCTTTCTTCTCTATTTCTAAAACAAGTTACAAATACTCTTCCAACTCTTTTATCCCATGGTAATTGAACAAAAGTTTCAGGATCTGGTATTCCAACAAGCTCCATAGCTTCTGGACCATAGCCAATGTAATTATTGTGACGATCTAAAAATAAGTTTGCAGTTGCTCCGTAAACTAATTGAAATCCTTTTTCTGCAGTTCTTTCCCAATGATCTGCAGGTATACCTTTACCAACAACTCTACCTGTTACAGAAATGAATTGATAATAAATATACGTGATGCCAAGTTCATTAATTTTTTCTCTGACTTTTTTAACTAATTTTGCTCTACCTGGCTGATTAACGTGTTTCTCTAGATCTGTCATTTTCACCCCTCAATGAATTTAATTTATTCAAACGTAGCTGAAAAATTTATTTGTGTCTAGGCTTAGAGTCTAGCTCCAAGGAAACGGACTGTTCGAAGTAGGGTGAAGTTCTCCCTTCTCGTAACGGTTGAATCTAAATGGTTTTAACAAATCACTTTCAGTACCAAGAATTTCTTTTGCAACAAGCTCACCAACACCGATCATCTTGTATCCATGGTTTGCATCTGCAATCATGTAAACGTTTTCAAAAAACCTATCAAAGATTGGAAAAGAGTCTGGCGTCATGCATCCAAGACCACCCGATGGTCCTTTTCTATACAAATCAGATTTACCTTCAAATCTTTTTTGACAATGTGCTAAAGCTGAACACCACATTTCACTAAATGCATCAGTTGTTTGATACTCAGGAGATTCAATTCCATAAGGATCAACATTAACTTGATCAAAATGTTTTTTGACTATGTAAGGTGAAGTACCACCTTGAACACCTAATCCATCGATATCAGGTTTATAATAAATTCCCCAAATTTTATCTGTTAATAATTTTTTAGTTTTGTCTGAATATAATGGAGCAGTAGAGTCTACATGAACTACAGGTGGTTGTTTTCCATCATTTGTTTTCAAGAAATCTGCTTCAACACCAATAACACCTTCTTGTAACATCCAGTATGTCCACATATCAGTCTCATGCATTTTTCCATCTTTATCTTTTATGTTTGCTGTTTTAGGTAATTCCAACATGTTCCAAAAATCTCTCGCCCAAGGTCCTGCTCCAATAACAACTTGTTCACATTCAATTATGCCTTTGTCTGTTTCTACTCCTGTAACAGCTTGACTGTTGCTTCCTTTTTTAAATCCTGTTACCTTTACACCTTTCATTACTTGAACACCATTTGATGTAGATTTGCTTTCAAGTGCTTTAATTGAATCTTTGTTAAATGCGTATCCACCTTTTTTTTCATGAAGTACAGAAGTGATACCTTGTGCCTGCCAATCATCAAAAATACCCTTCATATAATTTGAACAATCTTTTTCACCCTCAATGAAGACTGACTCATATCCAATGGCTTTTTGTTGTTCATAAATAGTTGCAACATCTTCATGCATTACCTCAGGTGATATTTGCATATAACCAACTGGATTGTATTTAAATGCTTTAGGATCACTCTCCCAAACAGAAACTGAGTGAGCCATTAATTCTCTCATTGCTGGTTGGAAATAATTATTTCTTACAACACCACAAGCAATACCACTTGCACCAGCTGCTGTGTCTTTTTTTTCTAATACAATTATGTCACCAGGATTTTTGTATGTTTCTGAAAGTTTCCAAGCAGTACTTAGTCCATGAATTCCACCACCAATAATAACTACTTTAGCTTTCGAAGGTAATGTCGTCATGACAAAACATTATTTTTAGGCAAGAGCAATTAATATAATTTTTTATAGAACTAAAAATTATATATAAAAAGTAGATACTTCGAATTTATTTAAAAAAATTTGGCTAATAACTTATGTTTTTTAAAGTAAGCAAATAATCGTTGAATTCTTGAACGAAGGATTCACTAGGCATTATATTTTTAATTCGCTGATCAGTTGAAGTTTTTACAAGTTTAAAGAATCCTTTTTCGCAAGCCTCTGTAATTATTAAAGCTGATTTAGGTCGAGAAGTCTTGAATAGTTTTGTTTTTAATTCTTCTACTGATAATTTTTTACCTTCTTTATATGCGGACATTACCAGTAACATCATATGATAGTGTGATGGTGATTTTCTAAAAAAGTAATTGCTTGATGTGTGGGATTGCCTCATTTGATCTTCCCAAAAATCTAAGAGTGTTTTTTTTTCTTTAGGCATGATTTTTATTTATGCTCTAACTCTTGACTTTGTTGGATCATAGAATGGAAACCCAACTACCTTTGCACTAATTCGTTTTTGGTGTCCATCTATTTTTCCAACTTCCACTTCTGTACCTATATCCGAATACTGTAAATCAATTCTGCACAGAGCAACATTTTTATTTAAGGTTGATGATAAACATCCACTAGTAACAATACCTACTTGTGATCTGCCTATATGAACACAGTCTCCATGACCTGCAATTTCTTTTCCTATAAGTTCTAAACCAACAAGTTTTTTTTGTGGATTGGCTTTTCGTTTAGTTAATTCCTCTTTACCAATAAAATCCTCTTCTTTTGTTTTTAAAGGCACTGCAAAACCTATGCCAGCTTCAAAAGGATCTTGTTGTCCATCGAATTCATTTCCAAATAAAATTAATCCTGCTTCAATTCTAAGTTTATCTAATGCAGCAAATCCAGCTGGTATCAAGCCATCATCTTTTCCAGCTTCCATTAATTTATCCCATACTTCTGGTGCATGTTTTGGATGACACCATATCTCATAACCTAGCTCACCGGTATAACCAGTTCTTGAAACGATTAAAGGTATACCTTGAAGTTCTTCTATTCTACAAATTGTAAATCTAAACCAGCCCAACTCATCTATCGAAGGCTGTGTTGGTGGCGTAAAGATTATTTTTTTTAAAATTCCTCTACTTTTAGGACCTTGCAAAGATACATTACTAATTTGGTCAGTAGAGTTTTTAACAATAGCATTAAAATTCTTCTTTTTTGCAATTTCTTTAAGCCATTCTCCACCATACTCATCTCCACATATCCATCTAAAACCTGTTTCACTTAATTTTAAAAGTGTACCATCATCAAACATCATTCCATTTTCGTAACACATTGCGGAATACACAACCTGTCCAACAGAAAGTTTTTTTATATTTCTTGTAAGTGTGTAGTTCATTAACTCTTCAGCATCAGGACCAATTATTTCAAATTTTCTTAGTGATGATAGATCAATTAATACAGCATCATTTCTGCAAGCATTGTACTCATTAACTAATCCATGTTTAGTGTAATCATTTGGAAGCCAAAAACCTCTAGCATCAACAAAGTTTCTAGTTAATTTTGAAGTTCTTTCATAAAAGCCAGAATTTCTAGTAAGTTTATTTTCAGAGTCTGTTTTCATTCTAAAACCAAATGATTTTCTAAATTCTTTATTTTTGTCATAAGTTCTAACAAATATATTAGTAGGATTCCATGAATTACACGGGTCTATATCACTTGGACATGCAGTTGTTCCTATTGTTAAATCTTTTAAAGCCTTAAACATTACATAGTCACCAGGTCTTGAATAAGATTCATCAGAAATAACAGAATTTAATCCTCCAGCAGAGGTGTTAAAAAATAAATTAATTGCATGCCAACCTTTTTGTTTCTGAACACCGTATTTCGACATACTTTCAGTTAAATTATCTGAACAATTTGGATGACCGAAATATCCTGCGTCTTCATAATATTTTGATGTACATGCTAGATTAAAAGTATCGTGTTTACCTACAGTATCTCTTATAACTTCAACTAGAGGCTCATGGTCTGTATCATAAAATTTAGAGTGTAATCCAGGTCCAGGAAAAGTATTTCCCATAAATGTTCTAGTGGTTTGCCAGTCTAATCCCTTTTCAATCCCTTTTTCTAATTTTTTTGTATCAAATGCTACGAAGTCAGAACACTGCCTTCCAGTTGGACTAATTATCTGAATATAATCTCCTTCTTTTACCTGATAAGATATAGAAGTTTCTTTATTTATGTTTTCTTCATACAGAGGTTCAAATACTGGATCTGGTATTACATTTAATTCTTTATCATTTACGACTTTAAATCTCTTGATAAAAATCGTTATATCACTTGGAGGATTTTGATTTGTTATATCCATATCATCGCCTGGTGCAGCAAAAATAGCAAAACATTTATCTTTTGATTTAAATTTCATACTTTCTCCCGCTTTTGTATCGGGATCAAATATGATTGAAGATTTAGATTCTGAAATATTTAAATTTCTTTTTTTCAATTGATAATTTGTTGCTAATATTGTTTCGTCTTTGCCATTAAGAATATTTCTAATGAAATTTTTTTTATTGTTTGATTTCAAATTTAAAATTCCAACATCAGCTTTACCATCTTTGTTAAAACAAATTATTTCACAAATTTGATTACCCTCATTATTAATAATTTCTAATTCATCATCAGGAAAAATTTGAAAAGCAGTAAGAGCACCACCATTAACAACATGTCTTTCAACTCCAGGTGGTAAAATATTTAAACCAGGATATTTAATATCTTTACTTGTTCCTAACATTTTAATTTTTAAAAATTGATATATTTTTTATCATCATTTTTATTGTTTAAATATATATATATTTTTTAGAACTAATAATTCTTTACCTACCTATTCGTTTTATCATACACTAATGAATATTAATATTAATAGAGGGGTATACATGAAAAAAATAATATCATTACTATCTGCTCTAGTGATTTCTGTTGTAAGTTTTTCGGGAATTTCTAACGCTGATAGCAAGAAGCCTATCGTTATCCCAACTCATAACTGGTCAAGTCAAATTGTAATGGCTTATGTTATTGGTGGGATTTTCGAAAGTATGGGTAATAACGTTAAATACGTTAACGCTGACTCACAAGCAGTTTATGAGTCAATTAGAATTGGAGATGTAACTATATCTCATGAGGTATGGGAATCTGCATTTGGTAAATCTTTTACTACTGCTTTAGATAAAGGTGGTTTATTAGATTGGGGTGATCATGAAGCAAGAACTCTTGAGGATATGGGATATCCAAACTGGGTTACTGAAAAAGGATTATGCCCAGGTTTACCAGACTGGACAGCTTTAAAAAATCCAGATTGTGCTAAAAACTTTACAACACCTGATTCACCAGATGGAAAAGGTAGAATGTTGGAAGGTCCACAAACTTGGCATGGTGACTTAATCCCACAAAGGGTTGATGCACTAGGTTTAGGTGATTTATGGTGGGTTAAATTTGCTGGAAGTGCTGATGCACTTTGGGCAGAATTAGCAGCAGCTGAAAAAGAAGGAAGAGGAACAATAATCTTCAACTGGACGCCTAACTTTACGGATGGTGCTGGTTTCACATTTATTGATTTCCCTCCATATACTGCTGGTTGCAGACCAGAAGATGGTGGTGATGGAAAATGTGGATCTCCAGATGGTTATTTGAAAAAAGCCGTTCATGAAGATTTTCCAAAAACTCATCCTAAAGCAGCAGCAGCATTTAAGAAAATGTCTTTCTCTACAAGTCAAATTGGTGCAATGGCAGCTTTAGTTGACGTTGACAAAATGACTCACGAAGATGCAGCTAAAAAATGGTTAGCTGATAACAAGTCAGTTTGGCAAGCATTTACTAAATAAGGATTTTAGTTAAAAATTAAATATCTCCCCCAACTTCGTTGGGGGGGATTTTTTTTTAAATCAATATGTGTAAAATGTATTAATGAAAAAATACTCTCTTATAATATTTTTTAGTTTTTTGATCTGCTCATCAGTTTTAGCAAGAAGCACTGGCTGCAAAGAAGGTAACTGTGAAAATGGTTTTGGTAAATGGATTTACACCGATAAAACTACTTATGAAGGGGAGTGGGTTAATACAAAAAAACAAGGTCAAGGTGTCGAAACCTGGCCTAATGGTTATATCTACAAAGGGGAATTTAAAAATAGTGAATGGAGTGGACAGGGAACTTTAATTTTTCCTGATGGGTCTACCTATGAAGGAGAGTGGTCTAAAGGTTTTATGAATGGCCAAGGAACATTTACTTGGGCAGATGGAAAACAAAAATCAGGTATTTGGAAAAACGGTAAGTTACAAGAATAATGTCAAAAGAAAATTATATAAATAAAATAAAAGATTTACCCGAGTCTCTAAAGCAGTTTATTGGTCTTATATTTATCACTCTAATAGTAATTATATCTTTTAGCATTTTAAATGGAATTTTTGGACAGGGTGATGATTTAGTAAAAAGAATGAAGTTAGAGGAGGAGAGAATTGCTGAAGAAAAAAAACTTAGCGAACTAATATCTAAATTACCTTCTGGTGTATTAGTTTCATTTGATGGAACTGATCATTACAAATTAACGGATGATGTATATGAGCAAGTATGTAAAGCTACAAAACTAATTCCTCAAAGAGCAATAATGGGTGCTAATTTCTTAAATTTTAGAGCACATGAGCTATATACAATTAATGGAAATAAAATTGATAAGACTTTTGTCAAATGGGATGAAGAAAAAAACAAATGTTTTGCGGGTTTTACAGTTAGTGGAAATAATGTAGGTGTTGATGAAAGCATTACTATAAGTGGAGAAGCTTTAAGTTTTTTAAGTACTGGAATTGATACTAGAGTTTATTTTATTAAAAATTTTTAATAAGGAAAGGCAACAATTATTAACATTTTAATTTTATAGAATTTAATATAACTTTAAAACAATTTATGTCTGAGACTGTAATAAAATGTGAGTCGGTTTATAAAATTTTTGGAGAAAATGCCAAAAAGATGCTTGAAGAGTCTAATGGCAATGTAGATGCAAAAACCTTTCAGGAAAGAGGATGTATTGTTGGAGTAAATAATGCTTCTTTTGAAGTTGCAAAAGGAGAAATGTTAGTAGTAATGGGTTTATCTGGTTCAGGTAAATCAACACTTCTTAGATGTATTTCAAGATTAACGGATGCTACCGGTGGAAAAATTTTTATTGAGGGTCAAGATTTATTAGAATTAAATAATAAAGAGCTTATTGAGCTTAGAAGAAATAAAATGGGAATGGTTTTTCAAAGCTTTGCTTTGTTACCTCATAAAACAGTTGTTGAAAATATTGCTTTTCCGCTTCAGATAAAAGGCACTAATACTGAAGAGAGTATTAGTAGAGCAATGGAAATGGTAAAACTAGTTGGACTAGATGGAAGAGAGAATTATTTTCCAAGAGAACTTTCAGGCGGACAACAACAAAGAGTAGGAATCGCAAGGTCATTAGCAGTAGAGCCTGATATATGGTTTTTAGATGAACCTTTTTCTGCATTAGATCCATTGATTAGAAAAGAAATGCAAGATGAGTTTTTAAGACTTCAGGAAAAATTACAGAAAACCATAATGTTCATCACTCATGATTTTGATGAGGCATTAAAGTTAGCTGATCGAATAGCAATCATGAAAGATGGTATAATTGAACAATTAGATACTCCGGCCAATATCGTACTAAATCCAGCGACTGAATATGTAAGAAAGTTTACTGAGGAAGTACCAAGAGAGAAGGTTTTGATTATTGAGGATGTAATGGATGCTTCAAGTAAAGATAATTTAGGAGATTTAAAAGTATCAAAAGATGAAATTATAGAAAATGTTGCAGAAAAAATACTTACTCAAGAAAAATTAGTAGGAGTAGTTGACTCAAATAATAATATTGTAGGATCAATTAAACCTTCCAAAATAATAGATACAGTTTTTGGAGGAAGAAAAAACGGTAGTTAAAATATGGAGTATTTAAAAAGATATCCAAAATTATTTCAATGGTTATTTTTATTAATTGTATTTTTTGCTTTATGTTTTGCAATTGATGTTCCAGAAACTTATAAATTTATAAGAGGGCAGGCTGAATTTGTTAAAGATCCAAACCAAAGTGTTTACTTTTTTCTAGGTAAAGAGGTTAGGTATTATGCCTTTGATGTATTTTGGAGATTGCCTCCACTTCTAGGATGGCTGCCTATTTGGATAAACGACTCTTTATTTTTCTTAATGAATGAATGGATGCCAATGGAGTTTTGGAACGAAGATACTCAAGAATTTAAAACTCGACCATTATTATTAGAGATAAGTAGAAATTTAACTTCATTTATGACTTTTTTAATTGAATTAATTAGGGAGATTTTACTTGGAGGTTTAGAAACTATTGTTGCATTTACAAGTTGGGATTTTATTGATGCTTATCCATGGTTAGAGTTGCCAGGTTTACCTTGGACCATTGTTGCAGCAGGAGCAGCTATACTATCTTATAAATTAAGTGGAAAAGGATTGGCTTTGTTTGCAGGTTTAACAATGATCTATATTTCTATATTTGGTCAATGGAAACCATCAATGCAAACGCTTTCTTTTATACTTGTTGCAGCTCCACTTTCATTTATTTTTGGTTTAGGCCTAGGTATTGCAGCTTACAAAAGTAAACGTGTTGAAAAAGCATTGTACCCAATTCTTCTAGTAATGCAGACTATGCCACAATACGCTGTATTAGTTCCTGCACTAGTTTTATTTGGAGTAGGAGATCATGCTGCTGTAATTATTACTATGGTTGTTGCGGTTCCACCAATGATACTATTAACAATATTAGGTTTAAGAGCTATACCACCAGAAGTTATTGAAGCTGGAAGAATGAGTGGTTGTACCAATTGGCAATTAATGTTCAAGGTACTAATTCCAACAGCAAGAAGAGATATTTTAATTGGAGTTAACCAAGTTATCATGGTTTGTTTTTCAATGGCAGTTATATCTGCGTTCATTGGCGCGAAAGGATTAGGATTTAATTTGTTGTTAGCACTTAATCAACTCAATATAGGGTTAGCACTAGAGGCTGGTTTATGTATTAGTTTAATTGCAATTTTACTGGATAAAATGTCTTTGGCATGGGCAAATAAACAAACAGATTATTTTGGTAATCTGACATTTTTCCAAAGAAATAAAAACGTAATATTTTTTGCAGCTTCATTCGTAATTGGAATAATTCTTGCATATGTTGGAACTTTTATTTTCAAAGGTAGTTTTAATTACTTGTTTGAAATTCCTCATAATAAAGGAATATCAACAGCAGATTTTTGGAATAAAGGAGTTGATTGGATTTTTGATACTTTCTTCGTGTATATTAAAGCATTCAATACATGGTTAATTCAAGATGTGCTTCAGCCAATGAGAGCTTTGTATTTAAGAATGCCTGCAGTTGCTACATTGGTACTAGCAGTTGGTGCAGGATATTTAATTGGAGGCGTTCGATCAGCATTAGTTGTTGCTGCTTTGACTTTATTTATAGCATTAAGTCCATGGTGGGATAGAGCACTAGTAACGTTATACATGGCAACTTTTGGTGTAGTTATTTCTTGTTTAATAGGATTTACAGTTGGAACATTATGTTTTCAAAACAAAAAATCTGCAGCATTTATGCTAGGTATTTGTGATATATTTCAAACATTCCCATCATTTGTATATTTAATTCCTGTAATGATGCTTTTTGGAATAACAGATACATCTGTTTTAATTGCTGTAATTGTCTATGCAACAATTCCTGCAACTAGATATACAATAGAAGGACTTAGAAGTGTTCCTGTTGGCTTACACGAAGCCGCAACGATGTCTGGTGTAAATAAATTTCAAAGATTAACAAAAATTGAGTTTCCATTAGCATTTCCGCACATGATGCTTGGTTTAAATCAAACAATAGTTTTTGCTCTATTTATGGTGATAATTGGTGCCTTCATTGGAACAGAAGATCTTGGTCAATACATTTTAAAAGCACTTTCAGATAAAAATGGAGCAGGAATTGGTTTAACTTTAGGTATCTGTGTTGCGTTTATAGGATTGATCTTTGATAATTTGATTAGAACTTGGGTTGGAAAAAGAAAAAAACATCTTGGCATAGATTAGTATTTTGAAAAAATTTATTATCTCGATAGACCAGGGTACAACTTCTTCAAGGGTAGTGCTTTTTGATACCAAAGGTAATATTAAATTTATATCTCAATACGAGTTTAAACAGTACTTTCCAAGAAATGGTTGGGTAGAGCACAATCCAAATGAAATTTGGTTGACAACACTTAAAGCATTAAAACAAGTAATTAAAAAAGCTAAAAGTTTAAAAGGTCATATACTTACAATTGGAATTACGAATCAAAGAGAAACTACAATTTTGTGGAATAAAAAAACTGGAAAACCTATTTATAATGCAATTGTATGGCAAGATAGAAGAACCCATGAATATTGTAAATCTCTTAAGAATAAAAATTATGAAAATAATTTTAGAAAAAAAACAGGATTATTTATAGATCCTTATTTTTCTGCCACTAAAATAAAATGGATTTTAGATAATGTAAAAGTTTCAAAAAAGTTACTCAAAAATAATAATTTATTGTTTGGTACGGTAGATACCTTCTTAATCTGGAAATTAACCAAAGGTAAACAGCATTTAACCGAAGCTACCAATGCAAGTAGAACAATGTTGTTTAATATAAATAAGAATAAATGGGATAATCAAATATTACAGAAATTAAACATTCCAATGGGTATCTTGCCAGAGGTTAAAAATTCCGCAGATAATTTTGGAAAAACAGACAAAAGAGTTACAGGAAAAGAAATACCCATTTCAGCTGTTTTAGGAGACCAACAAGCAGCTGCTGTAGGACAAGCTTGTTTTGAAAAAGGATCTATAAAGAGTACTTATGGTACTGGTGCATTTATAATAATGAACACTGGATCAAAAAAAATTAATTCAAAAAATAAGTTATTAACGACAATTTGTTATCGATTGAATAATAAGACTACCTATGCTCTTGAAGGATCTATTTTCATAGCAGGAGCGGGCGTACAATGGTTAAGGGATAAAATTAAATTAATAAACAATGCTTATGAAACTGAAAAAATAGCTAAATCAACAAAAAGCAATAATGAAGTTTATGTTGTCCCAGCTTTTAGTGGAATAGGCGCACCTTATTGGAGGCCTGATGCAAGAGGTTTAATAACAGGACTTACGAGAGATAGTGATTGGAAAACTTTGGTTAGAGCAACCGTCGAGTCTGTTGCTTATCAAAGTTATGATTTATTTAATTCAATGAATAAAGATGGTTTAAAGCCCAGGATAGTAAAGATTGATGGGGGTATGGTAGCTAATAATTGGTTTTCACAATTTTTGGCAGATGTAATTAATTTAAAAGTAATTCGACCTAAAGTCTTAGAAACCACTGCTCTCGGAGCAGCTTTGTTTGCAGGTTATCAAGTAGGAGAATTCAAATCATTAAATCAAATTAAAAATACATGGAAAAAAGATAAAGCTTTTAAGCCAAAAATTAACAAAAAACTAAGAAATCATATATTGCATGGTTGGGAGCAAGCAATTAAAAAAACCTTAGCATAAAGATAAAATGAAAAAAATATTAATTGTTGGTGCTGGAGCTATGGGATCTGCTTTCTCGATACCATTGTTAGATAATGGTCACTCGGTTACTTTAACAGAGCCATATAACTTACAATTATTAAAAAAATTAAGCTTAAAAAAAAAAATTCACCCATCATTAAATATTAATTTATCAAAAAAATTAAAAATAAATAAATTTTCAAGTGACATTCTAGATCGCAAATGGGACTTAATTGTAATTGCTATAAGCTCTATAGGAATAGACTTGATTGGAAAAAATCTATCAAAAATTAAAAATAAATCACCTATTTTGGTATTAACAAAAGGTCTTAAATTAGATGGTAGAAATTTAATTTCAATGTCTAGCTTATTAAAAAATTATAATAAAAATTTAAATATTTCAGTTTTGAAAGGCCCATGTTTAGCAAAAGAATTAGCTAGAAAAGTTAAAAGCTTCACTGTTGTTGCAAATAAAAATATTAATAATGCAAAAAAAATTGGAAAATTAATTTCAACAAATTATTATCAAACTGAATTTAGTAGAGATGTTAATGGAGTTGAGTTTTTATCTGCAATAAAAAATATTTATTCAATGATAATTGGATCTGGACAATGGCATAATACATCATCGGCTTTATTCAGAAAATCAATTGATGAAATGAAATATCTTGCAAATTATTTTAAAGGAAAAAAGGAAACTGTTTATGGTCTGGCAGGTTTAGGAGATTTATATGTAAGTGCAATGGGAGGAAGAAATAGTAAAATGGGAGAATATCTAGGTAAAGGCTATACTTTTGTTCAAGCAAAGAAAAAGTTTATGAAAAATGATACAGTAGAAGGTGCTGATTTAGCAATAGAAATTGCTCCTTTTGTATTTAAAAAAATTAATAAAAAAAAAATTCCGTTAATGATCTCTTTATTAGATGCAATTGTTAAAAACAAAAAATTAAAAATAAAATATTAATTTTCTATTTATTTAAAAAAGTTTTCATAGAGTCATCCATCGCTTTTTCCCAAGGTGTGTGATGAATTGGTGCAATTGATCCAGTCACAGGAGATGAAAACGATTTATTTCTGTAAGTTAGAATATCCTCTACCTTATGGTGTTCCCATTCTTTAAAATGTTTCCTAATTAATTCAAAATCAATTTTAGGATAATCGGACATCTCATGAAGTTCTTTGGTATACTCTGTTTGAAAATCAATCATTTGATCAGGATTTTCTAATTTTTCTTCCATTGAAACCCACTTATTAATATCTTTATCTATTTCGTCATTACTAGGCATTTTGATTTTCCCCATGATTATATCTCTTGCATACCATCCTTGACAATCAAACATATTAAATGTGTGAAACTGATCCTGCATACCTAAATATAAAAGTTTATGATTATCTTGCCACACAACTCCTTTGTAAAGTTTTGGTGGATATAATCTGTTATGTGTTTTTAATTTTAAACTTTCATCTAAAAATGGGAAATGATGCAAATATCCAGTGCATAAGATAACTACATCGGCATTTTGTTCTGTTCCGTCTTTAAATATTGCCTTTTTTCCATCTAACCTATCTAAGTAATGAACTTCTTTCATGCCTTTTGGCCATTTAAAGCCCATTGGGTTATGCCTGTAACCGATTGTTACACTTTTAGCGCCATATTTATTACATTGTAGGGCTACATCTTCAGCTGAGTAACTGCTCCCCAGAACAATTACATCTTTTTCTCTAAACTCTTCTGCATCTCTAAAATCATGTGAGTGCATTATTCTTCCCGGGAAAGAATTCATTCCTTCGTACTCAGGAATAAAAGGCACAGAAAAATGACCTGTAGAGACTACCACATAATCGAATTTGTCATTTAAAACTTTATTATTTACTTTGTCCTGGTAGCTAATTTCAAACTTACCATTTTTATAAACAGTGTTTGTGACTCTTGTATTAAATTTAATCTTACTTTTTATATTTCCCTTGCTCACTCTTCCTAAAATATAATCTTGTAGTACTTCTCTTGGAGGGAAAGAGGGAATTGGTTTTCCAAAATGTTCATCAAAAGAATAATCAGCAAATTCTAAACATTCTTTAGGTCCATTAGACCATAAGTATCTGTACATACTGTTTGGTACAGGATCTCCATATTGATCTGAACCAGTTCTCCAGTTGTAGTTCCATAAACCGCCCCAACTTTCTTGTTTTTCAAAGCAAACTATTTCTGGAATTTTTTCTCCTTTATTTTCCAAATGTTCAAATGCTCTTAGAATTGAAAGTCCACATGGACCAGCGCCTATGATTGCTACTTTTGACATAGAATTTTTCCTATCATTAATAAATTTATAAATATATCTTACTAACAATTTTTAAAAAAATAAAATTATATTTTGTTATGGGTATTAATTGGAATTATCCAACCACTATGTGGATAGGAGAAAATAGAATTGAAGATTTATCCTTCGCCTGTAAAGAGTTAAATATTTCAAACCCATTATTTGTAACAGACAAGGATTTAATTAAATTAGATCTTATAAAAAATATTATATTGAGATTAAAAAAAAATTTTGAAAATTTAGCTACTTTTTCTAATTTTACGGGAAATCCAATTGGAGAAAATATAGAAGAAGGTGTTAAAGTTTATAATACCCTGGACTGTGATGGTGTAATAGCTTTAGGAGGTGGAAGTGGTTTAGATGTTGGAAAAGCTATAGCATTTATGTGTAATCAATCTCTTCCGTTATGGGATTTTGAAGATATTGGTGATTACTGGACAAGAGCTGATAGTTCTAAAATTTCAAAAATTATTGCAGTTCCAACCACTGCTGGAACTGGATCCGAAACAGGTAGAGCATCTGCAATTATTAATAAAGAAACAGGTGTAAAAAAAATTATTTTTCACCCAAAAATGCTACCTTCAATTGTTATTTTAGATCCTTTACTTACATTAGATTTATCTCCAAGATTAACAGCAGCAACTGGAATGGACGCACTAGCTCATAATTTAGAAGCGTTTTGTGCACCAGGATATCATCCAATGGCTGATGGTATGGCAATAGAAGGAATGAAGTTAATTAAAAATTCATTAATTAAAGCTTTTAAAAATGGAAAAGATGTAAAGCCTAGAATGGATTTACTTTCAGCAGCTTCAATGGGCTCGACTGCATTTCAAAAAGGACTGGGAGCAATTCACTCATTGAGCCATCCAGTGAACGGTAAATTTAATGTTCACCATGGGTTATCTAACGCAATATTTATGCCTTATGTTTTAACATTTAATAAACCTTCAATTGAAAATAAAATAATATCGATTTGTGATTATCTTAATTTAAACAAAAATTTTGATAGTTTTTTAAATTGGATTTTGGAATTAAGACAAAATTTAAATATTCCACATAAATTGTCAGATGTAATGGATTGTAATAATATTGATTTAGATGAACTTTCTTTAATGGCGTTTGAAGATCCATCAACAGGAGGAAATCCTAAAAAATTAAGTCAAAATGATTTAAAAGAAATGTATATAAAAAGCATTTCCGGGGAATTATTTTAATGAAAAAAATATTGATAGTAGAAGGAAACTTACGAGAGGAAAATCAAAGTTTTTCTGCAGCTGGAATTCAAACACATACAGAAAGCCTTAAGGATAGTTTGGCGTATTTTACAGATAAATTAGAAACCCACGTGGTTAACCCTTCCTCAGATAAAAATATTGATAAAAATGTTGATGCACTTGAAAGCTATGACGGCCTTATTTGGGGAGGAAGTAGTTTAAATATTTATAACAATACTCCAGAAATAAAAAGACAAATTGAATTTATGAAAGAGTGTCAGAAAAAAATTAAAAAAATTTTAGCAATATGTTGGGGTATGCAAGTAGCTGTGACTGCAGCAGGAGGGGAGGTAAAAAAAGCGACAAAAGGATCTCATAGAGGGATTGCCTCAAATATAGAAATTAATGAAATTGGTTTAAATCATCCACTCTATAAAAATAAAGATCAAAAATTTAATACACCAGCATTTAATTTTGATGAAGTTGTAAAAATGCCAGAAAATTCAACGTTGTTAGCTTCAAATTCAATAAACAACGTTCAAGGGATAAATTTCAAAGTTGGTAACTGTAATATATGGGGTCTTCAATACCACCCTGAGATTACTTATAATAAAATGATCAATTTGATTATTTTTAGAAAAGAAAGGCTGTTAGAGAAGGGAGCGTTTAAAGATCAAAGTGAAATAGACAGCCATATTGAGCATATAGAAAATGAAAATAAAAAATTAGATAAAATTTCAAGAATGAGAGAATTAGAAAATTGGCTTGATTATCTTAATTTAGAATAATCCTTCAATCTCACCTTTATCGTTTAATTTTATAGAGTCTGCCGCAGGAACTCTAGGAAGACCTGGCATAGTCATGATTTCACCGCAAACAACAACTATAAATTCAGCGCCAGATGAAAGTCTTACTTCTCGCACAGGCAAAACATGACCCGTAGGTGCGCCTTTTAAATTTGGATCTGTTGAAAAACTATATTGTGTTTTTGCAATACAAACAGGTAACTTTCCATAACCTTTTTCCTCAAATTCTTTAAGTTGTTGTCTTACTTTTGTATCTGCCACTACCTCTGAGGCGCTATAGATTTCTTGGGCAATTTTTTCTATTTTTTTGAATAATGGCAGATCATCCTCATATAAAAATTTGAAGGTATCTTTTTTATCTTCACAAATTTCTGTAACATTTTTAGCAAGTTCAATTGTTCCTTCGCTTCCATTAGACCAGTGCGTGCATTTAGAAGCTTTTACACCTTGGGTCTCACAAAAATCTAATAAAGTTTTCATTTCATCTTCTGTATCAGTAATAAAATGATTTACAGCTACAGTAACAGGTAAACCAAATTTTCTAATATTGTTTATATGTCTACGTAAATTTACTAATCCATCTTTTAAAGCGGTTACATTTTCTTTTTTTAAATCTTCTTTATTAACTCCTCCATGCATTTTAAGGGCTCTAATTGTTGCTACAATAACTACACAGTCTGGTTTAAGTCCTGATTTTCTACATTTAATATTTAAAAATTTTTCAGCTCCTAAATCTGCTCCAAATCCTGCCTCTGTCACAACATAGTCAGATAATTTTAGACCTGCTTTCGTTGCAATTACTGAATTACATCCATGTGCTATATTTGCAAAAGGTCCCCCGTGGATTATAGCTGGATTATTTTCTAAAGTTTGAGTTACATTTGGTCTTATTGCTTCTTTAAGCAAAACA
>CACPPD010000005.1 GCA_902635865.1 uncultured Pelagibacteraceae bacterium | reverse complement strand
TACTAGATCAAAAAAATATTGATAAATTTAATTTAATTGGACATTCAATGGGAGGAATGATTGTTCAAGAAATTACAAAACTAATCGGTAATAGAGTTAATAAATTAATTTGTTTTGCTACTGGATCAATTGGAGAAATACCCGGTAGATTTGAAACAATAGATGAAACAAGAGAAAAATTAAAAAAAGATGGAACTGAAGTTTCATTTTCTAGAGTTCCAAAAAAATGGTTTGTTAAAGGTGATAAAGATAAAAATTATTTTTTATGCATAAATGCAGTTAAAGATGTTTCTTTAGAGGCCGCTGATAATGCTTTGTTAGCAATGAAAAATTGGAGAGGTAAAGAAGATTTAAAAAATATAAAGAATGAAACATTGATTATCTGGGGTGACAAAGATATTTCCTACAATTTTGATCAGGTTGATACATTAAAAAAAAATATTAAGAATAGTCGTTTAGAAATTTTTAAGGATTGTGCTCATAATGTTCATTTAGAACAGCCTGATGAATTTAATAATTTAGTACAAAAATTTATCTCAGAATAATATTTTTATTCAGTCTATAAACTTTTTTTAAAGCCCCACTAAATTTTCTTGAAGAATGAAATTTTCCAGGAAAAATTATACATTTTATTTTAGCTCGCTTAGCTGAATTTAGGCTTTCTTGTGTATCTTCAATAGCTAAACAATCATTAGCTTTAAGCTTAAGTTTTTTAAGCGCTAGCAAATATATTGCAGGATTTGGTTTAAATTTTTTAACTAATTTTGAATTACCTACAAAACTAAAATCTTCTTTATTTATTGAATTTCTCAATGAATATAATATTGCATTTATATTATTCGTAGATGTTGATGAGACAAAAGCTAATTTTATTTTTTCTTTCTTACAGAATAAAATTAAATTTTTGACACCTGGTCTTAATTTAAGCTGGTTTTTTTTAAGGTAATTATTGAATATTTTAGTTTTTAAATTTCTTAAATATGTAGAGTTTACAATTTCTTTATTCTTCTTTGCGTATCTAGATATTCTATCTTTTCCCCCAGATTTATTTAGTAAACTTAAATACTCTCGCTTAGTCCAATTCCAATCAAGCCCATATTTTTTAAATGCTTGGTTAAATGACTTTCTTTGAATCTCTGAAGTTTCGACAATTGATCCAATAGAACCAAAAAGTAAAGCTTTGTAATATTTCAACCTTTTACAGCTCCAGCAGTTAAACCACTAATAACCTGTCTTTGAAAAAACATCACCAACATAAATAGAGGAGCTGTTGCTGAAACTACTGCAGAAACTGCCCACATTAAATTACCTTCATGTTGATTTGTTCCTAAATAACTTTGAATTTTTGGAACCATTGTATGATTTTCTTGGTTTAAAAGTAATGCGGTTACCGTAAAATCATTGTAAGCAAGCATTAAACTAAATAATCCTGCAGTAATTACTCCTGGCCACATCACTGGCATGATAATATGTCTAAAAGCTTGAAAGTATGAACATCCATCTATTAAAGCACTTTCATCAAGTTCTTTAGGGACTGTTTTAAAAAATGAATATAGTAACCATAAAGTAAATGGTTGATTAATTGCAACTAGCACAACAATGGTTGTAGGGAGAATTCCCCATATTTGTAATTGAAAAAATGGAAATAAATATCCTGATACTAGAGTGATGTGAGGCATTGCTCTAAAAATTAATGCTGCAATTAATATCCAAAACGCATATCTTTCAGTTGATCTTGAAAGTGCATATGCACCAAGTGTTCCTAAAAATAATGAAATGCTTACAACAAATACAGTTACAATTATTGTATTTTTGGATGCTTTCCAAAACTCTCCTTCAGTCCAGGCTTGGGTATATGCATCTGTTGTAAATTTTCCACCGGTTTCAATTAAAGTATTGAATGCAGAAATAGCATACCACCAATCTGATCTTGAAAAAAAATCAGCTCTTACTTTAAATGATCCCCAAAAAGTCCAAATGAAAGGAAAGCAAGCAATTAAAAGCCAAACGATAATAAAGATTGTGTTAAAAGTTTTTAAACTTGTTGATTTTTTATCTAAACCATAATCCATAATTATCTCGCTGTCTTAAATTCTTTCCATGTTCTTATTAAAACTGGCGCTAATAAAATTGCTATACCAACAATTGTCATCATAGAGGTTGCTGCAGCAGATCCAAACAATATGACTTCCTCATTTACTAAATTATCATAGATTAACCATGATAATGATTGCGCACTTCCCTCAGCACTAAAACCAATTATTGGTTCAAAAACTCTAAAGTTATCCATCAATGAAATCAAAGCTACAAAAGTAACCACAGGATAAATATGTGGTAACACTATATGTTTAATTCTTTGAAACCTTGATGCACCGTCAATAATTGCAGCCTCTACTGGTTCTTGTGGAACTGTTTGAAGAGCTGCGTAAAATACTACAAATGCAAAAGGGGAGTGATGCCAAATTCCATATATAATAATAGTGATCCAAGTTAATGTTTTAGATGATTTAAGTGATAAATACGGATCATTCATTAAATTTTGAATATTAGCTCCAATAATTCCTTGAGAATCTATCATCCAAAATAATACAAGAGACCCTACTAGAGGCGTAACAATCATAGGCAATATCGTGCCAAAAATTAGTGGTCCCCTAATTTTTCTTGCAACTGCATTTAAACTTAAAGCAATAATAAATCCTAATAAGAGAACATTCGGTGTAACAAATAGACAATAGGTTAGGGTAAATATTAATGCCTTATAAAATGGAAGATTAGTTACTTGATCTACAAAAGCACCAAAATTCTCAGTTTCATTCCAAAATTTTTTAATTTCATCAATAGCAAGATGATTTCTATCTACATAGGTTCCAAACCCATTAAATTTACCAAGTGGCTTTGCTTCTCTTAATTTTGTAGTCTCTTCGTTATCTACAACTATTGAAACAGTACAACCAAAAGGGTCACACTTTTTAACTTCTTTAACTACTTGATCGTGTTGAGCATAAAAAGATTGAATACCTGTAGAGATAATTGGTAGCCCAATAAACAGGATCATTGCTAAACCTGTTGGTAAAAAAAACCAAAAAAAAGTTTTATTAGGCATTAAATTTTAGCAAGTGGGGAAAAAATCCCCACTTAAATGTTTTAGATTTTATAGAAAGCCTTGTTCTTTAGCCTTACTAATGTAAGCAGCCTCAACATCTTTCAATGCTTGTTCTGCAGACTCTTTTCCTTGTAAAAATTCAACAATTTCACTACCTAATGCACCATGCATTAAACCCATTTGCGGTAACATTGGATATGGTTTTGCCCCCATTTTTACAGCTTCAATTACACCAATAGATTTTGGTCCTGGAACAAATCCTTCAACTAACTAAACAGCTTGGTCAGCAGCGTCAGCTACCATTTTCTTATTTGATGCTGCATGCGCTAAAGCTCTAAATGTTGCTTCTGCGTCTGCATCTGATCTGTTTTTAGCTAGCGTGAAACCATCCCACCATAATGTAGCTGCTGGTATATTTCCACCACCCACTGTAGCTGGTCCAGTTAGTTTTGTTGCTTTAGTAATGTTTGGATCTCCTTCATCATCTAAAAGAGTACCTGATCTTGAAGCCCATAATGTCATTAATGCAACATTACCCGACTCCCATTCAACTTTAATAGCTTCACTATCGTGAGTTAAGTAATCAGGATTACT
This sequence comes from uncultured Pelagibacteraceae bacterium, assembly GCA_902635865.1. Lineage (GTDB taxonomy): Bacteria > Pseudomonadota > Alphaproteobacteria > Pelagibacterales > Pelagibacteraceae > Pelagibacter. The sequence goes on along the minus strand of CACPPD010000005.1, from coordinate 42,953 downwards.
TAGTTCAGATAATTTTTTAAGCATGTTTAAAGTAGCAACACCTTTTGCGTTATTAATGTTAGGTTGTGCACCGCCTGCTTTAAAAAATTCACCACCATGACCAATAAACATGTTCACAAACTCTTCTGCTAAATTCCAACCTGCTTTATATGCAGCAGCATAAGGATATTGCATTTTACCTGAAGCTCTAATTTTTTCAGATGCAGCAACTACTTCCTCGTATGTTTTTGGAACAGCTATACCCAGATCTTTTAAAACATCTTCTCTGTAGTATAAGTGTTGAGTATTAGCCATAAAAGCTACAGCCATTACTTTTCCATCAATTGTAATTAATTGCGAGTCCTGAATTCCTTTCCCATATTTCTTAACAAGATCGTCTAATGGTCTAATTAAATCTTGGTTCATTAAAGGAACAATTGAACTATTAGCAGCGATCCTAGCAGAAAATTCAGAAGGATTTGCGGTTAATGCTGGCACGGCGATTTTGTTATGCTCAGATGAGTGAGTCACTTTAAAATCAGCACTTCCTTTACATTGTTTAGAAGTTTCAACGAAAGTTCTTAATGCAGGAAAATCATTAGCCAAAATATTTATTGAACCACTTTTAATGTTACAATCTGCAAAAGCAGAAGTTCCAAATAGTAGAAACAATAAAGTAACTAGTATTTTTCTCATATTTTTCTCTCTATATTTGTTAGTTAAATTATAATTTAAGTACAAAAACTATATCTATTCCTCAAAAAGAATAAAAGAGATAATTAAATCACTTTTGACGCAAGCTCTGAGCCTCTTACAAGCGCTTCGAGTTTTTTATAAACTATATTTTCGTCTACATTTCCAAAACCGGCGAAAGTACTAAATCCACAATCAGTTCCAGCTAAAAGTTGTTCAATATCAATCACTTTTGAATATGTTAAAATTCTATGTTTCACAACTTCTGGATGCTCAACAAAATTAGTTGTAGAGTCTATTACGCCTGGAGCAATAATTTTATCTTTTGGAATTTTTAAATTTTCAAAAATTTGCCATTCATGAGAGTGTCTTGGATTAGATGACTCGATAAGATAGGTTTGCACATTTGCTTTTAACGCTATTGGCATTATTTTTTCTAGAGCAATATCATGTAAATGTGGTCCTTCATAATTACCCCAACAAATATGTAGTCTTATATTTGAACTTTCGATATTACTAATTGCGTTATTAAGACATTCAATTTGTTTCTCTGCTCTTAATAAAAATTCTTTTTCAGAAAGATCTTTAAAAGTCATATGTCTAGCTAATGCTAAATCAGGACAATCCAACTGTAATTTTATTCCATTAGAAGTAATTTCCTCATATTCTTCTTTCATTACATTTGACAAATTTTCTAAATACTCATCATCATCTTTATAAAATTTATTTGGTAAAAATGCAGATATAACACCTGGTGAAGCGGCATTCATAAATCCATTTTTGTGATTATTTTTATTTAATGCTTCTTTAAAATTTTTTATATCTTTTGAGAGAGAAGTCTTATCTTTTATTTTAAGTTCATTTGTACAACAGGGTCTTGTATAGGTGGGTGTTCCACCTGTTCTAGCTATTCTTTCTTTAAAAGATGGAAAATCGTCTAAATCTTTTGGTGCTTTTCTCTCACTTTCACCAGAAAAACCATCAATTCTATCCTTAACATAAGTAGCATAACTTATTTTAGACATTTCACCATCGCTGATAAAATCTATACCTACATCGATTTGTTTTTTTACAACTTCCTTTACATCTCTATTAACTATTTGATCAAATACATCTAAATTTATTTTTTGTTTTTGATCTTTCTTAAATAAGAGATCTGATAACTCATTTGATCTTGGTAGACTTCCTACATGTGTTGTTTTAATTTTGACCATAGATTATTTCATCAAGATTTGTTTCCAAATTGCCACTTCATCAAATAAAACCCACTCCCTTATAACATTTCCGTCAACTATTTCTGCATGATTAATACCCATTACAAAAATATTTTTATTTGTTGCTTCACCAAATTCGGAGGTATCATTTGAATGAACACCTTCTAAAAACCATCTGATTGATGCCTTATAATTTTTATTGGGTTCCTCTAAGTATCCAATATGTTCTACAGAAAATTTTATATTACCAAAAGCTTCCTTCAACAATTTCCAAAATTTCACAATATCTTCTCTACCATGCCCAATTCTATTACCTGGCCAGTAAATACTTACTGCTCTTGCATAATCAGAAAAATCATAATCATCTTTAAAAACTTTATTAAGTATATTTGAATATTTAATACCAACAGAGTTTTTTGGGGCAGGGGTTGGTTTATACTCTGAACTCATATCAGATTTAGAATTAAATAATTTTTGTGCTTTGTCTAATCCGCCTTCAATTTCAATAATTTTTTGAGCAAATTCTTTAGGAGTGAAACCTATCTGTCTAACCATGGCACCTTGATCTCTTACAATCCACTCATCATAAACCTGATTATCTTTACATGCACAATCTGCAATAACTCTATAATAAATATTTTTTCCTGTTGGTTTACCGTAATAACCTTCTCCAAGATGAGTACCTTTACTTAAAATTCTATGAGAGGAATGATAACCGTGGTCATCGTTTCCATTCCAAATAACTTCTTCTCCCAATAATTGTCTGTTTGGGAATTCCTTTAATGTTTTAAATGTTGCATCAATAACTGGTTTATTTCCATAAGTAACTCCAAAAGGAGATCTTACAGGAATATCATTGGTATAAAAATCTGCTATAGAATTAACGTCTTTACCTTCCCAAATTTGTTTTGTTATTTTGAGTATAAAATCTGGAAGACTTTTATATTTTTTGTCAAATCCTTTCATTAGATTTGAGTTACACAGTTCAATAAACTTTCTTCATTCTCATTAATTTCAATATTTACTTTTGAATTAATTGGAATAGAAATTGTATCTCTAGGATTGAGTTTCATTAAAAAATCTTCAATTTTTATTTGCCAACTTCCTTTTTGTGAAAACATTATTGAGGGCTTTGAAAATTTCAAATTTTCTAATTTTCCTTTTTTTGCTTTTAAAACTGATAAGTTAAAACCTGTATTCTGATTTATAACAGGATTAAATTTTTTATCTTGAAAAGCATTACCTAATACTTGAATTAAATTAAAATTCTCACTTATTTTATTTTCATAACTAATTCTGTCAGAAAATTTACAAATAAATTTTTCAATTTCATTTAATTTATAATTATCAAATTTTTTTATTTCTTCATTAGATATTGGTTCTAGGAGAGATTTATCTTTAGGAATATCATTTTTAGATAAATCAATTAAAGAATTATCATTTAAAAGAGCCATTCCTGTCTGTTTAGCCTTTTCTAATACACTTGGAACCCAAGTTATTATTCCAGGATCATCTCCACCTAATACAACAAAAATTAATCCTTCTTTATTTCCTGCATTCTCAAATCCTCTAAACATATTAGTCGGCATAGAAATTATATCTCCTGCACTCAGAATTGTTTCATCTTTACCTTCAGCGCCCCAATAGAACCTCCATTTACCAGAATAGATAATAAAAACTTCAGCAGTTGTATGACTGTGTAGACCTGAGCCATTTTTTGGCAATGCTGAGACTGCACCTAAATTAAAGCTATGAGGCATTGCTATTTTAACAAATTGTTTACTATCTTCCGCAACTCCAGGACCTACAATAGAATAATTTTTTCTTTCTTTGTGTCCCTCAAGTTTCCCCTCAACAAATGGCAAAGTGCTTGCTACAAGATCTTCAAATTTGGCTAATCGATTATTCATATTTTTTTAAACTATATTTTGTGATACTAAATTTATCTAACAAAAAATTTATGCAAATAGAACAATTTGATACAGGTCTTAAGGGTCAGGAGAACATAGAAAAAATAGTTATAACTCCTGAAGAAAACTATAATTATAAACAGGTTGTTAGAAAATATTTAGGAACGATTGTAAAAGAGGGTATCTCTAGGCTTGATCAAAACCTTCAAAATATGTTCTCAAAAGATGTTAGTATTAATTGTTTCTATCCATTAAATGAATTTATTGGAATTGATGATTTTAAGGAAAAATTCTGGAAACCATTGTTTAACTCATTTCCTGATCTTGAAAGAAGAGAACAGTTAGTAATTAGTGGGGCTTTTAGAGACAAAATTCAAGTCGGAACCATTTCTACTTTATCAGGAGTGTTTAAAAAAACATGGTTGGGCATCAAACCAAACAACAAAATGATAAATCTAAAATGTTGTGAAATTCACGAACTAAAGGATAACAAGATTATTGAAAGTTATATTTTAATTGATTTAATAGATCTATTAATTCAAATAGGTAAAAATCCATTAAATAATTCAAGAGGCTCCGAAGGTAATTGGCTGAACCCAATTAATACTGATGGTGTAAATTTTTTTGAAAAGGACATGCAAATTTCGAAAAATAATTTGGAACAATCACTTACTATGCAGAGAAGCTTAAATATAAAACCTGAATTAGAAGTTTCTTCTGACAAGGATCTTAAAGAAAGATTAATCAATCATCCACAAAGTGATTATTGGCATGATAAAATGGTTTGGTATGGACCAAGTGGCATTGGTACTGCAAGAACTTTAGAGGGATTTGTAGATAATCATCAATTACCGTTTAGAAAAACTTTTAAAGAAAGAAATTATTGGGAACTTGGCCATTATTGTGAATTAGGAGATGGAAAATTTTCTTTAAGTGCTGGATGGAACAGTATTCATGCTACTTATGGAACTGAAGATTGGCTAGGTTATAAATCTGAAAATCAAAAAGTAACTATGAGAGTTATGGATTTTTATCATCATGATGAAGGAAAAATTCGTGAAAATTGGGTTCCAATTGATATACCTCACATTTTAAATCAAATTGGTATAAAAATATTTTAATTTTTATTTAAATTATCATCATTGTTTGATTTGAAACTATTTAAGTTTTTTACTTTTAAAATCTTTTACTATATTTGTAATCGCATTTTCAATTGGAATTCTTTCAATACTCGATGCTCCAACAAAACCTTTACAAAGTGTATTAGAATAAATTTTTTCTGTATCATTTGGTTCTGCTATTTCACCACCGTGAGCCAAAAAAATACTCTTTTTATATTTTTTACAAGATTTAATTATTGAATTAATTTTTTTTATACTTTCACTAAGTTTTGATGCACCTGAAAAACCCGACATCCCTCCTTTAGTTGCTCCTACATGGGGAACTATACAATCTGCACCAGCTTTAGCCATTTCTATCGCATCTTTTTCTTCAGCTACGTAGGCCATAGAGAATATATTTTTTTTATTTGCTATTTTGATCAGTTCAATTTCTTTATTGAAACCTAATCCAACTTTTTCCCTTCTGTTTCTCCACTTGTCTCCCATTGTAGAAATTGTTGGATAATTAATAATTCCTGAATATCCAGCTTTCATAAAATTATCTAATAACTTTCCAGTATCTAAATTAGTTGGATCCCAAGCCTCTATGCCACCAATAATGGGAGTCTTTTTAGTAACATTTTGAATTTCAAAACATAATTTTATAGTTTCTTTATTTGAGTCTCCAATCCTACTGGTCGGCAATCCCATCAATCTTGATTTGCCAGTGCTATATACTACAATTAAATCAGCTCCCGCTTCACTTGCACATTTTGCTACTAATCCACAACTTGAGCCAGCAGCCAATATTGCTCTTTTTTTTTTAATTTGGTTATTTAGTGACTTTAAAATATGTTTTCTAGTAAATTTAGTCATTACTCTTTTTAAACATTATTTTGAATCCATTCAACAATTGTATTCGCAAATTCAGTATCATTAATATGGTTATTAGTTATTATTAATTCTATATTTTTATATTTATATTTATTAAAGGTTTTTAACCAACTTTCATTTTCTTTTGGACCATAAAAAAATTTATTTTTTTTATCATAATCTGAAAATCCTTTTTTTGGGTAAATTACAGAACATTTAGAATTTTTATTTTTTAGTCTTTTGGCCATAATTTTTGCAATTTTAATATTTTCGTTCGCATTTGTCCTCATCAAGGTTGTAAATTTGGTATGTTGATAGAGATTTCTTTTTAAAAATTTTTTTGGAACTGTATTTAATGAAGAAAAATTTACCATATCAATTGCACCAGTAGAAACAATCTGTGGTATTTGCATTTTGATTGCTGATGTAAGCCTTCTCTTACCAGCGCTAGCTGTACCACCAACAACTTCATCAGCAATTTCAGATGTTGTTAGGTCTATAATTCCATCAAAGTATTTTTCATTGATGAGTTTTTCAAAAAATCTACCTCCTACACCATTTGCAGGCAGAACTACTGAGTCATAATTTTTAATTTTTAATAGTTTAATGCATAAATTCACTGCAGTTGTAGTAACTCCAAAAGAGGTTATGCCTATAATTTTTCTTTTTTTTTTAATTAATTTTTCTGATTTTTTTATACTTAAAATTGAACTTGTATAATTATCTAAAGTTTTTCTATTTAAATAGTTTAATCCAAAAAAATCTATAGGTGTAGGAAAAACAATTATATTTTGTCTTTCACAAATTTTAGAAATCATGGCTGGTCTTGCGCTTGTAATAATAAATTTTGGAACTGATAATGGTAAATCTTCAATTATACTTGAAAAGAGTGCAGTTCCTTTTCCACCACCAATAGAGCAAATAATGTCAAATTTATTTTGTTTATATAACTTATTAATTATTTTTTTTGCACCAATTGAAAAAATATCTAACATTTTTGATGGTTCTCTTAATTTTTCAATTTGTTTTTTTTTGTAACCAGAGGACTCAATTAGTTTTTTACGATTTATGTTGCTTTTTATTGAAGTGGTTTTTTTAATACCTATGTCAAAAATAATTAGCTTATTTGCATTTAAGTTTAACTTATTAATAATATATTTACTTTCTTCTAATTTTGAATCTAGAGTTGATACAAATAGTATTTTTTTCATTTTATTCTATAAATAAATTTTTTAGACTCTTTAATTTTAATGATGCTTTAATTTTTTTAGAATTATTTGGAACACCTGTTTCAACAAGTATTGATTTCATATTAAAATTTTTTGCTGCTAAAATATCTGTCTCTAGTTGATCTCCAACTAAAACAACATTTTTTTTGTTTAGTTTCATTACCTTTAAAGCTTCTTTAATTAAAAATATGTTTGGTTTTCCAATAAATATTTTTTTTAATTTTGGTCCGGTGGCTTCTATAATTGATTGAATAATACTGCCTGCTCCAGGTTGGAAGCCTTTTTCATTTGGCAAAATTTTATCTGGATTTGTAGCAATTAACAGTTTGCCTTTTCTTAATATATTGCTCGCAACAGTAATTTTCTCATAATTAATATTCGTATCTAAACCTGCGACAACTGCCTTTACATTTTTTTTTGATATTTTGAATTTTTTTCTTTTAATTTCATTTTTTAATGCTCTTGATCCCACAACGTAAATATTGCTCCCTTTTTTATATTTTTTAGCAATAAAATTAGCTGTTGCTACACTAGTGGTGATTATAAACCTTGAATTAATATTAATTCCACATTTAATAATTTTTTTACAAAACTCTTTTTGAGATTTTGTTGAATTATTTGTTAAAAAAGTAACTTTATAATTTTTTTTTATAAGTTCATTTATTTTTTTTGTAGCAGTAATAATAGGTTTATTTCCTCTGTAAACGACACCATCAAGATCAAATATGAAACCTTTAATTTTTTTCCAATCAATACTTCTCATCTAACCAATCATTAACATTCCACCATTAACATGGATAATTTGACCAGTAATATAAGAAGAATAATTTGATCCAAGAAATAAAGCAGTTCCAGTTATATCTCTAGGAAGACCAATTCTATTCAAAGGTATTTTATTTAAATGTTTTTTTTCTGTTTCGCTTATGGATCTAGCATGCATAGGTGTTTGTATTATACCTGGCGCTATTGCATTTACATTAATTTTAAATTTAGCACATTCATAAGCCATTATTTTCGTTATAATATGTACCATTGATTTTGTAACTGAATAATCTGAACCTCCTCCTTGAGCTCTAAACACAGCGCCATGCGAGGAAAGTGAAGATCCAATATTAATAATTTTTCCTTTATTTTTTTTAAGACTAAAGCTCATCAATATTCTTGATATTTCAAGTACTTTAATTGAGTTGACATTAATTAAATTATTTAAATCATTTATATTAGTGTCAATTAAATTTTTTCCTGATTTCATACCTGCATTATTAATTAAAATATTTATATTTTTAAAATTTTTAGGAATATTTTTTAAGTAATTTTTAAAGTAATTTAAATTAGATAAATCTAACTTTTCGATTAAAATTTTATTTTTGTATTTCTTTTTTAAACTAATTAACTTTTTTATATTAATATCTAATGCAACTACTTTTGCTCCATGATTAAGATATTCTTTTGCTATTTCTAAGCCAATACCCCTTCCAGAACCAGTTATCAAAACAATTTGATTTTTAAAATAATTTTGAAAATTCATTTTTTTTTATTAATTTAGATCTAATTAAATCATTTAATGTTGGCATTGCTGGTTGACAACCTTTTTTTGTTGTACTTAATGAACCAACAAAAATTGATAGTTTTAGGGCATCTTTAGCAGACAAACCTTTACTCAAACCAAAAGCAAAAGCACCATTGAATGCGTCACCAGCCCCAGTAGTATCTATTGCTCTAACTTTTGGCGCATTGATATATATTTCATTATTATCAAATATTGCGTAAGCTCCATTTTCACCCAAAGTAATTATTACATTTTTACAACCTAGATTTCTTAATTTATTTGCTGCTTTTTTTGCATTTTTTTTATTTTTAATTTTTATATTAGTTAGTTCAAAAGCTTCATGCTCATTTGGAGTGATAAAATCAATCCTTTCATAGTCTTTTTTCAATAATTTACCAGTGACTGGTGCTGGATTAAAAATTGTAATTATTTTTTTATTTTTTGATTGCTTAAGTATTCCCTTAATTGAAACAATGGGTATTCCCATTTCACAAACTACAATGTCATTTTTTTTTAGAAATTTTAATGCTTTATTAATTTCTAATTTAGGCATTTTTTCGTTAACTCCAGGAGCAATACCTATTAGATTTCTTGCATTTTCATCAACAAATATTAATGCTACTCCTGATTTATTATTTTTGACTATTTTTATAGCGTTTTTTTTTACACCACTAGATAGGAGAGAAGAATACAGGTATTTACCTGCCATATCATTTGATAATCTAGTATAAAAAAAAGGTTTGTTTCCAAGTTTTGAGCAAGCCACTGCTTGATTTGCTCCTTTGCCACCTGCATTTTGTTCGAAATGACCTTTAATAGTAACACCTTCAGTAGGCAATGATTTACTGTAAATAAAATAGTCTAGATTTGTAGTTCCACAAAATAAAATTTTTTTCATTATTTAACAGCTCCAAAAGTTAAACCTTTTATAAAATGTTTCTGTCCTAAAAAAATAAGCAGGATAGGTACTATCATAGAAATTACTAGGCCACATGCCATTACTGGATAAAAATTTATTCCTGGATTTAATAGTTTTAAAAGTGCAACTGTTACAGGAGCCTTTTTGCTTGCAAGTAATAAGCCCAATGCAAAATTATGCCAAGCTAATAAAAAAACTAATAAACTTGCTCCTACCAATCCAGGTCTTAATAAAGGTAAAATTATTTTATAAATTACTTGTAAAACATTCGCTCCGTCTACAAATGCAGCTTCTTCTAATTCTATTGGGATGTCTTCAACATATACTCTTGTAAGCCATATTATCATAGGCAAAGTTATTACTTGATAGACCCAAATCATTCCAAAATAAGTATCCTTAATTCCTAATTTAGTAAAAAAATAAAACATAGGAATAATAACAAGTATCAAAGGAGCAAATCTAAATCCTAAAATAAAAAAACCAATATCCTCTTTAAATTTAAAATTTGATCTGGCTAAAATGTATCCAGCGGGTATACCTATTATTAGCGAAACTATTACAGCACCACCAGATATAATTATACTATTTAATATAGGTTCAAAAAAATTAATTCTAATGGTTCCATAATTTGATGATCCAGCTACAGAGATATCAAATAATACTTTATAATTATCTAAAGTTGGTTCAAAAATAAAAATAGGTGGCCATTCCATAACTTGGGCTGAAGATTTTAAAGACATCAAAAAAATCCAACAAATTGGAAATACAATTATAAAAGCTGCTATCAATACCAGGATATTTAAAAATAAATTTCTTAAATTAAAATTAAATTTCATCTAACTGACTCTATTCCTAGCTATTTGGTATAATTTTATTGTTATTAATGCCCCAATTAATACTAACCACCAATTAACAAATAAAATTGCTGTACCTCTTCCAAAATTTAAATTTTGAAATGATTGAATATATGCATATATTGAATAAACGGTAGTTGCTTTTGCAGGCCCTCCACCTGTTGTTCCTATAAAAATATCAAATTGATTAAAAGACTCAATTATCCTAAAAACAGCAGCTATAAGTACATACGGCATCATAAAAGGTAATTCTATTTTCCAAAATGTTATCCATGCGCCTGCACCAGCCTCTTGGGCAGCTTCTTTCATTTCTTGATTAACCCCAAGTAAGCCAGCATAAATAATTAGAGTAAAAAAAGGGGTGTATGTCCAAACATCTATAAAAATTACTGAGAGCATTGCTGTAGAATATTGAGATATCCACATAAATGGCTCAATACCAAATAAACCTAAAAAATAATTTAAAACACCTCTTTCAGGGTTCATCATTGTTGTCCACATAAGTGCTACACTCATAGGAGGCAAAACAAGTGGTAATAAAATTATAGGTCTAAAAATTTTAGCAAAAAAAACATTTGTTGAAAATAATTTTGCAAGTAAAATACCTAATAATGCCTGCACAAATACAGCCACTAAAGTAAAGTAAATAGTTAACTTTGTCGATTTCCAAAATAAGGGATTTTTCCATAAATAAATATAATTTTTTAATCCTACAAAATTAATTGTAGGTTTTCCAAGTTTTAAATCTGTAAAAGATAAATAAACTCCATAAAAAAAAACAAATAAAAAACATAATAAGACTATTACACTGGGTAGAATTAAAAAATTTTTGAAAGATCTTTCGGGTGATTGTTTAATCATATCTACTGTAAAAATATAAGCTTGAGGGCGTATGTCAACGCCCTCAATATTTATTTTGAAAAATGAATTTAACTAAATTCCAGCTCTGATGCTTCCAGCAAGTTCTTTTAAAGTTTCCTCCACAGGTCTTCCATTGACCATTTCTTGCATTGCAACAGACCAAGCATTCATTGCTTCACCAAATCCATATCTTGGTGTGAAAAATAGTTCTGCTCTATCCTGAACTTCCATGAAAGTATCATAGTAATTGTTGAATTCAGGTTGGTTAGCATATTTTTTCCAATCAGCACTATCCCATGTTGATTTTCTAATAGGATTTACCATTTTACCCATCATAGCTCCATCTAAAACCATTTTTTTAGAAGTAGCCCATTGCATGAAGTACCAAGCTGGACCTTGTTTTTTAGAAGCTGAAGGCATTGTTATACACCAAATCCAAATATTAGACTCAAAGTTTTTTGCTCCAGGCGCAGTTGGTGGAGGAGCAAAGGATATTTTACCTGATGGATTTTTACCATCAGGATCTTTGATATTATTCCAAAAACCAAACATATTAGCATCCACAGCCATTGCAGCATTACCAGAAGTTAAAGCATCCACCACTTGATACCAGTTATCGTTAGGCCAAGATTTTGCAGCACACTCTTTAACCATTGCTACGTAATCTTTATGAAATTTAATTGAAGCTTTAGAATCTAAACCAGTGTCTGCAATTTTTCCATCTTTCATTACATAGTCTACAACTCCATAACTTTTCGCAATTGACGCTGGGGCTGTATGAACACTGCTCCAAAAATTAACACCTCTCAAAGCCATTGGTGTTATTCCTGGCTCTACTTGTTTCAATTTTTTACATGTTGCAGTTAATTCTGGTAAGGTTTTAGGAGGCTTGATATTATGTTTTCCTAAAATATCATTCCTATACATTAGATTCATATTTTCAAATGAATGAGGTAAACCCCATACACCATTACCATTGCCTACAACCTCTTCTCCTTTTATATCCCAAGTCATCGCAGATCTTAGTGAAGGATATATGTCATTGTAGTCATAGTCAGGACTTGTCATTGATGGATCATTTAAAAATTTACTTAAATCAACATTATGGTTACCCACAGATGTATCCCATGTAGGCTGAACACCTGTTCCTGCCACATCCCAAGCACCTGAGTCAGTAGTTATTTCAAGATTTAGTTTATTCCAATATACATCATCTGGAAATATTTGAGCATCAACTTTAATTCCAGTTAATGCCTCAAACTCAGGTAATTTTTCTACAAGTGCATCTACATAAGGATGTATATCATATGCAAATACAATTTTTTCCCCTGCATATTTTTTCCAATCAAAATCTGCTAATGCAATAGTCGATATTAACGAAAATAATATTGCAGAAAAAAATATTTTTATTTTTTTCATTTTTCCCCCTAATTGTTATATAAGAAATTCTAAAAACTCTTGATCTACTAGTCAAATTATAAAGACAATTAAATGCTCGATAAAATCGACATTTTATTAAATATTTAGAAAAATCAAGTTTTTTTAAAAATATTATGATTAAAAAAAAAGTGGATGTCCTTGTTGTTGGATCAGGAATTGGTGGCCTCACCTCTGGGTTGTTTTTATCTAACAGAGGTTTTGAGACAATTATTTGTGAAAAAAATAATTTTTATGGAGGCACTACAGCTTGGTCACAAGGAATGATCTGGATACCAAATACTCATCATGCTAAAGCGGCTGGTATAGATGATAACTTTGAAAATGCAAAAAAATATCTAAAAAATGAACTTGGAAATTTTTATAGAGAAGAGTTTGTAGATATTTTTTTAAAAAAAGGACCAATTGCAATTGAAGAGCTTGATAAGCATACAGAAGTTAAATTTAATTTATATGACACACCTGACTATCATTCTGATGAAATAGGAGGCGTTAAAACTGGAAGATCACTTTCCCCCTTACCATTTGATGCGAATTTATTGGGAAATGAATTTTTAAATATTAGATGGCCTATACCTAGAATGTTAATTTTAGGAGGAATGATGGTGTCAACAAATGAGGTTGCAACATTTTTAAATCCATTTTCTTCCTTAAAAAAATTGCTTCATATATTTAAAAGAATTATAAGATACTCATTTGATAGAATTAAATATCCTAGAGGAACTGAATTAGGAAACGGAAATGCATTAGTTGCTAGGTGCATTTATAGTCTTAAAAAAAATAATGTAGAGTTATGGAAAAATTCCCCAATAAAAAAATTAATATTTGAAAAAAATAAAGTTTCTGGAGCAATAATAAATAAGGATGGAAAAGACATAGAAGTTGAGAGTAAGTATGGGGTAATATTAGCAACAGGTGGTTTTGCTAACAATAAACAGTTACGAGATGAAATTTGTAAAGGTTTTGAGCATTCCGAAACACTAGTTGATTCTTCAAATACTGGTGATGGTATAAATGTTGCTAGAAAAATTGGCGCTCAAATTGATAATGACGTAGCTAGTCCTGGATATTGGACTCCAATATCTTTAATGAAAAAAAAAGATGAAAATTTAGTAGTACCTTATGGGTGGTTTGATAGAGGAAGACCAGGTATTATAGCTGTTAATAATGAGGGAAAGAGATTTGTAAATGAGTCAAACTCTTATCATGATGTAGTGTTCGCTATGTTTAATGATAGTTCAAAGAAAAATAATTTTCATTTTATTTGCGATAGTAGCTTTATAAGAAAAAGAGGTTTAGGTTATTTATTACCGTGGCCATGGACACTCAATATTAAAAAATACTTGAAGATGAACTATATTAAAAGTGCACAAACTATAGAGGAATTGGCTGAAAAAATTAAAGTAAATAAAAAGAATTTATTAAAAACTGTTGAAAACATCAATAAATTTTCAAAAACTGGCAAAGATTTAGAATTTAATAGGGGATATAGTTCTTTTAATCATAAACTTGGTGATAAAAAGAACACTAAAAATCCAAATTTAGGACCAATAATCAACCCTCCGTTTTATTCTTTAAAAATTGAAGCAGCAACATTAGGGACAGCAACTGGTTTAAAAACAGACGAAAATTGTAGAGTTTTAAATTTAAATGGTCTCCCTATCGAAGGTTTATTTGCGGCAGGAAATGATATGACTTCTATGATGAGAGGTTATTATCCTGGTGGGGGTATTACAATTGGTCCAGCTATTGCATTTTCTTATCAGATAGCTGAATATATAGAAGAAAAAAAAAATAATGGCCAATATAAAATTTAATAATATTCACAAATCATTTGGCTCAAATAAAATAATATCAGATTTTAATTTGTCTGGTAAAGATAATGAGTTTTTAGTTTTAGTTGGACCTTCTGGATGTGGCAAATCAACTTTACTTAGAATGATTGCTGGACTAGAAAAAATTGATGAGGGTGAGATTTTTATTAACGATCAAAAAATTAATGAACTTCATCCATCAAAACGTCAAACGGCAATGGTTTTTCAATCTTATGCGCTTTACCCTCACATGAATGTTTATGAAAATATGTCTTTTGGTTTAAAAATAGAAAAAAGGCCAAAAGAAGAAATTAATTCAAAGGTAATGGAAGCAGCAAAAATTCTAAAAATTGAAGAGCTTCTCGAGAGGAAACCAAAACAATTATCTGGAGGTCAAAGACAAAGGGTTGCAATAGGAAGAGCTATCACAAGAAATCCAAAAATATTCTTATTCGATGAACCGTTATCAAATTTGGATGCTGCTTTAAGGGCTGAAATGAGAGTAGAAATATCAAAATTACATAATCAAATAAAAACCAATATGATTTATGTTACTCATGATCAGGTTGAAGCGATGACTTTAGCAGATAGAATAGTTATTTTAAATCAAGGCAACATTGAACAGGTTGGGACGCCTGAAGAAATTTATAATGACCCTGCAAATATTTTTGTGGCTCAATTTATTGGTACACCTAAAATGAATATTTTGGAAATTGATGAAAAAAACGTAATTTCTGATAACAAAATAAAGTTATTAGGTAATGATATTTTGCTTGATAACTTTAAACTCAATAAATCAAAACACTTTGTAGGTATTAGACCTGAACACTTAAAAGCAAATCAAGAAAATCAATTTACTTTTAATCCTGATATTGAATTAATTGAAAACTTAGGTAACGAAAAAATCGTTTATATGAAAAAAGAGGGACATCAATTAAGTGCCAAAATCCCAAGCAACATAGAAATTGGGAATAAAATTGGATTTGATCTAAATGACATTTTTATTTTTGATGAAAATGGAAAAAGGTTAAAATCTTAGCACAACTTACAATTGACAAATTTCAATTTTTCCCCAATTTTTTGATATTTGCTATGAGACTAACACATATCTGATATGTGACAGTGAGTAGTTTGCGAAACATTCTCAAATTAATATAGTTTTATCTTAAAATAGGAGGGGAAATGAAAAATATAATAAGATTGTTTTGCGTAATATCTTTTTTTATTTCAAGTATTGTTTACGCAGACATAAAGTTTTGGACTACAGAAGTTCAGCCTGCCCGAATGGCTAAGCAAGAGGAAATGGCAAAAGCTTTTGAAGCTAAAACAGGAATTAAAGTAGAGGTTATCCCGGTAGAGGAAAAAGATTTGGGAACTAGAGCTACAGCTGCAGCTGCTGCAGGTGATTTACCAGATGTGATCTACCATACTCTACAATATGTATTACCATGGGCTGAAGCAGGAATTTTAGATGTAGATGCTAACAATGCTGTTGTTAAAGACTTAGGTAAAGATACTTTTGCACCAGGTGCACTTAACATGGCTAAAAAGGGTTCAAAGATTGCAGCTGTTCCGGTTGATGGATGGACACAAATGGTTGTTTATAGAAAAGACCTTTTTGATAATGCAGATTTAGCTCCACCAACAAGTTATGCAAACATTGTAGCTGCGGTTGAAAAATTATCAAAACAAAACGGCATGTTTGGTTTTGTTGCTGCTACAAAAACTGATGAAAATTTCATGAGTCAGGTTTTAGAGCATGTTCTTTTGGCAAATGGTGTTAATATTGTTAAAAAAGGTGGTATCAAGAAACAAGGTAAAAAACTAAAGGAAGCATTAGAGTTTTATAAAGTAATTGCTAAAGCAAGTCCTCCAGGGGAATTGTACTGGAAACAATCTAGAGCACTTTATTTTGCAGGTAAAACTCCAATGATAATTTGGTCTCCATTTATTATGGATGAACTTGCTGGTTTAAGAGATTCAGCTCCACCAACAATTAACAGTGATCCAACATCACCTGAACTAGCATCTAAAACTGGTTTCATTACAAATTTTAGTGGGCCTAGTAACAAAAAAGGTGCTGCATGGGCAGATATTAGATACTTTGGTATAACAGCTGATGCTGATACTGATGAAGCTAAACAATTTGTCATGTACTCTATGGATGAAGGTTATGCAAGTACACTATCCATTGCTCCAGAAGGTAAATTTCCTGTAAGAAGAGGAAATTCGAGTGACCCAGAGGCTTTCACAAAAGCATGGAGTAAATTACCTGTTGGAGTTGATAGAAAAGCTCCTTTATCAGATCTTTATGACCCAGATGTTATAAATAATATAGTAGCTGGTCTGGATACTGCAAATAGATGGGGTGTTAAAGAAGGTGAACTATCAAGAGCATCAAAAGTCATAAATTCTCAATTTATAAACAGAATCACTAGACTTTATATCGATGATCAAATTGATGTTGATGAGGCTGTTAAAATGATTAACGACTCATTAGCTAAATTCAAATAATTTAATTATAATAAAAAAGCGGATAATATTAATTATCCGCTTTTTTTATGAATGATACTTTAGCAAATACAGAAAAAAAAACTGCATACATATTAACTCTACCTGCAGTCCTTTTAGTTTTTTCAATAATTCTCTTTCCAATTTTTGCAAATATTTGGATCAGCTTAAAAGAAGTTGAGTTAAAAGATATAAGAATTCCTGAACCAAGAGCAAAAAAAATTTTAAAATCTGTCCCTGATGAGCCTTCTAAAATAAAAATATTATATAAATTAAGAAATAGCTCACTACTTCAAGAAATCAGAGATGTTTCATTTAAAGATAATTTTCCAAAAAATTTTGAAATTGAAAAATTAGATTCAAGATGTGAATATATAAAGTCCTCATTAAAATGTGAATTTGGCAATTGGCCAGCTAAATATAAGGAAAATTTTCAAGTAATTTTTACAACAAACGATGGATCAAAAATAGATAAAAAAACCCTAAAATCTATTAAACCAAAACTAGATGGGAAATCGGATAATATATTACTTAATACCAACTTTACTCTTAAAAACTTTAAAAAAGTTTTATTTGAGAATGAATTTGTAGATTTACTACTTACAACTTTTTATTACACATTTTTTGGAACGGTTGGGTCTATTGTATTTGGTATTTTAACTGCTCAAATGGTTAACCAAAAATTTTATGGAAGAACGTTTATGAGAAGTGTTTTACTTTTTCCTTATGTAGCTCCAGTTGTTGCTTTAGCTTACACTTGGGAACTACTATTGGACCCAAACAGTGGGACACTTAATAGTTTGTTATTGAATTATCAAATTATTGAAACTCCAATAAATTTACTTGGGCAAAAATATATTGAAATTGGTATTTTTGGTTTTGATTTTAAATTAAGATTAGCACTTACAACAGTTATAATGTTTGAAATTTGGAGGTATTTCCCTTTAGCCTTTTTATTTATTCTTGCAAGACTTCAAGCCATACCAAAAGAATTATATGAAGCTGCTGATGTTGATGGTGCTAGTCCTTTTCAAAAGTTTTTTAAAATTACACTTCCTCAAATTACTGCAGTAATTTCAATTCTTTTTATGATTAGATTTATATGGAATTTTAATAAATTTGAGGATGTTTTTTTATTAACCGGAGGGGCATCTGGAACAAGAACTTTGCCAATAAATGTTTATCAGCAAGGTTTCGCAATATCAGATATTGGAATGGGCTCAGCTGTTTCAATAGTAATTGTTGTATTGCTTTTAATGTTTATGTTTTTTTATTTCAGACTTTTAGGAAAGAGGGTAGATGAGAATTAAGAACACAATTATATTTTCATTAATTTCTAGCTTTTTCTTAATTTTTTTAATTTCAATCTGGAAAATATTAGCTACGTTACAGGGTTTAAACATCAATAGTTTTAACATAGAAGTACTTTTCATTTTGGGATTATTAATATCATTAGCTCACCTTGGAATAGCTAATAGAATTAAATCAATATATAAATCAATAATTTTTTCATCAGTATTTGTTTTTTGTGATGGTTATTTAATTCAAAAATTACCTATTTGGTATAATGTGGGAGTATTTTTAATATTGTATTTCTTTAGTTATAAAATTGGCAAATATAGTTTTATAGGTTTAAAGGAAGAGCACTCAACTCAAGTAATTTTATTTGACTTTTTAACTTTATTTGGAATTTTATTTTTTTCATTCGTAATATTATTTCCATTTTACATGATGTTAGTCACGAGTTTTAAGACACAGATTGCATTGTTAGTAAATCCTTTAGATTTCAGTATTAACTTTGGGCAAGATATTAAAGATTTATTTAAATCTTACTTTGTTATTTTTAAATCTTATAAATTTGGAAAGTATATTTTGACTAGTACAATTGTTTCTGTGGGTACAGTTATTATAACCCTTCTTTTTGCAATTCCTGCAGCTTACGCAGTTGCAAGATTGAATTTTTTTGGAAAAACATTTTTGTCTACATCCATACTTATAATATATATGTTTCCGGCAATTGTGCTTGTAATTCCACTTTACACAATTTTTAGTCAATTAGGATTACGAAATTCAATAGAGGGTTTATTGATAGTTTACACAGCAACCACACTTCCAGTAGCAATCTATATGCTGCAAGGTTATTTTAAAAGCATACCTAAAGAATTAGAGGAAGCAGCAATATTGGACAAATTAAGCTGGTTCGGAATTATAACAAAAATTATAATTCCTCTAAGTATCCCTGCTATTTCTTCTGTTGCACTATATGTATTTATGATTGCATGGAATGAGTTTTTATTTTCTTTAATGTTCTTGGATAATCCTAATTCATTCACACTATCAAGGGCAATTCAATATTTAAGTGGTGATGCTGAAACCCCAAGACAATATTTAATGGCAGGATCAGTTGTTGTCACGTTGCCCGTATTGTTTATATTTGTTTATTTTGAAAAATATCTAGTAAGTGGTCTAACAGCTGGAAGTGTGAAGGGTTAATGAAAATTTCAATTTATAATGCAAAAAAAACTTTACTTGGCAATAGAAGGAGAGGTTATACTTTGCCAACTAATAACAAACTTTATCCAGCTCAGTGGAATTGGGACTCTGGATTTATAGCTCTGGGCTATTCTTATTTTAATTTAAACTTTGCATTAAAAGAAATTAATACATTATTAGATGGACAATGGAAGGATGGAATGGTTCCACATATTTTATTTCATAACACAAAAACAAATTATTATCCAAATTACACTGCCTGGAATTGTGGTAACAAAATTTATTCATCTGGAATAACTCAACCACCAATATTAGCAACAATTTTAAAGGAAATTTTAAATAAAAATAAAATTAATAAAACTCAACTTTTAAATATAAAAAAAATAATTAAAAAAATAAATAAATTTCATGAATGGTTTATTCAATTTAGAGATCCAAAAAAAACAGGTTTAGTATCGATTTTGCATCCTTGGGAAAGTGGATACGATAATTCCCCTTTATGGGATGATCCTATGAATAAAGTAAAAATTGAGAAAAATATAAATTATAAGAGAGCTGATAATAAAGTTGTAAATCCAGATTTTAGACCACTAGATATTGATTATGATAGGTATGTAACAATCAAAAACAATTTAAGAAAATTGAAATATAATCCAAAGAAGGTTTACAAATCCTCATTTTTTAATGTTGTAGACGTAGGTTTTAATTCAATATTTTTAAAAGCAAACAAAGATCTCGTTACGTTATTAGATACTTTTGGATTTAACAAAACAAAAATAGATAATTATATTAAAGTGACAGAAAAAAATTTTCTTAAACTGTATGATAAAAAAAGAAAAACTTTTTTTTCAAAAGATATAAAAAATAATAAAAAGATCTACATTCCTTCAATAACCAATTATTTTTTATTATTTGCTGATTTCAATAATGATAAAATTAATAAAAGACTTATTCAAAACCTTAAAAAACATAATTTAAAAGAGAAATATTTTTTTTCATCAATTAAATCAAATCATAAAAGTTTTGAAGAGAAAAGATACTGGCGTGGCCCTGTTTGGATTAATTGTAATTGGTTTATTTATAAAGGACTAAAAAATAAAGATAAGTTATTTTCTGATAAAATAAAAAACAAAACTATCCAAATACTAGAAAAAAAAGGTTTTTTTGAATATTTTAGCTGTAAGAATGGTCAACCATTGGGTGCAAAAAATTTTTCTTGGTCAGCAGCTCTTTACTTAGACTTAAAGCTTAATAAAAGTTAGTTTGAAAAGCCGTATTTTCTTAATCTAACATCGCCTGTTCGAGCATGTGCTTCCATGCCTTCGTATCTAGAAATTCTAGCACAAGCTGCTCCAACTTCTTTCGTTGCTTCTTTACTCATTCTTTGGAAGCTAAGTGTTTTGATAAATTTTCCAACAAATAAACCGCCTGTATATTTTCCAGCACCTTTTGTTGGTAAAATATGATTTGTACCTGAGCATTTATCACCATAAGCTACTGTTGTTTCTTCTCCAATAAATAAAGAGCCATAATTTTTAAGTCTATCATGATACCATTGTAAATTTTTTGTCTGAACTTCTAAATGCTCTGGCGCATAATCATCACTTACTTTTGCAATTTCCTCATCAGTATCGCATAATATTACTTCACCATAATCTCTCCATGCTGCACCAGAATTTTCTCTAGGTAAATCTGGAAGATCTTCGATCAATTCAGGAACCCTTTGCAATACATAATCAGCAATTTTTTTGCTTTTTGTAAATAACCATGCAGGAGAATTGTAACCATGCTCAGCTTGTCCAACAAGATCGTAGGCAACCATTTCAGGATCAGCTGTCTCATCTGCAATTACTGCAATTTCTGTTGGTCCTGCAAATAAATCGATACCAACTTTACCAAATAAAAGTCTTTTTGCTTCAGCAACAAATTGATTTCCTGGTCCAACTAAAATATCTGCTGGTGCATTTCCAAATAATCCGTTAGTCATTGCTGCAATAGCTTGAACACCACCTAAATTCATAATTACATCAGCGCCACATAAATCTGCCGTATAAACAATTGATGGATGCACACCAACACCAGGTTTAGGTGAGCTACAGACTATTATATTTTTAACTCCTGCTACTTTGGCTGTTGTTACGCTCATTACGGCAGATGCTATATGAGCATACCTACCAGCTGGGACATAACATCCGGCAGTATTTACTGGAATTAATTTTTGACCTGCAAACAGACCATCAGATAATTCAACTTCAAAATCTTGACCGTAATTTTTTAATTGAGCTTCAGCAAATTTCCTCACTCTTTCATGGGAAAATTGAATATCATCTTTAGTTTTTTGATCTAAATTTTTTTTAATTTCTTCAATTTTTTCTTTAGAAATAATTACGTCACCTTCATATTTGTCAAATTTTTTTGAAAGTTCTTTACATCCCTCTTCTTTGGTTTTTTCAATATCTTTTAAAATATTTTCTACTATTTCTCGCGTCTTAGTGTCATCTGTAGATGAAGTTTTAGGTGATCTTTTTAGATATGTTATAGCCATTTTACTCCTTTAAGATTAAGTTTATTTAAATGAAATTTTTTTAAATTTCAATGAAACATTTAGTCTAAAGCAACCACAGCAGCAGCAATCGATGCTAGTCTTGCTTGTGCTTCATCTGATCTACTTGTTATTACCACAGGCACTTTCCCTCCAACAACTACTCCTGCGGCACACGCACCACTGAAATAAATAAGCATTTTGACCAATGCATTTCCAGTCTCCACACTTGGTACCAACAATACATCCGCTTCTCCAGCAACCAGGTTTTTAATTCCTTTAATCGCTGCTGACTTTTTTGAAATACTATTATCAAATGCCAATGGACCAAAAACATCAGCATTTAAATTTTCTTTTTTAGCTAATTTAGTAATTTCCGCAGCTTCAATCGAACTTGGTACACTTTCTAAAACTTCTTCAGTTGCAGACAATACAGATACTTTGGGTCTTTCAATTCCTATTCTATTTGAAAAATTAACAACATTCTTTAAAATGTGCATTTTTGTTTTCAAATTTGGCAAAACATTTAATGCTCCATCTGTAATAATTAATGGTTTGTCGTCTTTATCAAGGGTCATATGCCAAATATGACTGAGCCTTGTTTTACCTAGCAAATTATATTCCCGTTTTAAAACTTCTTTCATTAAAACATCTGTATGAATATGTCCTTTAACTATTATTTGAACCTTTCCTTCACTTGCTAATTTAGCTGAAATTTTAGCAGTTTCATTTTCTACAGGCTCATGGATAAGTTCATATTTAGAAATATCCCATTTTATATCTTCAGCACATTTTTGTATTTCAACTTCATGACCTATAAATATTGGCTCAATTAAATCTTCATTAACTGCGTCTTGAACTGATAACATGGGCAAAGGTTTACCAGCATTTACAACTGCAACTTTAACTCCCTTTTTTTTATGAGCTAAATCTAACAAGTTATTTGGGCAGATTATTTCTTTGTTAGAAAGCATTTTCTTTAAATAAGTCAAAAAACTCAACATGTATATAGAAAAAAATCGTGTAAACAAATTATTTAAAAAGTTATAATCTGTATATTAAGAGGGCAACACTTTGGAGATTGTAACAAAAATAGCGCCAATTATTTTGGCTTTGATAATGTTGGGCTTAGGCCTTGGATTAAAACTAGAAGATTTTGGAAGAGTATTAAAAACACCAAAAGATTTTATTGTTGGTTTTATTTCTCAATTAATAATTCTTCCAATTGTAGCATACGTTTTAATTTTAATTTTTAGGGCACCTCCAGAAATAGCAATAGGGGTTATGATTATAGCTGCTGCTCCAGGAGGTGTTACATCTAATATTATGACAAAATTTGCTGATGGAGATGTTGCATTATCAATATCTTTAACTGCTATAATTAGTTTATTAAGTATAATTACAGTTCCGTTGATAATTTTTACATCTGCAGGTTTACTTGGAATAACAGAAATGTCACAAAATATTTCAATGACAGGAATAGCACTAAAAATGTTTTTAGTTGTAACGGTTCCTGTAATTTTAGGAATGATTATCAGAAAAGTTGCTGAAAATTTCATAGCATCTAAAGTTGGAATTTTTAATAAACTTAATATTGTGTTATTTGTAATTTTTTTCTTTGCAGCATTTTACGAAGAAAAAGAAAATTTAATTAGCTTTATAATGCAAGCTGGTTTAATAACTTTAATATTAAATGTATCGATGATGGTTATTGCTTACTACATTGCAAAAGCTTTTACTTCTGGAATTAAACAAATGAGGTGTATAGCATTAGAATGTGGACTACAAAATGGTACTTTAGCTATATTCGTTTCTACACAAATATTTGGTACCGATATATTGTACGCAATACCAACTGCTGCATATGCATTAATCATGTATATCACAGGATTTATTTTTATTTTTATTTTAAGAAAATCTAATTAAGAATTTATAATTCTTATTTGATTAAAAACTTTATAGATAAAATGACTTAAGCTAATCATATTTTTATTCACCATTCCCTTAGTTGTTATAAAAGCACTATCTTTAGCATTGAATGTAATTAATTTTTTTTCATTTATATGAAGATATTTTTTATCAATTAAATTTTTTAATTTTCTAACAACAGTAGGTCTTGGAATACCTGTTATTTCAGAAATTGACATAGCATTTACACCTCTACTATCAGAACCCATAACTTCTTTATGGAATGAACGCATATTTTTTTTTGGAGTAAAATCTTTATTTTTAACTGCGTTAATTACTACAACCATACCAATACCTAAGGTTTCTAAATCTTTAAGCTCATTTCTCCATCTATTAATATAAATAAACCAAAATTTATTAAACTGATACAAGCAATAAGAAAAATTTTCTTTTATTGCTAATATTATTTCTTTAACAGAATAAACTTTATTTACTAATTTTTCCTTTTTTAAAATTTTATTAAATTCATGTAAGATATTTGCAACCTCTGTAAGAGTGTCGATTGCTTTAGCTGAGTACAGGGTATCTCTAACAATAAAAATTTTCTTACCAACTCTTTTAATTACTTTTTGTTTTTCTAATTCTAAAACTTTTCGTCTAATGCTTTCTTTCGGAATTCCTAAATCTTTTGAGATATCTGAAATATTAATTTTATCAATCTCGATTGATTTTTTTTCGTAAAACGTTTCGTAGTTAATTTTTAAGCCATTTTGCCTGAAATATATAAGATCTTGATGAATCAAATATATAATGATGACAAACTTATCTATGTCTTTCCAATGATCATAGGCTCTGACAAACCAGTTACTTGTTAAAGTAAAATAAAAGGGTGCTAGTGCGGCAAAGTTATCTTCAATTACTTTGTTAATAATTTTCTCATTAATGTGCTCGGATATACTAGGTAAAGTGCTCATGTTTTTAAAAAAACCCAATATGAACAATATCGAATAACGAGTCAACCCATTTTGGACAAATAGATCTATTTAAAAAAAATTAAATTTATGTTTATTTAGGGCAATGAGTACAGAAAGCTTTAATAGAACATCTAAAATTATAGAGACCCCTTCTCAATATGTTGAAACTCCAAAAAGAGTTAACGTGGATGTTCTAAAGCAAAGACTTCTAGAAGAAAAAAAGAAGGAAAAAGTTAAACGAACAATAATTTTATCATCTGTTATCGTTTCTTTGGGTGCTCTAACGATGTTAACTTATTAAGGTTTCTAAATCTTTCTTTATAATATCCGGTATAGAAATTTCTTTTTTTGAGTTATTTTTATACCGGTTAAATTTATTTTGTCCTGGATACATTATTTCTTTAACTCCTTTTATCTTAGGCAGTTTTTTTATTGTTTTAATATTATCTTTAATTCTTTGATTATAATTTTTTTGAAATAAATTTGCTTTAAAAGTTATAAACAAGTGACCGATATTTTGTGGTCCTGAAAAATCATCAAATGGATCTTTAACTCTTCCTGCGTGATTTCCTCCAGTTAAAACTCCACTTAAAATATCTACCATCCAAGCAAGTCCTGAGCCTCTAAAACCTGCAATTGGTAATTGAACTCCCGCTAACGCTTTTTTAGCATCTATAGTTGGTTTACCAAACTTATCTAAAGCAACTCCTGCAGGAATTGATTGATTGTTTCTTGCTGCAACTCTTATTTTTCCTCTATTAATCATTGAAATTGACGTATCTAAAATAAATGGAATTTTAGTACCAGTAGGAGATCCAAAACAAATTGGATTTGTTCCAAACAAAGTTTTTAATGCACCATGTGGAGCAACCGCAGGTGGAGCGTTTGTATAGATCATTGTAATTAAATTTTTCTTTACTGCTTGTTCTGCGTAATAACCTGATAAACCATAGTGACCACTGTTTTTGACTGCCACCATTCCTATTCCAGTTTTTTGTGCGTGTTTAATTGCAGTTTTAATTGCTAGATCAGCTGCAACAAAACCAATACTATTATTTGCATCAATGTGAGAAATTGAGGTAGAAATTTTTTTAATTTTAATTTTTGGTTTTGGATTAATTACTTTTTTAGAAATTCTATCACAGTACATCTTAAGTCTTGATAAACCATGTCCATAAGCACCAACTAATTCTGCATTGATTAATGCATTAGTAGAAATTAAAGCATGATCTTTACTTAGGCCAAATTTTTGAAATATTTTAATAACTTGTTTCTTTAAAACCGGGGTATTCATTTTATCCCCTTAACATTTATCCTTTACCACGCCAAGGAATAGTTTTTTCAATTATTTTTCTCAAAGTAATATCAAATAAAAGGCCCAATAGACCCATAATAAATATTGTTATCCAAATTACTTCATATTGAAAGTATTTTTTAGCTACGTTTTCAACGAAACCAATTCCAGTTGTTCCTGCTAAAAATTCTGCAGCAACAAGAGTTCCCCAACACATACCGACAGCCACTCTAATGCCTGTAAGAATTTCAGGAAGTGAATTTGGGAAAATTACATGTCTTAATATTTGTTTTTTTGTAGCCCCTAATGAGTGTGCAGCATGTATTTTTGAAAGCTGTGTTCCCGATGCACCAGCTCTTGCAGAAATAATCATAATTGAAAGTGAGACCATAAATAATAAAAATATTTTACCCGTATTATCTATTCCAAGAACTGAAATAATCAATGGTGCCCAAGCTAACGGCGGAACGGGTCTATATAACTCGATTAAAGGATCAAAGAAGCCTTTAGCAAAACGATTAAGACCCATAAACAATCCTAATGGCACCCCAATAAGAATTCCAAAAACTAAACCTAAAAATACCCTTAAGAATGAGTCCCATATGTGTCCATATGGAACAGGCACTTTAAATAATTTAAAGTCACCAGTAACAACTTTTAAAACGTTACTTTTAAAGTTTTCTTTTACAATTCCATCTTTTGTATGCACTGGATATTCACCAGGCAACATATCTGCTATCCAATCAGGTAAAATAAATCCGATCATTTTACTTACATCAACCATCTCAATCCATAAAAGAGGAATATTTTTGTATCCAACACTTGGTTTAGACATCAGTATAAACTTATTAAATGTATCTGATGGTTTAGGTAACCATCTACCTGAACCTTGTTCGGAACATGTTGGTCCACTTGCAACAATTGTTCCTGCTGGAAATAGAAGAATATCAATTAATCTTAATCCACCTTGTTCTTTATTTTGTAATTTATCAAACTCTATTATTGCTGTTTGCATTTCATTTAATGCGTTAGGAGGAAAGATGCTTGCAAACTCTATTCTTCTTGCAATTTTAACAATATTTTTTGCATAGTCAGATGCTATTTCCTCACTATCATCTAATCCTTTTCTGTAAGCTTTAATATCATCTTTAAGTTGTTTGATTGCGCTTTTGAACTGTGGGTTATGATTTTTTAATTTAAAAAATTTGTCGTCAATTTTTTTTAGTTCTGCTGCGGCTGCATGAAATTTTAAACCTTTATTAGTTTGAGGTGCAGTTGGTATCTCAATAGTATTTTCAATTGTACCTGTTCCAGAGTCTATTGTAGTAATTCCCCAAATACCTTGTTCATCAATAAGTTTTTGTCTTTCAGTTTTTTCAGCATCTGTCTCAAATGGATAATCTTTCTTTTTAAAATTAGAACTTAGAATGTTTATTTCTTCTGTGATTTCCTGAAGTTTAATTTTGGTATTTATTTCCATAAGTTCTTCACTTGTTAAAAATGGAATTAATTTAGAAGTTCTATCAATGTAGTTTACAAGAATTGTTTTTTGTTGATCATTTAAATCTGGAGATGCTTTTATTTCATTTGTAATTTTTACAAGATTTTTATTTTCAATTTTAATAATCGATGTGCTTTTGAATTCTCTTTCTTCAATAGGGAACTGATATTTTAAACCTAATAACGACTCATTAATTTTAGCAACCTGGCATAATTCATTTGCTGATTTTGGATAAAAACCTTTTGCTATATCCCATGAATAATAAAGCCATAGCATCAGGATTGCACTACTGCCGACAATTACCCAGTGTGTACCACCTTTAGCTCTTTCCGGATTACCAAAGACAGCATCAACTTTTTCAGTTCTAATTAATCTTCTTCCATAAAGAATACATCCAATTACAGCTACAAATATTAAGATGGTTATAAACTGGGTTAACATTTAATTTTCTTTCCCCATTATTTCCTCTTCCATATTCCAAATCATGGATAAAATTTCTTCTCGTGTGGATGAAAATTCTTTATTTTTTTTAATTTCTCTTAAGTCTTGTGTAAGACCCATTTCTGCAAACGGAAGGTTGTACTCTTTATGTATACGTCCTGGTCTTGGAGCCATTACATATAATCTTTCTCCAAGCAACAATGCTTCTTCAACAGAGTGTGTTATTAATATGATTGTTTTTCCAGTTTCTTTCCAAATTTTTAAAACTAATGACTGCATCTTTTCTCTAGTTAATGCATCTAAAGCCCCTAATGGTTCGTCCATTAAAATTAAATCAGGATTGTTTATTAAGCATCTTGCAAGAGCAACTCTTTGCTGCATACCACCCGATAATTGATAAGTAGGAGTGTTACCAAAACCTTTAAGCCCAACTATATCTAACCATTCTTCAACTTTCTTTGCCGTAACTTCAGGATCTTCTTTTTTCATTCTAAGTCCGAAGTTTACATTCTCAGCAACTGTTAACCACTCAAACAAAGCACCTTGTTGAAAAACCATTCCTCTTTCAACACCGGGTCCATCAATTTCGTTATTGTTAAGTGTTATTTTTCCTGAAGTAGGTCTTAAAAATCCAGCGGTAATATTTAGCAAAGTTGTTTTTCCACAACCAGAGGGACCAAGCACTGTAAGTAATTCTCCTTTTTTGAGAGTAAAACTTACATCTTTTAAAGCATGAACAGTTTCTCCTTTCGGAGTTTTAAAAATCATATTTAAATTTTGAGAAACTAGATCGCTCATAAATTCTTTATATTAGAAATTTTGTAAAAAAAATAGGCACCAATTATAAAATCAGCGCCTATTTAAAATTTTAAACCCTTAAAAATTATAAAGGTAAGAAACTTGTGTCTACGTTTCCACCTGGAGTTCCCATCCCTTTTAGGAATGCATCTAGGTTTCCACTTGTCATAGATTGTTTAGTTTCTTCTGGAGTTAAGAATTTAAATCCACTCAAAGTATCTTTCATATCTGAAACTTTCATTTCTGAAGCTTTAGACATCGCGTTCAAGTCAGCTTTACCTGCTTTGTATCTAGCATTAGCTTCATGAGTAACTTCGATGAAAGTTCTTAACATACCTGGGTTTTCTTTCATGAATTTATCTGTAACAGAAGTTATATCTATACCTAAGATACCAGCTGCTCTAGCTTCATCTACAGTTAAAAGTCTTGATCCAACTGCAGTTGCTGCTTTGATAGAGTTACCACCAAATAAACATGCCATTACAACATCACCACTAACTAATGCAGCAGCACCTTCTTCAGGATCCATTTGAATGATATCCATTTTACCTCTGTCAGCACCAACAACTTTCATACTTTCATCAAAAACGTATTCAGCCATTGTTCCTAATGGAACAGCAACTTTTTTACCCTCTAATTCAGTAGCATTTGCTTTTGTAATTCCAGAAGCGTTAGATGTAACACATGTAGTTCCACCCATTCCGTACTCCATAGCAATATCAACTAATTTGATAGGTGCATTAGATTTTACAGCATTGATAAAAGGTACCAATCCTTGTGAGTAAGAAATATCTATATCTCCTGCTAACATTGCATCAGTCATTGCTCCACCATTTGTGAAGTTAGTCCATTTAACTGGTACACCAAGAGCTTTAGCAAAATTTTTCTTCTGCATGTCCTCTAAATTTGGGCTTGGCCATTCTAGAAAATATGCAACTCTAACTTCATTCGCAGCTGAGTTAGCAACTGATATTGATAGGTTAAGTGCAAAAATAGATCCTAGAATAAAACTTAGTATTTTTTTCATTTATTCCCCTATGTTTAATTAATTAAATTCTGGATATTTAAATTCAAATTGAGCCCGAAGTAAAACAAAAAAGAAAGTTTATACAATTCTTGGTTGTGTCAATAATGTGGTAGTTAATCCATTTATTTTAGTCTAAAGAGGCTTTAAGATTTAAATTAAACATTTTAAAAAAATTTTTTATGAGCACACAAAACAAAACGGCAATTCCAAATTCATTAAATGAGCATTGGATGCCATTTACATCTAACAAAGATTTTAAAGAAAACCCAAGACTGATTGTTGAAGCTAAGGGTGTGTATTTAAAAAACCATCAAGGTCAAACTCAAATTGATGCGAGCTCAGGATTGTTTTGTAATCCTTTGGGTCATGGTAGAAAAGAAATTATTGAAGCAATAACAAATCAATTAAAAACTTTGGATTATTGTCAACCTTTCCAACAAGGTTTTGGTGGATCTTTTGAATTAGCTACTAGAATTTCAAAACACACTCCAGGAAACTTAAATAGAATGTTTTATACTATTTGTGGTTCAACAGCTGTTGAAACTGCAATCAAAATTGCAATCGCTTATCATAGAGCAAGAGGAGATAGTCAAAGATTTAGATTTGTTGGCAGAGAAAGAGGTTACCATGGAATGAACATTGGTGCGACCTCTGTTGGAGGTATGGTAAATAACGTAAAAACTTTTGCAAGTGTATTAATGCCAGGTGTTGTTCATATGAGACATACACATTTACCTGAACATAAATTCGTAAGTGGTCAACCAGAGACTGGTGTTGAGTTAGCAGAGGACTTAGAAAGAATTTGTATGAATTTTGGAGCAGAAAATATTGCAGCTTGTATTGTGGAACCTATTGCGGGATCAACAGGTACATTAGTTCCACCAAAAGGATACTTACAAAGATTAAGAGAGATTTGCGACAAACACGGAATACTTTTAATTTTTGATGAAGTAATTACTGGATGGGGAAGAACTGGTTCTCCTTTTGCCTCACAGGAGTACGGAGTAACTCCAGACATGATGACAATGGCAAAAGCTACAACTAATGGAATTAGCCCGATGGGAGTTGTTGCATGTAAAGAGGATATTTATGATGCAATTGCAGAAAACGCTCCTAAAGGAACAATTGAATTATTTCATGGATATACATATTCAGGAATTCCAATTTCAGTTGCTGCTGGATTGGCAGTACAAGATATTATTGAAAAAGATGATATTTTTAATAGGGCTAAAAATTTATCACCTTACTTCCAAGAAGGCTTGATGTCATTAAAAGATATCGATGTAGTTGATAATATAAGGGGATATGGAATGATGGGTGGTATTGATATTATTATGGATAAAAAACCAGGTGCTGCAGGTTTAACCTGTTTCAAACATTGTTATGAAGCAGGAGTAAATTTCAAAGCTACCGGTGATTGTTTAATCATTGCTCCAATGTTTATTTGTGAAAAAAAACATATAGATGAGATAATTGAAAAACTTCGAACAGGAATAACAAATTACGCAAAAAGTAAAAAGAATTAATTTTCATTTATGAAAATTGGAGTTCCTAAAGAAATAAAACCACAAGAAAACAGAATTGGTTTAACACCAGATAGTGTTAAAACTTTAGTTTCAGAGGGTCATGAGGTTATAGTAGAAAACAATGGTGGATTTGAAGCTGGTTTTGAAAATGATCAATATATAAATGCTGGAGCTAAAATTGCTGAGAGTGCAGCAGACATTTTTAATGATTCAGAAATAATTGTTAAAGTAAAAGAACCTCAAAAAGCAGAAGTTGATATGATTAAAGAAAATCAAGTCGTATATACTTATCTTCATCTAGCGGCAGCTAAAGAACTAACCGAGGGATTAATAAAATCTAAAAGTATTAATATTGCATATGAAACAGTAACTGATGATAATGGAAGATTACCTTTACTTGCTCCAATGAGCGCTGTTGCAGGCAGAATGTCTGTGCAGGCAGGAGCTCACTGCTTAGAAAAAAATCAAAGTGGTAGAGGATTGCTTTTGGGAGGAGCACCAGGTGTATCAGGTGGAACTGTTGTTATATTAGGCGGGGGTGTAGTTGGAGAAAATGCTGCAGTGATTGCAACAGGTATGCAAGCAAAAGTTCACATTGTTGATAAATCTGAGGCTAGATTAAAACAACTTGTCGAAATGTTTGGAGATAAAATTATTCCGGAACAGAGCGATAAAATAGATTTAGATAAATTAGTTGCTGAGGCAGATTTATTGGTTGGTGGTGTATTAATTCCAGGAGCAGAAGCACCAAAATTAATTACTAAACAAATGATCAAAACAATGAAAAGAGGTTCTGTAATTGTTGATGTTGCTATAGATCAAGGGGGTTGTGTGGAAACTAGCAAACCTACAACACACGGTGACCCAACCTATATAGTCGATGATGTAGTTCATTATTGTGTAGCAAATATGCCAGGAGGTGTTCCTAGAACTTCAACATTGGCATTAAATAATGCAACTTTACCTTTCTTAGTTAAACTTGCTAACAAAGGTTATCAAAAAGCATTAAGCGAAGATAAAAACTTATTGGCAGGTTTAAATGTTCACAAAGGTCAAGTAACTTATAAAGCAGTTGCTGATGTCTTTGGACATAATTTTGTAGAGCCTGGAGAAGCTATCAAACACTAGAAATGGAAAAGAACCATCCTACAAGCGCAAAGGTAGTTGTAATTGGAGGTGGAGTTGCAGGTACTTCTTGTGCTTATCATTTAGCCAAATTTGGTTGGAAAGATGTAGTTCTATTAGAAAGAGATCAATTAACATCTGGTACAACTTGGCATGCTGCAGGATTAATGGGGCAATTAGGGGCAACTTCAACAATCACCAAATTAAGAAAATATTCTTTAGATCTATATAAAGAATTAGAAAAAACTACCGGATTATCCACTGGTCTTAAACAAAATGGAGCAATAACAGTTGCATCATCTAAAGAGAGGATGCAGGAGTTATTGAGGCAAGCAACAACAGCTCAATTATCTAATGTTGAGGTAGAAGTATTAAAGAAAGATAGAATAAAAGAATTGTACCCAGTAGTAAAAAACGATGATCTTGTTGGTGGTGTTTATATGCCTAAAGATGGTCAGGCAGATCCAGTAGGTGTTACCAATGTATTAGCTAAAGCTGCAAAAATGCTTGGAGTTCAAATATTTGAGAAGACACCAGTAAAAAAAATTTTAGTAAAAAATAAAAGAATATGTGGTGTTGAAACTTCTAAGGGGAAAATTGAGTGTGAATATGTGGTGTTAGCTTCAGGAATGTGGTCTAGACAAATTGGTGAGGAAATTGGTGTTAGTGTACCATTATATCCCAATGAGCACTTCTATGTAATTACAGAACCAATGAAAGATCTTCCAAAAGATTTACCTGTTTTAAGAGATTATAATGCTTGTCTATACTTAAAAGAAGATGCTGGAAAAATGTTAGTTGGAATTTTCGAACCTAATGCAAAACCAGCCTTTCAAGATAGCGGAAAAGTCCCAGATGACTTTTCATTTGGAGAATTTCCTGATGATTTTGATCACTTTGAACCTTATCTTGAGAAATCGTTTCATAGACTTCCAATGTTAGAAAACGCAGGTATAAGAAAATTCTTTTCAGGCCCTGAATCATTTACACCTGATACTCAGTATCTATTAGGTGAGACTCCTGAAGTAAAAAACCTTTTTACATGCTGTGGATTTAACAGTATTGGAATAGCAAGTTCTGGGGGAGCGGGTAGAGTAACAGCTGAATGGATGGTTAATGGACATATTAATGAAGATTTATTTTCTTTAGATATAAAAAGATTTCAAAAGTTTCATTCCTCAAAAAAATTTATTATGGAAAGGGTAACTGAAACTTTAGGAGATTTGTATGGAATGCATTGGCCGTATAAACAACATTCAACCTCAAGAAACCAAAAATTATTGCCTTATCACAATGAATTAAAAAAAGCAGGTGCTTGTTTCGGTGTTACTGGAGGATTTGAAAGACCTATGTGGTATTCTTTAAACGGTGAAGAACCGGAGTATAATTACAGTTTTAATTACCAAAATTGGTATCCATCTGTAAAATATGAAACTTTAAATGCAAGAAAAAACGTTGGACTTTTTGATTTTTCAACTTTTTCTAAATTTGATTTAAAAGGTGAGAAAGTTCACAATGACTTACAAAAAATTTGCTCAGCAAATATTAAAAATGAAATCGGAAAAACAAGTTATACGCATATGCTTAATGAGAAAGGTGGTATTGAAGCAGACCTGACTGTTGTTTGTATTGATAAAAATTATTTTAGAATAGTTAGTTCTGCAGCAACTAGAGAAAGAGATAAACATCATATTCTTAAATATTTGTCTGATGAAGTTGAATTTACTGATGTAACAGAAACTATTTGCTGCCTTGGTTTGTTTGGTCCTAAAAGCAGAAAAATGATTCAAAAGATTAGTAAAGATGATTTTAGTTCTGAAAAATTTAAATTTGGTACAGGCAAAAATATAGATATAGATGATATTAAAGTTTGGGCACAAAGAATATCTTATGTAGGTGAACTTGGTTTTGAGTTATATGTTGAAAAAGAAAATGCATTAAGATTATATAAAATTTTGATTAAAGAGGGCGAAGAGTTTGATTTATCTCATTGTGGTATGCATGCAATGGATATAATGAGAATGGAAAATGGTTTTTTACATTGGGGGCATGACATTTCTCCAGAAGAAAATCTCTATGAAGCTGGTTTAAAATTTACAATAAGCTATAAAAAAAATACTAATTTTATTGGTAAAGATGCTTTGTTAAAAATTAAAGAAAAACCCTTAAAAAAAAGAATGATGATGTTTACATTAAAAGAAAGTCAACCCGGAGAGCCTTTAATGTTACATGAAGAGCCTATTTATTTAGATGATAAAATAATTGGAAGAACAACCTCTGGAAATTATTCTTTTTGCTTTAATAAAAATTTATCATTTGGTTATGTTAATTCTGGAAATACAATAGAGACACTCCGAGATAAAAATTTATTTATAGAGGTTGAAAAAATCAAGTATCCAGTTGAAATTCTATCAAAACCTTTAAATACAAAAGATTATAAAAATATTTAATTTTTTTCAATTTTGTTGTGTTTAAATGAATTAACTGTTTAAATAGGGTGTGAAAAAAAACGATCAAGACATAATATCAACTAATCCTGACATTGCTTCAAATAAAGCTACAGAATTTGATAAGATTAAAACAACTAATGTAAATATTTTATTAAATAGAGTTAGATTAGATCAAAAAAGAGCATTAAAAAAAAGAATTGTTTTTTCAATTATTTTGGCTGGTTTAGTTAGTTCGTTAGCTATTTATTTTATTATCTAGTTTAGAGTTTGATTTAAAAAGTTTATTGAAACAATAAAGATTTATATTATAAATCATTTATCAATTATGGCGGGGTAGCTCAGTTGGTTAGAGCGCGGGACTCATAAGCCCGAGGTCAGTGGTTCGATCCCACTTCCCGCTACCATAAATTATGAAAGATATTTATATAACTTGGGAAGATTATCATAATAAAATAGAGCAATTAGCTAAAAAAATTTATGACGATAATTTAAAATTCAATCAAATTATTTGTATTGCAAAAGGTGGGTTAAGAGTAGGGGACGTTTTCAGTAGGCTTTTCAATGTCCCTTTAGCCATCTTGTCTGTTGAATCTTATCATGGAGATAGTGATGATATTAAAAACCAACAAGGACAGTTTACTTTCTCAAGAGATTTGGCAAAAACTACTCCAAATTTAGGTTCACATGTTTTGCTGGTTGATGATTTAACTGACTCTGGAAAAACTCTAATAAAAAGTATTAAATGGTTGGAGCATTTTTATGGATTTTATTTAGAGGAAAAAATTAAAACTGCAGTTATATGGCATAAATCTGCTTCAAAATTTAAACCTGACTATTCCGTAGATTACTTGAAAGACTCTCCTTGGATACATATGCCATTCGAGAAATATGAAACTACAAACATAAAAGATTTTAATTTCGAATAGGTAATTATTTAATTAAACTATCGTTAAACTGATTTGATACTCTAACAAAGGTTGTGCATTTACTTAATTGTTTTAGTGAAGGTGCTCCAACATAAGTACAGCTACTTCTTACGCCACCAAGAATATTTAAAATTGTATCGTTAATTTTACCTCTGTATTTTACTCTAACTTTTCTTCCTTCACTACTTCGATAATCTGATAGTCCACCATAGTGTTTTTTATTAGCAACTTCAGAACTGGATCCGTAAAACTCTATATATTTTTCTCCATTGACTTTAACAATTTTACCTTTGCCTTCGTCATGCCCAGCTAGCATACCTCCAAGCATTACAAAATCTGCACCACCTCCAAAACCTTTAGCAACATCCCCAGGGCATGTGCAACCACCATCTGCTATTACATGTGCACCAAGTCCATGAGCTGCATCAGCACATTCGATTACTGCGCTTAATTGTGGATAACCAACTCCAGTTTGTATTCTAGTCGTACAAACACTTCCAGGTCCAATCCCAACTTTAACAATATCTGCACCACTTAGAACTAATTCTTGAGTCATATCCGCAGTGACTACATTACCAGCAATGATCGTTTTAGTAGGATATTTATCTCTGACTGATTTAATGAAATTAGTAAAATGCTCTGTGTATCCATTAGCAACATCAATACAAATAAATTTAAAAAAACTAAATTCTTTTAAAACTTTATCTAAATTTTGAAAATCTTCTTTTTTTATTCCAACACTAAGTGCAATGTTAGGAAATATTTTTTTTATATTTATATTTTGTTTAATTTTTTTAACATCGTGTTGTTTTGTTAAAGATGTAATCATTCCGTACTCATTTAATTTTTCAGCAACACTTAATTCTCCAACTCCATCCATATTAGCTGCCATTATTGGAATACCTGACCACTCGTTCTTGCTGTATTTGAATCTATAGGTTCTTAGTAAGTTAACATCTTTTCGACTTTTTAATGTACTTCTTTTGGGTCTAAATAGTACATCTGAATAATCTAATTTTAACTCTTCCTCAATTCTCATTCTTAATTAAGTTATAATCATAAAAATTAATTTCAAACATTATATAGCCTGTGGATAAGTTTTTATTTTCTAATGTCCTGGAAATTCAATTAAATTCTCAACTTTATAATCATTTTTTACTAAATTATCTGATCCACCTAAGTCAAATAAGTTTATTACAAATACAAATCCGGCAACTTGACCTTTAGAAATCTCAACTAATTTTGCTGCTGCTTTAGCTGTTCCTCCAGTAGCAATAAGATCATCTATTATTAATACTTCATCTTTTTCATTTATAGAGTCTTTATGGACCTCAATTGTTGCGGTTCCATATTCAAGTTCAAAATCTACTGAATGAACATCAGCTGGCAATTTATTTTTTTTTCTAAGCATAATAAATGGTTTTTTAAGTACAAATGAAACTGCAGAAGCGAATACAAATCCTCTAGATTCTATAGCCGCAATTTTAGTGAAGTTAAATTTTTTTGATCTTTCAACAATTTGATTAATTGTCTCCTCAAATGCATTTTCGTCTTTAATTAAAGTAGTTATATCTCTAAATAAAATGCCTTTTTTTGGATAATCAGGAATAGATCTAATATAATTTTTTAAGTTCATAATAGTTAATTATAAAAGTATAAATAAATATATTTTTAATTATGACAACAAATAAATTAGCAATTATTGGTGGAAGTGGTCTTTATGACGTAGAGGAATTCAAAGAAAGAGAATTACTTTATTTACAAACACCCTGGGGAAAGCCTTCTGATCAAATTTTAAAAACAAATTATAATAATAAAGAAGTTTATTTTTTACCAAGACACGGAAGAGGGCATTTTATTTCTCCTTCTAATATTAATTTTAGAGCAAATATAGATGCACTTAAGCAGCTAGGTGTAACAGATATAGTTTCTGTATCAGCTGTTGGTTCTCTAAAAGAAAATTTACCCCCTGGAAAATTTGTAATCGTTGATCAATTTATCGATAGAACTTTTGCAAGAACCAAAACCTTTTTTGATGATGAGATTGTTGCTCATGTATCAATGGCTCATCCAACTTCTAACGGATTAATGAATGCTTGCGAAGAAGCAATAAAAAAATCAAATATAGATTATCAAAGAAATGGAACTTATGTAGTTATGGAAGGGCCACAATTTTCTACATTGGCAGAATCTAATTTATATAGATCTTGGAAAGCAGATGTAATTGGAATGACAAATATGCCCGAAGCAAAATTAGCAAGAGAGGCAGAAATTAGATATGCATCAGTATCTATGGTAACTGATTTTGATTGTTGGCATCCAGACCATGAAAATGTTGACGTGCAACAAGTGATTAAAGTATTATTAGGAAACGCTGAAAAAGCAAAAATCATGATTAAAAATTTGATTGACAACTTTGAAAGTCATATTGATCCTAATGATCCAACTAATAATTGTTTAGATGTAGCAATAATAACAGCACCTGAGAAAAGAACTAAAAAAACAATTGAGAAACTTAAAACAGTAGCAGGTAGGATACTTTTAAAAAAATGAGAAAAATATTATTAATTTTTACTTTTATATTATTTTCAACTCTAGCTTATGCAGGACCTAACGATAAGATTAATGAAAGCGGATTTATTAATAAAGAGGTTAGATTGATTAAGAATTTTGAAATTAAGGATCCTAAAAATAAAATTATTTTAATTTATAATCACGGACAAGACGAAAATGATATCGCAAAAAATTGTACATGGGTATCAAACTTAAGAAATCATGCATCTTTGATAGACCAAGAGGTTAATGGAAAAAAAATAATGGTTTATAATTTATGCTCAACTCATCTTAGAGGAGATATGTCTAAAAATATGTCTAAAAAAA
Organism: uncultured Pelagibacteraceae bacterium; assembly: GCA_902635865.1. GTDB lineage: Bacteria > Pseudomonadota > Alphaproteobacteria > Pelagibacterales > Pelagibacteraceae > Pelagibacter. The sequence goes on along the minus strand of CACPPD010000005.1, from coordinate 4,125 downwards.
AGGATTGGTGGTGGTTAAAGCCTGTACCAAAAATTTATGTAGGTAAGCATATATTGGATAAAAGAGTAGAATTAAATTTAGAATTAATTGAAAAATTTGTAGATGCGGGAGTACCAAGAAAACAAGTTTTTGTTACTGGACATTCTTGTGGCGGTTTAACCACGTTATTGTTTATGTCTAGGTACCCAGATAAGGCGGGTGGAGGCATATCTTATATGCAAGCATGTTTTGGAAAATTATCTTCTAAATATAAAGTAAAAAAAAATGGTGTAGAAAAAGCAATGGCTAAATTTAGAAAAAAATATCAAGGACCTCATGATTTGCGACAAAAGATGAATGACGAAATTAAAAATAATTTAAAAGTTCCTATATTAGCCTTCACACATCCAAAGGATAAATATGAAGGATTATTATCTGATTGGTTAGAACAAATTCCTGGGATGAAAAGAATAGTAATTTCAGAAAATTATAAAATTAATGGAAAAAGATGTAAGAGAAAAGGAGATGACTGGGAGGAACCAGTAAAAAAAGGTCATGATATGGATCTTGGACTTTGTTTTCAATATTATAATCCAACAATATTAGATTATATCGCATCAAGATTGAAATGAAAATAGAGGGAAAAGAATATCGAACAATTTGGTTTGATGAGAAAAGTCAAACTGTTAAAATTATTGATCAAACAAAACTTCCACATCAATTTATAATTAAAGATCTCAAAACCGTAAAAGATGCAATCAATGCCATCAAAATTATGGAGGTTAGAGGAGCGCCATTAATAGGTGGAACCGCTGCTTACGGTATTGTTTTAGCTATTATGGAAAAAAATGATTCTAATTTTATTAAAAAAAGCTTAGAAGATTTAATTCAATCAAGACCTACGGCTATTAATTTAAAATGGGCCGTTGAAAGAATGATAAAAAAATTAGCTGGAATTAATAGTGATCAAACATTAAGCATTGCTTTAAATGAAGCAAAAGAAATATGTGATGAAGATGAAAAGTTTTGTAAAAATATTGGTATTAATGGACTAAAAATAATTGAAGAAATTTACAATAAAAAGAAAGACACAGTAAACATATTAACTCATTGTAATGCGGGTTGGTTAGCAACAATTAATTGGGGCACTGCTACATCACCAATTTATCATGCACACAAAAAAGGTATACCAGTTCATATATGGGTAGATGAAACACGACCAAGAAACCAAGGTGCAAATTTAACCTCCTATGAATTAAATGAAGAAGAAATTCCTAATACTATTATTGCTGATAACACAGGTGGAATTTTGATGCAAAGAGGTGAGGTTGATATGTGTATTGTGGGAACTGATAGAACTTTATCTAATGGAGATGTTTGTAATAAAATTGGAACTTATCTTAAAGCATTAGCTGCTCATGATAACAATATTCCTTTTTATGTAGCGTTACCAAGTTCAACTATAGATTGGGATATAAAAGACTCAAAAGATATTCCAATAGAAGAAAGAAACTCTGAAGAATTATCTCATGTTGAAGGTATAGATGAGAATAATGAGATTAAGAAGGTTTTAATTTATCCAAATAAAAGTAAAGCTATGAATTTAGCTTTTGATGTAACACCATCAAAATATGTAACAGGATTGATCACTGAAAGAGGGATTTCGGATGCTTCTACAGAAGGACTAAGGAAATTATTTAAATAATTTATCTTAGGGAGGCGGCTATGTTTCCACCATCTACAGTTAATACTGCCCCAGTTGTTTTTTTTGAAATAGCAAGATGAAAAAATGCTTTTGCAACATCTTCTGCTTTTACTTCGTTAAGCAGTAGATTACCTCTCATATATTCGTCTGTTGAAACATCTCTAGCTTTCGCTCGAGATTTAATCATACCATCGTTTAATAAACCACTTCTAATTCTATCAGCATTTACACCATTAGATCTTATTCCAAGCGAACCATAATCTAATGCATATTGTTTACATAAACTTAGTAAGGCTGTTTTTGGAAGACCATAAGGTCCAAAGTTTTTTCCAGGATTTACTGATTGCTTTGAAATATTAAATAACAAACATCCTTGAATATTTTGTTTTTTCATTATTTTGATAGTTTCTGACGCACAATTTTGATGAGAGAAAAAATTATCTTCAAAACTTTTTCTTAAAATTTTATCATCAACTTCAGCAATAGATCCACCAACTGCTGTTCCAGCATTTGATATTAAAATATCAACACCTCCATATTGTTCACTAATTTTTTTGAAAGCATTTTTTACACTACTTTTGTTTCTTACATCACAGTGTAAACATAAATCTTTAATTTTACCTTGCATTTCTTTTACTTTTTTAACATCGTAATCAAGCAAGACAGTTTCTGCACCATAATTTTTAAATAGTTTATAAGTTGCTGAGCCAATGGCTCCAAATCCACCAGTTATTACAACAACATTGCCTTGTAAAATTTTTTTAGCTTTTTTAATTTTAGCTTGTTCTAGCGACCAATATTCAACATCAAATAAATCTTTTTCTGGAATAAATTTATATTTTGTAGTTTCTTCAACTGATGAAATTACTCTTGCATTTGTTTCCGTTAAATCCCCAGCTATTTTAGAAGCATTAAGACTATCACCTACACTAAATAAACCAACGTTTTGAACCAAAATTACTCTTGGTGAAGTATCAAGCATTGTTTTTTTACCTTTAACCTTTTTTTTATTAGTATTGAAATATTTCACATATTTTTTTCTGTAATCTTTAAAACTTTTCTCTGCTATTTTTTTAAAATCTTCAATACTTGAATTTTGTTTTGGTGTAATTACTAATGGAAAAGGTTTGACTCTAATAACATGATCAGGAGTAGCAGTTCCAATACCAGAATATCTTTTAACCTCTTCACCATTTATAAAATAATTTAAAGTTTTGTTTGACCTAAAATTTAGTATAAATTTTTGATCTTTATTTTCAGTTAATAGACCTCTTAATATTGGTGCAATTTCATGAGGTTTAAATTTAGTATTATAACTTTTGATTTGTTTTATTTTTTTTCTTTTTAATTTTCTTACAGTTTTTTCTGCAATTGAAACATATTTAATCATTAAGTCATAAGATTTTTTAGCATCATTATCAAAAGTAAATATTCCATGATTTAAAAGTATTAAGCAGTTAATATTTGGATTTTTCTTATAAACTTCATTTATTTTTTGAGCCAAACCAAAGCCTGGCATTACATATGGCACTATACTCACTTTTGATCCAAAAATTTTTTTGCAAAGATCTTTTCCATTTGCCCTATTTGTTACATCCATAATTGCATCAGAATGAGTGTGATCAACAAATTTGAAAGGTAAAAAGGCATGTAAAAAAGTTTCTACAGATGGGTTAGGTGACTTAATATCGATTAAGTTTCTTTTTTGATATGCAACCATATCTTCATCACTTAAATATTTTTTATTTTTAAGGGCTAAAAGTGGATTTAATTTTACTGCAGGTAAGCCAGCTGGTTCTATTTCAGCCATGTCCCACCCACTTCCTTTTACGCAGAGTACGTCATAATTTTTGCCATCAATATCCTTAATTGATGTTTTTACAGATGTATTTCCACCTCCGTGAAGAACAAGCTGACTATTTCTTCCTAATAATCTAGTTGTATAAACTCTTAAAGCCATGTCTTTTGAATGACCAAGTTTTGTATACTTTTTGATGTATTTTTTTGCTTCTAAATTTGACCAATTGTTTTTCACAGTTACAACCTCAGCGAAGTATTATAATAGTTTTTTGTTTGAAAGAAGCAAAAAATTTGATTAGTAAGGTTTCATCAAGCATATTATGACAAAAGTTGGTGAACATATAACCCTAGATATAATTGGAACTAGTAAAGAGTATGATCCATCCGTATTTGAAAAAGTAATTCATGAGATAGCAAAAGCTGCAAAAGTAACAATCTTAAATATATCAAAATATAAATTTGAACCTCAAGGTTTTACCATTCTTGCTTTGTTAGCTGAAAGCCACATTAGTTTTCATACTTTTCCAGAAAAAGGAATTATTAGTTTTGATTTTTTTACTTGTGGAAAAATAAATCCCTCTGTTGCAATAGACATTATTAAAAAAGAGTTTGAACACAAAAGAATAGTTAAAAAAGAATTT
>CACPPD010000004.1 GCA_902635865.1 uncultured Pelagibacteraceae bacterium | reverse complement strand
TATTTTCCCAGATGCTATTGGTCTATTTTTTGTTCTCTCAACTTTTTTATCAAAATTTTTATCCACGATATCATTAACAACACATCCTGCAGAACGCATTAAAATTGATCCAGATAAAAAGAGAAATGCAAAAAAAAAATAATTTGATAAATTTGTATTAAAATCATAAACAATCGTTAATCCCCAAATGCAGGGCCAAAATAATAGCATAAAGCCAATTGGTTTTTTTAGCCTGGTTAAATCTATAAAAAGTTTTAGTTGGTTCATAATTTACTTGTAAATAACAAAGGCTAGATTCATAATCAAATTGATTCGTATGAATATAGATTACACAGTCACAGCATTAATGTTTCCAGCAATTCCTTTGATGATGGCTGTTTATAGTAATAGATTTCATTCTTTGAGTATACTAATTAGACAGCTTCATGATGAACATGTTTACGAAAAACATATTCCACCAGAGTGGAAAAAACAGTTTATCAACCTCAGTGGAAGAATAACTCTTTTAAGATGGACAATACTTTTTTCTTCATTTGGATTTCTTTTTAATATGTTGACTGTATTTGCACTGTATTTAGATGAGTTTTTTCTAGCTCGTGTAATTTTTGGTTCATGTTGTCTATCAATGATTATTTCAATAATATTTTTTATCAGAGAGATTCAAATATCCACTAACGCACTTAAGCTTCATATGTCAGATATGGATGTTGATGTTAATTAGGAACTATTACAGCTGGACCTAAAATTTTTCTTCCTTCAAGATCCTGATGAGCCTGAATAACTTCTTCTAACTTGTACTTTTTAAAAATTTTAATTTTTACTTTGCCTGAACTAACTTTTTCAAACATCGTTTTTGATGCTTCATCAAGCTCTTGTCTTGTTGATAGGTACTGTTGCATTGATGGTCTTACAAGATAAAGACCTTTTGGTTGAATAAATTTTGGCACATTAATATCTGATAATGGTCCAGAAGCATTTCCAAATGATACCATCATTCCTCTTACTGCCAAACAATCAATTGATCCATTTAGTGTATCTTTACCAACACCGTCGTACACAACTGGAACTCCTTTACCATTAGTAATTTCCAAAACTTTTTTTGCAAACTCTTCTTTGTTATAATTAATTATGTGATCGTAACCATTTTCTTTTGCTATATTTATTTTTTCATCTGATCCAACTGTACCTATAACAGTACAACCTAAACTTTTTGCCCATTGTCCAAAAATCTGACCAACTCCACCAGCAGCTGCATGAAATAATATAGTCTCTCCTGATTTAACTGGATAAGTTTTATGCAAAAGATAAAAAGTTGTTAGTCCTTTTGTCATTAAAGTTGCAGCTATCTCAAGATCGATACCATCTGGTATTTTTACCAAATTTTTTGTTGGATAGTTTCTATGTGAACAATATGAGCCCAAAGGAATACCAGCATAAGAAATTTTATCACCAACCTTAAATTCTTTGACGTTTTCTCCAACATCAGTAATAATTCCCGCACCTTCTAAACCCAAACCAGTAGGTAGTTTTAGAGGGTATAGGCCTGACCTATGGTAAGTATCAATATAGTTAAGACCAATTGCTTTTTGTTCAATTGTTACTTGATCAGTTCCAGGTTTATCTAAAGAAATATCTTTAACTTCTAAAACTTCGGGTCCACCATTTTTATTGATTTCTACAGCTTTCATAATTTATTTTACAAACGTACCATTATGATAATCTTGAACTGCTTGCAAGATTTCTGCTTTGGTATTCATCACAAATGGTCCACCTCTAGCTATTTCCTCATTTATTGGTTTACCAGAAATCACTAAAAACTTAGCGTTTGATTTAGCTTTAACAATTAAATTTTCACCCTTGGTTAGTAATATTAAAGTACTGTCTAGAACTTGATCGTGTTTATCTTCTCCTATTTCTATTTCACCTTTTATCAAATAAATAAAAGTATTGTGAGTAGTCGGTAATTTAAAATTAAATTTTTTATCTTTATTTAATTCTACATCAAAATAAACTGGCTCAACATTATGTCTTTTAACAGGACCTTCAGCTCTTTCAAATTTTCCAGCTATAACTTTAACTTGTTTGTCATCATCTTTATGTACACTCATTTTATCTGAATCAATATAAATATATTCAGGCTTACTCATTTTTAATTTAGCAGGCATATTTATCCATAATTGAAAACCATGAAGTTTACCTTCCTTCATTGCTGGCATTTCAGAATGAATAATTCCACTTCCTGTTTTCATCCACTGAACATCTCCTGCAGTCATTCTGCCTTCACCACCTGTGCTATCTTTATGCTCAAAATCTCCAGCTAACATATAAGTCACTGTTTCAATTCCTCGATGTGGGTGAGGAGGAAAACCAGCAATATAATCTTCACTATTTTCAGATCCGAATTCATCTAGCATTAAAAAAGGATCAAAATAATTTGGCTTTACACCAATACTTCTTTTTAATTTTACTCCAGCACCGTCAGAGGCTGGAATAGGATCAATAATTTTACTTACTTCAATATTTTTCATATTACGTACATAAGAATTTTTTATATTATATCAAGTAACTTACTAAGGTCCTCGATTTGATATTTTGGTACATAATCTAGATTGTCAAAAGTATTTTTATTTCTATTAACCCAAATAGAATTATAACCGTAATTTCCACCACCTGATACATCCCAAGTGTTAGCACTTAAAAAAGCAACTTCATTTTTTTCGATATTATATTTTTTGATTGGTATATCGTAAACTTTAGAGTCCGGTTTATAAATACCAACTTCCTCTATTGAAAAGAGATCATCAAATAAATTATCTAAATTATTACTTTTAACTAATTGATTAAGAAGGGATGGAGTACCATTTGAAAGAATAGCAAGTTTTAAATTTTTATCTTTTAATGATTTTAAAACTTCAGGCACTTCTTTAAATGGTGAGAGAATTTTATAAAGATCTAATAATTTATTTCTCATTGAAGAATCTATTTCATAGGCTTTCATAGATTTATCTAAACTTTCTTCAGTCACTTGCCAAAAATCCTTATGACGTTTCATTAAACTTCTTAGCCAAGTATATTCTAATTGTGTTGTTCTCCAATAATTGGCGAAACCTTCCCACTTATCACCTATTTTATCTTTACATTTTTCAGCAGCTGAATTGACATCAAATAAGGTCCCGTAAGCATCAAAAATTATTGCTTTAATATTTTTCATAAACTAACTTATCAATATGAGTAACATTAGATTATTTTATTCAAAAAGTTTATCTCTTAATTTGACTGACAAACTTGATAAATCTCAATCTCATTATGTTTCAAAAGTTATGAGACTTAAAGAGAAAGAATTTTTTTCTCTTTTTAATAGCAGTGGTGAATGGGAAGCGAAAATTTCAAATATCACAAAAAGTATAGTTGAATTTAATGTTACTAAACAATTAAGACACAAAGAAAATACAAAAGATCTCTGGCTAGCTTTCTCTCCAATTAAATCAAATTACTTTAATTTCATGATCCAAAAAGCTACAGAGCTTGGTGTAACTAAGTTTTTACCAATTATCTTTGAAAGAACGATTGTTAGAAAGATAAATAAAGAGAGATTCGAAAAAGTAATCATAGAAGCAGCCGAACAGTCAAATAGAATAACAGTTCCATCAATTGAGGATCCTCAAAAATTAAAAAGCTTTCTTAATAATGATATGGATTTAATATTTACTGACCTCAACACTGCTAATACAAAAATAGATCCTACAAAGTTTACAACTAAACCCACTTGCGTAATCATAGGGCCCGAAGGAGATTTTTCTGAGCAGGAGAGGGAAGAGATTCTCAAATTTAATGGTGTTCAGTCTGTTAGAATCAATGAAAACATCTTGAGATCTGAAACCGCTGTAATTTCAGCTCTATCGATCATAAATTACGCCATTAATTGATATTTTGTCGCTAAAAGTAAAAGTGTATTTTTTTAAAAGACACTCTATATAGGGTAAAAAAATGAAAAAATTTTTATATATATTTCTAACATTCTTATTAACTTCAAGCGCATTCGCTAATCAACCAGTTGATTGGCAACTAGGCTTTCAAAAGGCTGCTTCCGAGACTATGAGAGATATAGTTAATTTCCATGATAAATTGTTGTTACCAATTATAATTGCAATCAGCGTTTTTGTACTATTTTTGATGGTTTATGCTTGTATAAGATTTAGAGCTTCAGCAAATCCAGTTCCATCAAAAAGAACTCATAATGTTGCTGTTGAAGTTTTATGGACTTTAATTCCATGTTTAATTCTAATCGTGATGGCAGTTCCATCATTTAAAATTTTATATAAACAAGATGCAATTCCAAAGGCGGATATAACTGTTAAAGCTATAGGATATCAATGGTACTGGGGATACGAGTATCCAGACGAAAATATTTTCTTCGACTCTTACATGATTGAAACTAAAGATTTAAAAGAAAACGAGCCAAGACTTTTAGCTGTAGATAATGAGCTAGTTGTGCCAGTAAATAAAGTTGTTAAAGTAATGATCACTGCTAATGATGTTCTACACGCATGGGCACTTCCTTCATTTGGAGTGAAACGAGATGCTGTGCCTGGGAGAATAAATGAAACTTGGTTTAAAGCAGAAAAAGTTGGGACCTATTATGGTCAATGTTCTGAATTGTGTGGAATTAAACACGCGTTTATGCCAATTGAAGTTAGAGTTGTTACTGAGGAGGAATATCAAGAGTGGTTGTTAGACGCTAAAGTCAAATTTGCAAAAGAATTTAATGAAGAAGACCAATTTAAAAAACTAGCGAGTAAATAATATGTATACACAAACAGCATCACACGACGATCATCATACACCAACTGGTTGGAAGCGATGGGCTTATTCAACCAACCATAAAGATATTGGAACTATGTATCTAATATTTGCAATTATTGCAGGTGTGATTGGTACTGCATTCTCAGTTTTAATGAGAATGGAACTGATGCATCCAGGTGATGGAATTTTAGGTGGAAATTATCATTTATATAATGTCTTAGTTACTGGTCATGGTTTAATAATGATTTTCTTTATGGTTATGCCAGCAATGATAGGTGGCTTTGGTAATTGGTTTGTTCCAATAATGATTGGTGCACCTGATATGGCTTTTCCTAGAATGAATAATATTTCATTCTGGTTACTGCCTACATCTTTCATATTATTAATAATGTCAATTTTCATGGATGGCCCTCCAGGTCAAACAGGAGTAGGAGGAGGTTGGACAATATATCCTCCATTATCATCTACAGCAGGTCAACCAGGTCCAGCAATGGATTTTGCAATTTTAAGTCTACACTTAGCTGGAGCTTCTTCAATTTTAGGTGCAGTAAACTTTATTACTACAATTTTAAACATGAGAACACCTGGCATGACATTGCACAAAATGCCATTATTTGCTTGGTCAATATTAGTAACTGCTTTCTTATTATTGTTATCATTACCAGTTTTAGCAGGAGCAATTACGATGCTTCTTACAGATAGGAACTTTGGAACAGCTTTTTTTGATGCGCAAACTGGAGGAGATCCAGTTCTATTCCAACATTTATTTTGGTTCTTTGGTCACCCGGAAGTTTATATTTTAATTTTACCAGGTTTTGGAATGATCAGTCATATTGTTTCAACATTTTCTAGAAAACCGGTTTTTGGATACTTAGGGATGGCTTATGCAATGGTCGCAATTGGAATAGTTGGTTTCGTTGTTTGGGCTCACCACATGTATACAGTTGGTTTAAGCACAGATACTAAAGCGTACTTTTTAGCTGCAACGATGATCATAGCGGTTCCAACCGGTATAAAAATATTTTCATGGATAGCAACTATGTGGGGTGGTTCGATTTCATTTAAAACTCCAATGGTTTGGGCTTTAGGATTTATATTTTTATTTACTGTTGGTGGGGTTACAGGAGTAGTACTTGCGAATGCTGGAGTCGATACTGCAATGCATGATACTTACTACGTTGTTGCTCACTTTCATTACGTGCTATCTTTAGGAGCTGTATTTGCAATCTTTGCAGGATTTTACTATTGGTTTGGAAAAATGACTGGTTATGAGTACTCAGAGTGGATGGGTCAATTACACTTCTGGTTAACGTTTATCGGAGTGAACTTGGTTTTCTTCCCACAACACTTTTTAGGGCTTGCGGGAATGCCAAGAAGATATGCTGACTATCCAGATGCTTTTGCAGGATGGAATTACATTTCTTCAATTGGTTCCTACATTTCTGTAATTGGATTGGTAGTATTTTTTATAAACCTTGCTTATGCGTTTTATAAGAAAAAGGCTGCAGCACAAAACCCATGGGGAGAAGGCGCAACAACTTTAGAATGGACTGTACCATCTCCACCGAATTTTCATACCTTTGAAGAATTACCAAAGTTTGAGGATGAAGAGGGTGTTGAAAAATCTACTAGCTAAGTATAACAAACAAGATTTTTCAACTTTAAATTAATGATTAAGTCTAAATTAAAAAATAGAAACTTATCTCAAGAAGACGCCTTTAATTTATCTGAATTATTTAAATTAATGAAACCAAGAGTAATGTCTTTGGTTATCTTTACATGTGCAGTTGGATTGTTAATGGCTCCAAATATAATTCCAACAAAAGATGCAATCATTGGAATAATTTTAGTTTCAATTGGAGCAGGAGCAGCTGGAGCTTTAAATATGTGGTACGAGTCAGATTTAGATGCCCTTATGACAAGAACTTGTTTAAGACCAATTCCAACGGGCAAGGTAAATAGAAATCAAGCACTCGTATTTGGAATTTCTCTTTCGATCTTTTCTGTAATTGCGCTTGATTATTATTCAAACAGAATATCAGCTAGTTTATTATTTTTTACTATTTTGTTTTATGTATTTGTTTATACAATTTGGTTAAAAAGAAAAACTCCACAGAATATAGTAATCGGAGGAGCTGCAGGAGCATTACCCCCTGTGATTGGTTGGACTATAGCTACCAATTCTTTGACTTTTGAGCCAATTACATTTTTTTTGATTATATTCTTTTGGACGCCTTCACATTTTTGGGCTTTAAGTTTGTATAAATCAGATGATTACAAAAAAGCGAAGATTCCAATGCTTCCACTTACAAATGGCGTTGAGAGCACAAAATTAAACATATTTGTTTATTCTTTAACAATGTTACCAGTAATTGTTTTACCTTATGCTATTGGCTTTGTGGGTATAACTTTTTTAATTCCATCATTAATTTTGACAATTTATTATAATTATTTATGTTTCGACCTTTATAAATTTAAAAAAAATAAATTTGATGCAAAAAAAGCAAAATCTATCTTTGGATATTCAATTTTGTACTTATTTTTAATTTTTGTTCTTTTTTTAATTGATAAAATTTTATGATAACACCTGACAAAAAAACAAAGAAAAAAAATATTATCACTGCTATAGCAATCTTAGCATTTATGGTATTTTTATTTATTTTTACTTTATACAACGTTGGAGTATTTGACAGACAGATATGATTAAAGGCAAAACATTAACTCCTTTACTTTTGGCTGGGATTTTTGTCCTTATGCTGGGATTGTCTTTTGCGGCAGTACCTTTGTATGATTTGTTTTGTAGAGTTACAGGCTTTGGTGGAACAACGCAGGTATCTAAAGAAGCTCCTAAAATAGTATTAGATAAGGTTGTTAGCGTGAGGTTTGATACAAATGTAAACAATCTTGAATGGAATTTTAAAGCAAAATCAAACGTGATTGATGTAAAGGTTGGCCAGGTCAACAGAATAGAATTTGAAGTTGAGAACTTAGGAAACGAAACGACTTATGGTGTTGCTAGTTTTAACGTGTCACCCGCAAGTTTTGGTAAATATTATAGTAAATTAGGATGTTTTTGTTTTGAAAAACAAGAATTGAAGGCAGGAGAGAAGGCAACTTTCGTAATGACTTTCTATTTAGACCCTGACCTTGTGAACGATCCAACTACAAAAAGTCTACAAGATGTAACTATGTCGTACACTTTTTTCTCGACAGATTACTATAAACAATCATAATCACGAAAAATGTCAGCAGAAAAAAAACACGATTACCACTTAGTTGACCCAAGTCCCTGGCCAATCTATACATCTTTTGCATGCTTAGTATTAGCTATAGGTGCAATTTTTTATATGCATAACGGTATTTCATGGGGAATGTATCTTGGTTTAGCTTTATTAATTTATGGTGCATATATGTGGTTTAGAGATGTTGTAATTGAAGCTGAACATCAAGGTCATCACACTCCTGTTGTTCAAATTCATCATAGATATGGAATGACTTTATTTATTGCTTCAGAGGTAATGTTCTTTGTTGCATGGTTCTGGGCTTACTTTGATATAAGTTTGTTTCCAAATGAATTTGTTGGAAATGTATGGCCACCAAAAGATATTGAAACATTTGATCCTTGGGACATTCCTTTGATAAATACTTTAGTTTTATTATTATCAGGAACAACTGTCACTTGGGCCCATCACTCTTTATTAGAAGATGATAGAAAAGGATTTATTCAAGGGTTAACCTTAACAGTAATCCTTGGTTTCTTTTTTACATTATTGCAAGCATACGAATACCATCACGCTACTTTTACTTACTCAGGCCATATTTATGGGGCTGTATTTTATATGGCAACAGGTTTTCATGGTTTTCATGTTATAATTGGAACGATATTTTTAGCAGTATGTTTGTGGAGAGGAAGACTTGGTCATTTTACTAAAGATCATCATTTTGGATTTGAAGCGGCTGCATGGTACTGGCATTTTGTTGATGTAGTGTGGCTATTTTTATTTGCTGCAATATATATTTGGGGAAGTTAATATTTATCCTTGAAGAATAAATTTCTATTTTCAGTATTTGTTTATTTTATTATTTTAACTCTTCTCTCTCTAGGGTTTTGGCAAATTTATAGATTAAATTGGAAATTAGAATTAATTGAGCAAATAGAAAATTCTCTAAAAAACGACCCAGTGGAATTATCCAACATTGAAAAAAAAAACTTTCTTAGAATAAAGACAAGTGGAGATATTGATTTTGATAAACAAATTTACTTATACAATTTAAATGATGCAGGGAAACCTGGATTTGAGGTAATAAATCCAATTAAAATTGGTGATGAAAATTACTTAGTGAATAGGGGATGGATACCTTTTGAAAAAAAAGACCTACCTGAAATAAATTTAGTTGATCAAAATCAAATAGTCGGAACTCTTATGCTTCAAACTAAACCAAGCACATTCAAGCCCGAAAATGATATTGAAAAAAATTATTGGTTTACTCTTAATAGAGAAGACATTTTAAAATTTACTGGTAGAAATTTTTCAGAGTATGTCATTTATTTAAACGGTGATTATAAAATTCCAAAACCAAGAGTGATTACTGCTAAAATTTCAAATAATCATAAGAAGTACGCAATTACTTGGTTTTCTATGGCGATTTCAATTCTTTTAATATATTTATATTTTAGGAAAAAAAATTATTAAATGAGATACGTAAGTACAAGAGACACATCAAAAACCTTTGAATTTAAAGACGTTTTCATTAAAGGTCTTGCCGATGATGGAGGTTTATTTATTCCAGAAACATTAGTGAAATATGGGGAAAATGAAATTAGAGATTTAAAAAAACTTAGTTATTCAGAGTTAGCAAAAAAAATTGTTTATCCATTTATTGGTAATTTTATGCCTGAATCTGAAATGAGTAAAATTATTGATAAATCTTACTCCACATTTAGAAAAGACAACGTTGTAGATTTCATAAAGATTGGAGACAAAACAATATTAGAATTATTTCATGGCCCTACTTTAGCTTTTAAAGATGTTGCTATGCAACTTTTAGGTAACTTTTACGAATATTACCTAAACAATGAAAATCAAAAAATTAATATTGTTGTTGCAACATCTGGAGACACTGGTGCTGCAGCAATTGATGCAATTAAAGGTAAAAAAAATGTTAATATTTTTGTGCTTCATCCAGACAATCGTGTTTCACCAGTACAAAGAAAATTAATGACAACAGGTAAATATGAAAATGTATTTAATTTAGCTATAAAGGGAAATTTTGATGATTGCCAAAACTTGGTTAAATCTATGTTTGCAGATAAGCAGTTTTCAAATGATATCAAAATGTCAGGGGTAAACTCTATTAATTGGGCGAGGATTATTGCTCAAAGTGTTTATTATTTTTATAGTTATTCATTGGTTGAAAATACCGGTGAACCAACAAATTTTTCAGTACCAACAGGAAATTTTGGAGATGTTTATGCTGGATATTTAGCCAAAAAAATGGGCTTGCCAATTAATAAATTAATTGTTGCAACTAATCGAAACGACATTTTACATAGAGCAATATCAAAAGGTAGTTATGAAGCAGAAAAGGTTTCAGAAACTATTTCTCCTAGTATGGATATTCAAATAGCTAGTAATTTTGAGAGACTTATATTCGATCTTAATAATGAGGATGATAAACAGACTTCATTAGATATGAAAAATATTAGAGAGAATGGAAAATATTTAATTGGTGATGATAAATTAAATAAAATTAAAGAAAATTTTTTATCCGCTAGTCTGAATGAGAATGAGACTTTGGATGTTATTAAAAAGGTGTATGAAAAATTTTCTGTAGTTTTAGATCCACACACAGCAATTGGATATGGTGCTTTCGACAAACATAAATTAAAGGGAAATAATATTGTGCTAGCAACTGCTCATCCATGTAAATTTCCTGGCGCTGTTACTAAAGCCATTAATTTAAAATCTGATTTACCAAAAGAACTTGAGTTTATTTTGAATGAAAAAGAAGAATATGATATAGTTGAAAATAATTTAGAAAAAATTCAAAACTATATAAAAGGTAAAATAAAATGAAAATTAAAGAAGGGGAACAACTTCCAAATTCAGAATTTTATTATTTAGACTCAAATGGAGTAGCCAAAAAAATAACTACAGCAGAAGTTTTTAAGAATCATAAAACAATTGTGATTGGTGTTCCTGGAGCATTTACAAAAGTTTGTTCCGCAAAACATCTTCCAGGGTATGTTAATAATTATGAGGAAGCAAAGAATAAAGGGGTTACAAAAATTATTTGTGTTTCAGTTAATGATCCAAATGTGATGAAAGCATGGGGTGATAGTCAAAAAGTTGAAGATAAAATATTTATGGCTGCAGATCCATATTGCGAATTTACTAAATCAATCGGAGCAGAAATAGATAGATACGATCGGGGTCAGGGAATGAGGTCAGCAAGATATACAATGTTAATTGACGATAATGTTGTAATGAAAATACAAGTAGAAGAAGATACTGCCACTTGTGAAATTTCAGCAGCTAAAAATTTTTTAAAATTAATCTAAATTTGCTGCTTTTTTAGCCAGTAAGTCCACCTCTTCATTTAAAGGATTTCCATCATGAGCTTTAACCCAATTCCATTGAATATTAAGCGATTTATTTAAATTATATAGATCAATCCATAAATCTTTATTTTTAACATCTTCTTTTTTTGAGGTTTTCCAATTATTAGCTAACCAAGTATTAATCCATTCAGTTATTCCATTTTTTACATATTGAGAATCAGTATATATTTTTATTTCAATACCAGGCTTCATATTTTTCAATGCATTAATTGGGGCTAACAACTCCATTCTATTATTTGTTGTATTTTTTTCGTTACCACTAATTTTTTTTATTTCTTTTCCATCATTTATAATTGCAGCCCATCCACCATTACCTGGATTTGTTAAACAAGAACCGTCTGTATAAATTGTAATCATCAATTTAAATAATCTTTAAATGAACTTAAATTATTATGAGAAAGTAATTTTTGATAATATTCATTAGGATCTTTAATTTTAATCAATGCTGTTTTTGGTGTATTTGAGTAGTCATACAATCTTGTTAATAAATATCTTAATGCTGCACCTCTACACAAAATATTTATAGATTTTTTTTCTTTCATTGAAATTTTTTTAACACTTTCATACCCTTTGATTAAATTTTCAATTTTATTCTTATTTAAATGGAATTTTCTCTTTTGTTGATCAAAACAAAGAGCATTGATGCATATAGCAATTTCATACATAAAATAATCATTAGCGGCAAAGTAGAAATCAATAATTCCAGAAAGTTTATTTTTTTTGAAAAAGATATTATCTATAAATAAGTCACCATGGATAACACCTTTGGGCAATTTTTTAGGCCAATATCTATTAATATCTTTTAGGTTATTGTTTAAGAATACTTTTAAATTCGAAAACTTTTTTGACTTAAATTTAATACTTTCCAACAAAGGTTTTAAATTCTTAATACCCATCGAATTTTTTCGATTAAGCTTCATTTTATTTGTGACCACATGCATTCGAGCAATTGTTTTACCAACTGTATAACAATCATTTATATTTAATATTTTTTTATCTTTACCTTCTAAGAATGATACAATACATGCAGTTTTATTTTTCAATTTAATAAGATATTTATTGTTTCTAGTTTTAAGAGGCTTAGGACAATTTATTTTTGAATTATTTAAATTATCCATCAATTTCATAAAAAAAGGTATTTCTTTTTGTAAAACTCTTTTTTCAAATATAGTTAAAATGTATTTTTTCTTTTTTGATTTAAGAAGATAATTTGTATTTTCTATTCCTTGTTTGATACCTTTAAAACTTATTACTTTATCAATATTAAAATGTTTATTAATAATATTAATTTCTTTTTGATTTATTTTTGTATAGACAGCCATTTTTAATTTAATTTTTTGGGAGCTTTAAATACTACATCTTCTTTAATTATTTCAACTTCATCGATACTTATAGAAAATTTATTTTTTAAATCATTAATAAAATTTTCAACCAATATTTCTGGCGCAGATGCTCCTGAAGATATACCTATAGTATTGCAATTTTCTATTTGATCAAACGGTATTGAGCTTTCTGAATGAATAAGTTGTGAATTTTCACACCCTGATTTTTTTGCCACTTCAACTAGTCTAACAGAATTTGAAGAGTTCCTACTTCCAATAACAAAAAACATATCACAATTTTTTGCAATATTTTTTACTGCCATTTGACGGTTAGTAGTTGCATAACAAATATCTTCTTTCATTGGTTCTTTTAAGTTAGGAAAATTGGTTTTTAAAATTTTGATTATTTCTTTTGTATCATCAACTGATAAAGTAGTCTGAGTAATATATGCTATTTTTTTGTCCACATTATTTTGATAGTTTGTAGCATCTTCCTCATTTTGGATTAGATCTATAGAACCTTCATTTAATTGACCCATAGTTCCAATTACTTCTGGATGATTTTCATGACCAATTAAAATTATATGGTAACCAGCTTTATTAAGATTTTCTGCTTCTCTATGGACCTTAGAAACAAGTGGACATGTGGCATCCACATAAGTCATTTTAAAATTTTTTGCATCTTCAGGTATTTTTTTTGGAACACCATGTGCTGAAAAAATTACTGGTCTTGATTTATCTTTTATCTCCTCCAGCTCTTCAACAAATATTGCCCCTTTATTTTTTAAATCATCTACTACGTGTTTGTTATGTACAATTTCATGACGCACATAAACTGGAGCACCAAACTTTTGTATCGATTTTTCTACTATTTCAATTGCTCTTTCTACCCCAGCACAAAATCCACGGGGCGCAGATAATAATATTTTTAATTCTTTATTTTTCATTTTTTTCTAGAAAATATTCCAGCAATATATGTGGAAAGGTTAGAGACGCCAAACCTATAAATATTATTTTTAAAATTGCACTATCTAAATTGTATGAATTTTCTAGCAGATATAGAGCAATAAAAGAGAAAATAACTGTCAAAATTGTTAATGGTAAAGCTTTTTTAACAAATAATCTAAATCCATTAACTAAACTATTTGGATCTAGCTCCATAGCTAGTGAAATTGAATGTCTAATCGAGTGTAAAAAACAGAAATAAACAGTAAAAGCTATTAGTGGAGATAAATAGTAATTTAAAATTAAAATAGAAAAATAATCTAAAAAAACTACAAATTTTTTGATTTCAAAATTTTTTAGAAAAAGAAAAATACTAGAGAGGGTGCTACAGAATATTCCTATTTGAATTACATTATTTGTCTCAATAAAATTTAAACTTGAATAAAATTCCTCATTATCAATTAATAATAATTTAAAAATCGCTATTGTTTCCTGAAAATGAAAATACAAAGGAGCAAGTATAATTAAAAATCCCTTAAAAAAATAAAGGATTTGAGTGAAATAAGATCTATCATTAATCAAAAATTGTGTATCCTCTTTTCCAAAGTGATAGGAAGCGATCATTAAAAAAACAATTAAAGTTATTGATGGTAATATTATCCAAGTTAGTATTACTATTGCTGCAATTAAAAGATACGTGATATAGAATACATAAGTTGATTTGACATTAAATAATCTTAGCAGTTTTTTTCCTTTTATATGATCTAAAGACCCATGGGAAACACCTATAATTAAAATTAAAACTAAACACAAAATTGATGAAATATTTAAATTATTAAACTTAAATAGCAAAATACAGAAAAGGTTTACAACAAAGAAAAAAATAAATGAATGATTCAGATTTATTTTTTTTATTTTATTGATCATCTTAAATTAATTCTTTTAAAAATTTCCACTTTGGCATTTTTAGAATTACTTCTAAATCTTCAAAAAAACTGCTTTTATTTGATAAAAAATTGATAGCCGTTTTAGGTTTTGAATTAAAAACTTTGAAAAATATATTTCCCATTTCATTGGAATTGTTTTTAAGAACTCTCAATAAGATTTTATCTAAAAAATCGTATTTTGAATTTATTTTAAATAGATTTACATTTTTTATATTTTCTATGTTTTCTCTTATATATTTGCTTTGCTCTTGAATATTTAGGAAAGTATAACCCGTACTTAATCTAGTCATTCCTCCTGCTGAGCCTATAAAAATTTCATTTAATTTATTTATATTTTTTTGTCTAAAAAGTGGGATTGCTCCAGTTTCTTTGAAATAAATTTTACAATTTCTAATATTTAGATGTTTACTTAAATAATTATCAATTTGTTCATCATAATCTTTTAGTTTTTCATTATTTAGTTCAGATATCCAAGTAGTTTCAACTAAGGCGTTTCTTTTTGTAAATGGTAGCGTATAAAAAAAATGAACTTTATTTCTTTGATCACAAGCAAAGTCCATCAAATTGAATATTTCTTCATCAAAAAAATCCTTTTCTGTTTCTATTTCAACTCCACAAAAGTGTTGCCATAACTCACTCTGTTTATTCTTAAAACTAGGTACACTATTAAATAGAACTGAATTTGATTTATCTATTTGACCAATACTTTTAAAAAACTTAATATTTTTATTTAATTTAAGTTTTGAAAGTATTTTTTCATAGAACATACCACTATCAATTGTTTGATAGGGTGTGGGCTCGCAATCTACATATTTTGTATTATTGGGTGTATTTATTGTAAAATTATTCCAACTCTTTTTGACACAGTCATCGAAGTTATGTGAAAAAACTTTCCAAAATGACCAAGTTTTATCTCTTTTATAATCTTCTCTTGGCTCAATAATTGCTAAAGTTTTATCTTTTAATTTATCATAAATTTCTAGTTCATATGCTAATGAAAGACCTGCGCAACCTCCACCTATAATTATGTAATCAAATTCTTTCATTTAAATTTATTTCTTCATTAATTAAATTATGATCATGATTAATATTATCATCGTTTTTATTTATAAGTGATAACTTAATTAAGTCAAAAATAGATAAAAAAGTTTCAATAATTTTTTCAATATTTGAAACATAAATTTTTCCTGACTTTTTATAATTTTCTATATTTTGTTTATTTAAAATTTTATATCCTATTTTTCTGTAAACTCTTCTTGCAACTAAAATAGAAAATCTGAAACTTAATGGTATTTCTTTTATTGAGTAAAATGAGTTTTCATAAAACTTTTCTGAAAGCTTGATTGTAGTCTTTATATCCTCAAAACTTTCATTGATATAAAATCTATTACTTTTTTTATCTTCTATAACATCCCTAGAAATATTTGTTAATTGCATTGCAATCCCAAGATCAATAGCTGATTTTAGAGATTGTTCTTTGTGAACATTCATTATTTTAGCCATCATCAATCCAACAGTTCCAGCCACCCTATAGGAATAAATTAATAATTCTTTTTTTGAATTAAGTTTAACA
Source organism: uncultured Pelagibacteraceae bacterium (assembly GCA_902635865.1). Lineage (GTDB taxonomy): Bacteria > Pseudomonadota > Alphaproteobacteria > Pelagibacterales > Pelagibacteraceae > Pelagibacter. The sequence goes on along the minus strand of CACPPD010000004.1, from coordinate 32,752 downwards.
TTTTCTTTTATATCAGAATTAATACCCTCAAATAAATCGTATACAATTTTAGTTGAAATACTAAATTCATTAATTAGATCCCACATATTTTTAATAACCGGATCATCAAAATTTTTATTAATAAAATTATTTTTAAATTTAATAAAATTATCTTTTTTTATTTCAACCTTGTTTGCATCGTCAGCAATATTATCTACTTCCCTACAAAAATCATAAAGCGCAGAGCATTTTTCATAGGTTTTTTTTGGTAAAAAAAAACCTGCCCAATTAAAAGATTTTGCGTAAATAGCTAAATAATTCTTTGTTAACATTAAAATAATTTATCTAAAACCTTCGCTGATGAGAGAACACCTGGAACACCAGCCCCAGGATGTGTGCCCGCACCAACAAAGTACAAACCGTCATATATTTCTGATTTATTATGAAATCTAAAGTATGCTGATTGTGTAAATTTAGGTTGAATCGAAAACCCTGATCCAAATTTTGTATTTAATTCTTTTTCAAAGTAATCAGGCGTTAGATAAAAATCCTCAACTATGTTATTCTTAAGATCTGGCATTAAGTCTTTTTCCATTTTTTCAATTACAAGATTTTTCATTTTTTCACCTTCAGTTTCCCAATTTATTTTTGACTGATTGTTAGGAACAGGCACTAACACATAAAAACAATCATTTCCTTCTGGGGCCATAGTTTTATCAGTCGCTGTAGGTCTATGAAGGTAATAGCTAATATCGTTATTTAATTTTTTCTTATCAAATATATCATCAAGATGTTCTTTATACTTGTTTCCAAACTTTATTGTATGATGTTCAACATTCTCATAAACTTTTTTTGTTCCAAAATAGTAAACAAATAAACCCATAGAATATTCCATTCGATTTTTTTTCCAATTAAACAACATGGAATTCTTGTTGCTTTTACTCAACATTTTCTCGTAAAATGCAGGCGGATCTGCATTACAAACAACATTATCTGCACCAATTTCATTTTCATTATTTAACTTCACACCACTTATTTTATTATTTTTTGTTATAATTTCCGTTACTTCACTGTTTTTTAATATTTCGATACCAACCTCATGCATTAACTTTTCAAAACCTTTAATTATATTTCCTGTTCCTCCAACTGAATAATGTATTCCCCATTTTTTTTCTAAATAAAGAATTAATCCATAAATAGAAGTGGTAGTAAAAGGATTTCCTCCAACTAGCAAAGGATGCATGCTAAGCATTCTTCTTAATTTTTCATTTTTTATATAAGATGAAACAAGTGAGTAAACTGATTTATAACTTTTAAGTTTTAATAGAGCAGGTAATTGTTGCATCATTACAAAAGGTTTATCAAATGGCACATCTGCAAGTTCTAAAAAACCTTTATCAAATATCTTTTTTGTAAAATTAACTAATTTTTCATATCCATTTATATCTTCTTTGCTGAGCTTCTCAATTTGGTCTTTCATTTTTATTTCGTCACCAGAGTAGTTAAACTTGGTTTTATCTTCAAAAATAAATTGATACCAAATGTTAAGTGGGGTTAATTTTATATAATTTTTGGGATCTTTATTGAATAACTCAAATAATTCGTTAATTAAGTAGGGTGCAGTAATTACTGTTGGTCCAGCATCATATATAAATCCATTTCTTTTAAAAACTCTAGCTCTACCACCTAGGTCTGGGTGTTTTTCTATTAATGTTACTTTATGTCCTTTTGCCTTAAGTCTTAGAGCTGCTGCGATCCCACCAAATCCTGATCCAATGACTATAGAGTTCATTTTAATAATTTATAGCTTTTTTGTAAAATTGTAAGTGTATTATGAGTTAATTTTCTTTAACTCTTCTTTAGTTTCATCCAAATTTTTTTGAAACACTGCGTCTAATTTTGACTTATCTACTGATGTAGTTAGTATTTTTTTAACTGAGTCCACTGCAATCTTTATTGACGCATCTTTAATTTCTTTTATAGCAGCTTCTTTCATTTGACTAATTTTATTTTCAGTCAAATTTTTTTTAATTTCGGAGGATTTATGAAATTTTTCGTTCATCTCAATAATTAATTTATCAGCATCTTTTTTGGCATTTTCTAAAATTTCATTACCTACCGATTGAGCTGTATCTAGTTTTTTTTGGGAGTTATCTAATAATGTTTTTGCTTCAGTTCTTAATTTTTCGCTCTCATCTATTTCATTTTTAATGTCAGATATCATTTTATCTAGCATTTCCAAAACTTTTTGAGGGACTTTAAAATAGATTAATACTCCAAAAAAAATAATAAATGATATAGCCACCCAAAATGTTGCATCAATTACCATAATATTTATCTCCATTTCTCTTAGATAAATCGTCAACAATCGCAGTTATACTGCTATTATTTATTTCAGCTCCAATAATTTTTTGTAATAGCTCAGATGATGTCTCAATAGCAATTTTATTAATTTTTTCTGGCGCTTTCTTTCTTAATATATCTATTTCTTTTTCAGCCTCAGCAATTTCATTATCAATTTGCTGATCAAGAACTGTTCTTTTTGCACTAATATCTTTTATTGCTTTTTCCCTTGCTTGATTGAAAATGCTATTAGCCTCAAGCTTGCTTTTAAATATAATTTCATCATATTCTTTTAGTTTTGCATCGCTATCTTCTCTTTGTTTCTCAGCAGCCTCAATATTTTCTAATATTTGAGATTTTCTAGTCTCTAAGTTGTCACTAATTTTTGGTAGTATGAGTTTAGATAAAACTAAATACATAATTCCAAAAGTAAGTGTTAACCAAAAAATTTGAGAAACCCAAAACTCTGGATTTAATTGAGGCATACCTCCACTTTCAGCCGCAAAAGTTTCTTTAATAAAAAAGAAGCTAAAAAATATTGAATGAAAATATATTTTTTTAACCATCAATTTAAAACGCAAAAAGAATGATTAAGGCAACTACCAATCCGAATAATCCTGTGGCTTCTGCAAGTGCGAAACCTAAAAGCAAGTTAGGAAATTGTTTTTGTGCTGCAGATGGATTTCTCATTGCACCAGACAAATAATTTCCAAAAATTATTCCGATACCAACACCAGCGCCAGCTAAAGCAATTGCTGCCAAACCTGCTCCGATCATTTTTGCTGCTTCTAATTCCATTATATCCTCCTCGTGTTATTAATGGTGTAAATTTAATGCATCATTTAAATAGATGCAGGTTAAGATTGCAAAAACATAAGCTTGAAGAAAAGCAACTAAGATCTCCAAACCTGTTAATGCAACCGAAAAACTTAGTGGAAGCCACCCACCAACTACTCCAAGGCTAATTACAAAGCCTCCGAAAACTTTCATCATTGTATGACCAGCCATCATATTAGCAAATAATCTAACAGATAAACTTATAGGTCTACTTAAATAAGAAATAATTTCTATAACAACAATCAAAGGGAGCAAAACTGCAGGTACCCCACTTGGAACAAATAATTTTAAATACCCAAATCCATGTTTAATAAACCCAATAACTGTCACTCCAATAAATATAAACGCTGCAAGTACAAATGTTACAATGATATGACTAGTTACAGTGAAAGTATAAGGTATCATTCCAAACATATTGCAAAATAAAACAAACATAAATAGAGAAAATATAAATGCAAAATATGGTTTAGCTTTTGAACCAGCTGTGTCGCTAATCATTTTGGATACAAATGTATAGCTAAGTTCTGCTAATAATTGAATTTTATTTGGTAGTATTGAGTTTTTATTTGATCCTAAATTAAAGATTATTAAAATAGACAAAGTACTTAAAATCATAAACAAACTTGCGTTCGTAAACGAAATGTCGAATGCTCCAACTTTAATTTCTGGTCCAATTCTATAAACGTCAAATTGGGACATAGGATTTGCTGCCATAATACTTATTTATTTTGCATTTTTTTTGCAGATCTAATCACATTAGTTATTCCAGCAACTACACCAACAAAAAAAAATATTAATATAAACCAGGGTTTAGTACCAAAGGTCTTGTCAAAAATAAACCCAATAATTGTCCCCACGGCCACCGCAGACACAAGCTCTGTGCTTAATTTGAACGCAGTTCCAATAGGTGAGGGGTTATTCTTCTTATTGTAGACATTTTTCTTTGAAATCTTGCTTTTTGCAATCTCTAAGCGATTTTTAAAAGGGTCCTTTGGCATTTATATAGTTTAAGCAACCATACTCTCTGCTTTTTGTAAATCAACAGCCACAAGCTGACTAATTCCTTTTTGAGGCATAGTTACCCCGTATAGTCTGTTCATTTTTGACATGGTTAAAGCATGATGAGTTACAATTATGAATTTGGTATTGGTTATTTTTATTAATTCCTCAAGTAGACTACAAAATCTTGTTACGTTAGCATCGTCAAGTGGTGCATCAACCTCATCTAATACACATATAGGTGAAGGATTTGTTAAAAATACCGCAAAGATTAAAGACAGCGCAGTCAATGCTTGTTCACCTCCAGATAACAAAGTTATAGATTGAAGTCTTTTTCCTGGAGGACTAACTAACATTTCTAAGCCTGCTTCAAGTGGATCATCAGAGTCCACCAATTCTAATTTAGCATTTCCACCATTGAAAAGTTTTGTATAAACTTCATTAAATTTTCTATTAACTTTTTCAAAAGCTTCAATCAATCTTTCCCTTCCTTTTTGATTAAGTTCATTGATGCTATCTTTCAGTTTCACAATAGCAGTAACAAGGTCGGCACGATCCTGTTCCATTTTTTTTATCTCTTCTTCATATTTACTTGTTTCTTCATCTGCTTTTAAATTTACAGATCCTAATTTTTCTCTTTCTTGTTTTTTCTTATCCAAAGCATCTTCTTGATCAACCGGATTTGGAAGCTCTTCTACTCCATTTAAATTTGAATTTTCTAAAATATTATCTTCATTTAAATTTAGCTCAGAACTTATTCTATCAAGCAGATCATTTTTTCTTTTTTGCAGGCCTTCAATTGTTGCTCCTGAGCTTGCTTTTCTTTCTCTAATTTGAATTGATTGTTCTTGTATTTCATTTAATTGCGTTCTTAACATTTCAATTTTTTGATCTGTTTCATCTATAATCGCTTCATTATCAATTTTTTCTTTATCTGAAATTCTTAAATTTTCTGAAATTTGACCTTTTCTTTCAGCCTGTTCTCTAGGTTGGTTTTCTAAATCATTTAATTGTTTTGATAATTTTTCTTTTCTTTGTGTTAGTTCATTTACCATTTTCTCTGAGTTATTTAATAAATTTTTCCAACTTTCAATTTCAGTTTCAATGGTTTTAATTCTTTCATTTCTTTTTATAGACTCATTTTTAATTGATTGGTTTTTACTATATGCATCGGCATATTTTTCTTGAAGTAATTTTATATTTTCTGATTTTTCACTTACTCCTAATAATTCGCTTCTAGATCTCTCATTTTTTAAATCATTTAAAAAACTATCTAGCTCCATATTACATCTATCTAGAAGTGTTACTGCTTGATTTATTTCGTTACTGTCTATTAATTCTTTTACCCTTGATATTGTATTTTTTATATTTTTTATTGGACCAACACTTATATTTACAGTTTCTTCAGCTAAATTATTTACAACTTCATCAACAGCTTTTTGTTCTTCTTTAAGTTTATTTTTTGCACTTTCTAACTCTTCATTAGATAATTTTTCTGTTTCAAAATACTTCGAGTCTATCTCAATTAATTCAGTTTTTTCTTCCTTCAATCTTTTTTCATTTGAGTTAGCGTCTATAATAATCCCTTTTTCTCTGGTGATATCATCATCAAGTGTTTGAATTGATTTTTTTATGCTTTCTATCTCATCTTGAATTCTTGTATTTTCCTCATCTAAACTTTGAAGTTCTAAATTAAGTCTTTGTATCCTTGATAAATTTTCAATATTTTTCTCTCTCAATGGATTTACTTTATCTGTAAAAGTTTTAATTGAGGTTTCTAATTCAGATATTTTGTTGTTAAATCCTTCTACTTCTCCTTCTGCCTCAGTATTAATTTCATTTTCTATTCTAATTTCTTTATCTATTTCTAATAATTTTAAATAATATAAACCTGCTTCAATTCTTTTAATTTGATCTGAAATTAGTTTGTATTTTGTTGCCTCTTCAGCTTGTTTTTGAAGATTTGCTAATTGTTTTTCTTGCTGTCTTCTTAGTTCATCCGCTCTTTTTAGATTATTCTCAGCCGCACCTAATCTTAATTCAGCCTCATGTCTTCTAACGTGTAAACCAGATATTCCTGCAGCTTCTTCTAAAATAGCCCTTCTATCTGTTGGTTTCGCTGTTACCAATGCACCTATTCTTCCTTGACTAATCATAGATGGAGAGTGCGCACCAGTCGAAAGATCTGCAAAAAACATTTGTGCATCTCTTGCTCTTACTTCTTTATCATTAATATAAAATTTAGATCCTTTATCTTTTTCTATTTTTCTTCTTACTTGTATTTGCTCTAATTCACGGTATTGGATAGGGCCCTCTTTATCTTTGTTTTCAACTTCGATTGATACTTCTGCAATATTTTTTGATGCTTTGTTAGATGTCCCTGAAAATATAACATCTTCCATACCAGATCCACGCATACTTTTTGCCGAGGTCTCTCCCATTACCCATCTTAAAGATTCTACAATGTTAGATTTTCCACAGCCGTTAGGACCCACTATACCCGTAAGACCATCCTCAATTAAGAAGTTGGTTTTTTCAGCAAAAGATTTAAATCCGTTTAATTGGATTTTTTAAACTCCATGCACTAACTTATATCAGTTTTTCTAGCGCTTTTTTTAAATTTTTATAATTTAGAGTTTTTTCAAATTTTTCGTTGTTAATAATAATCGTAGGAGTTGCGTTCACTTTGAAGTTACTTGCTCCCTCGATTCGATCGTTTAATACAAAATCTTCAATTTCCTTATTATTTATACAAGTATCAAAATCAACACTAAATCCTTCACCTATTAAAAATTTTTGTAAATTCTTATTTGCCTCTTGTATCGAACTTCCCTTTACCCATTTTTGTTGATTAGCATATAAACTTTGAAGGATATCCGAATTTCCATCATTCTTACACTGAGAAACTTTAGATGCATTAAAGGCTGCTATGTCTAATGGAAAATGTCTAAATTCTATTTTAGCGAGTCCAGTATCAAGATACTCTTCCTTTAATTGAGGATAAACATTCTTATGAAAATTAGCACAATGACTACATGTTAATGATTCAAAAGCTATAATAGTTATTTTTGCATCTTTGTTACCAACAGTTATCCTTTTAATTTCCCCAGCTTGTACATTTAAGACTGTAGTAAAAAATATTAATATTAAGAATATAATTTTTTTCATTTCTCTCTAAAAACTCTGGTTAACTCAGTTAATGATTTTTTAATTTTTTCGTTTTTAACACCTTTAATCTTATCTTGGTATTTACTAATTGCCACATTTTTAACCTTTGTTTCACCCGAGCCCGTCATTTCATGTTCATCATCAAAACTTATGAATTTAAGCTTTTCAACAACAGAATATCCAAAAAAATTATTTATTTTATCTAAAATATCTCTTTTCGAATATTCTACGTCAACTTCATGTCCTCGCTTCACCATAACCATTAAGGTACTAACACCAAATTTATTTGAATTTTTAAATGTTTTTGGATAGCAAATTTTAAATAATTCGCTTCCTACTAAATATTTCCAATTGCTCAGCGTTTCTGAATATACATGACCTTTTTTATTTATTATTTTTTTGACATTTTTTGGCAAAGTGTCTTTGAAAGATCTTAATCCTTGAATGCTAGCGTTTCTCTGCTTAGTATTATTTTTAGATTGCATATGAAAGATCCAATAATAACAAATAATATTCTTAATTGGTATGATTTAAATAAAAGATCTTTACCTTGGAGAAAGAATGTTTCTCAAACAAAAAAGCAATACTACACTTTAATAAGTGAATTTATGTTGCAGCAAACCCAGGTTACAACGGTAATACCTTACTTTAACAGATTTATAAAAAATATTCCCACAATAGAAAAATTATCTAAATATGATGATAGAAAATTAATTAAACTTTGGGAGGGTCTTGGATACTATTCAAGAGTAAGAAATTTAAAAAAAACAGCTCAAATAGTTGTTAAAAATTTTAATAAAAAAATACCTAGAAATTTTGTAGATTTAAAGTCACTTCCAGGAATTGGAGATTATACAGCAAGTGCAATTTCTGCAATTGCATTCAATGAACCAATAATTCCTGTAGATGGTAATATTGAAAGAGTATTAAAGAGATACTTATTTTTAAAAAAACAAGATCAAATAAAAAAAGAAAATTTACACGAGAAGAAAAAAATTTTTGGAACATCTATCAAAAGGTCTAGCGATTATGCTCAAGCTTTAATGGAATTAGGAGCACTAATTTGTAAACCTGTTAGTCCTAATTGTAGGAATTGTCCATTAGTAAAAAAATGCAAATCATTTAAAAATAAAAATTTTGATTTAGTAAAATTTAAAAAAAAAGATAAGGAAACTTTTTACAAGCTAAATGTTTATAAAAAAAATAATCATTATTTATTAATCAAAAATAATAAATTTAATTTTTTGAAAAATTTTAATATCTTCCCGATGGAGGAAGTAAATAATCCTAAAAATTTTGATAAAGATTTGAATTTTAAAATGTCTAATATGAACATGAATATTAAAATTGAATTTAAAAATAAATATAATTTAAATAAAAATAATTATTGGATTGATCCAACAAAGCTTCAAAATTATACACTGCCAACATTTACAAAAAAGATAGTTAAATTTTTAGAAAGTCATAAATGAAAAAAATTGCAATAATTGGTGCTGGAATTTCTGGTTTGTATATTGCTAATTTATTCAAAGATCATAAGGATTACCAGGTCACCATTTATGAAAAAAGGAATTCAATAGAAATGGAAGAAGGTTATGGAATTCAGTTGTCGGTGAATAGTGTAAAGCTTTTAAATAAAATAGGCTTCACTTCTTTCACTGAAGAAGAAAAATTTAATCCAAAAAAAATTGATTTTTATGAAATTAAAAATTCAAAAAAAATTTGTGACTTAGACATTTCAAAATTTAATTCCGAAGATTGCAAATACACAACATTGAAAAGATCAAAATTGCTTCAATTTTTAAAAAAACAAATAAACGAAGATATAATTAAATATAACCACAATATTGAACAGATTGTTTACGATAAAGATTCAATAAAATTAATATTTGATAAAAATAATATAACTTGTGATTACTTAATTATTTCAGACGGTGTGTTTTCTAAAGGGAAGTTGTTAATTACAACCAATAAATCAAAACCAATTTACAATGATACGATTGCTATTAGGGGCACTATATCGAGAGAAAATTTTCAAAATATAAATGAAGAAAATATTTCTTTGTTCTTGGGACCGAATTTTCATTATGTTGTTTATCCAATTAATAATGATAAAAATTTAAATTTTATTGGTATTTTAAAACATAAATTAAATTCAAACGAGCAAGAGAACTATAATCTTTTTACCGAAAGTTCTTTTATAAAAAATATTAAATTAAAATTATCTCAAAAAGTTTCTCAAAGTTTTTTGGAAAGTCTTCAAAATATTAAATTATTTCCAATATTTGTAAGTAAAAACTTATATAATCCTCCAAAAAATATATTCCTTGTAGGAGATGCATTTTTTGCTTTTTCACCTTCATTTGCGCAGGGAGCTTCCCAATCAATTGAGGGTGCTAATGAATTATATGAATGCTTTATAAATAATAATAATTTTTATGATATCAGATTAAAGAGAGTAAAAATGATTAACAGTAGATCTAATTTCAATCAATTTGCCTTCCATTTATCAAATCCAATTATGATCATTTTTAGAAATATTTTTTTAAAACTTTTAACTAAAAATAAAAAATTTTTAGAAAGTTATTTGGGTAAAATTTATAAAAGTTAATTTTTAGAAATTAATCTTTGTCTTAGATAATCAATAGGATAGGTTCGTCCATTTATATCACAGTGCCAAAAAGTCCATCCGTTGCAACTTTCAGCTCCTAAAATAGTAGCCGCAACTTTGTGTATAGAACCTTCTGCTTGATTATGTTTTATACTACCATCAGCCATAATTCTGGCTGTTATTTTTTTCTTATTATCAAAAATATTAGTTCCAGGTTTAATTATTCCAAGCTCAACTAATGAACCAAAAGGAATTCTTGGTTTTGATCTATTATTTTTAAGCGTATCTAATAAATCGTCCTCAATAGGCTTTGTATCTTTTATGCGTTGCTCAGCAGCTTTAAAATAATTTTTTTCTTTTTCTATTCCAAAATAATTTCTTCCTAGTTTTTTTGCTACTGTAGCTGTTGTTCCTGATCCTAAAAAAGGGTCAAGTATGAGGTCATTTTTATTAGATGTAGCCAGTAAAATTCTATGTAATAGTGCTTCTGGTTTTTGTGTAGAGTGAATTTTTTTTCCATCCTTTTTAAGTCTTTCAGAACCATTGCATATTGGAAGATCCCAATTTGATCTCATTTGCAAATCATCATTTAAGCATTTTAGAGATTGATAATTGAATGTGTATTTTGATTTTTCACTTTTAGAAGCCCATATCAAAGTTTCATGAGCGTTAGTAAAACGTGTTCCTCTAAAGTTTGGCATTGGATTGTTTTTATTCCAAATAACATCGTTTAAAATCCAGAAACCTAAATTTTGGATTGCCGTGCCAACTCTAAAAATATTATGGTAGCTTCCTATAACCCAAATTGCTCCATCTTTTTTTAAAATTCTTTTACATTCACTAAGCCATTCATAAGTGAAATCATCATATTTTTTAAAATTTTCAAATTGATCCCACTTATCATTTACCGCATTAACCTTTGATCTATCGGGTCTAGTTAATTCACTTTTTAATTGTAAGTTGTAAGGAGGATCAGCAAAAATTAAATCAAAAGTTTCACGTGGAATTTTTTTTAATTCTTCGAGACTATCTCCATTAATTATTTTATTTTTGAAATCAGTTTTCATTTGTAAAAATTAATTAGACTCCAAATGGATTCTACGGTCAACCTGAGATTGAAAAATTTGGATTCGATTAGTGTTTCTAAATTAGAAGGTAACTAGATGTAGTGTAAATTTATTTTAGAAATTGGTGAAAAAGTTTTTCTATGATGTTTAGTAATACCTAATTTTTTCAAAGCTTTTAAGTGCTGTTTTGTTCCGTACCCAAAGTTTTTATCCCAATCATAGCCTTTATTTTTTTTTGATAAGTTAATTATAAATTTATCCCTTGATACTTTTGCAATTATAGAAGCTGCCGAAATAGAGGGGATTTTTTTATCTCCTTTAATAACTGATTTTAAATTATAATTTTCTAATTCTGGAGTTTTATTTCCATCTATCAGAATGTGTGTTGGTTTTTTCTTAAGTTTTTTTATAGCTCTTTTCATAGCCAGCAAACTTGCTTGTAGTATATTCAGCTTTTCTATTTCTTTGACAGAAGCTTTGCCTATGGACCAAGTAGAATTTTTTTTTATATATGTACATAGATACTCTCTATCTTTTTTACTTAATGATTTTGAATCTTTTAATAACTTTTGATTAATTGATTTTTTTAAAATTACTGCTGAAGCATAAACAGGCCCAATTAAACTGCCTCTACCAACCTCATCAACTCCAGCAATTATCTTCATCAAATTTTTAACTTAAGATCTTTGATTTTATCTCTAATTTTCTTTAAATCTTCCCATGAGTGTTTTTTGTTTTCTGGAAAACGGATTAAGTAAGATGGATTAAAAGTTATCATTATAGTGAATGTTTTGTTTTTTAAAATCACTTCCTTCCAATGTCCTCTTTCAGTAGTTATTTTTTCACTTATTCCTGTTACAGCTTCCATTGCCGAACTACCCATCAAAACAATAATCTTTGGGTTTATAATCGATATATGCTCCTTCAAAAATACTGAGTATCTTTTGATTTCAGTTGAGGTTGGTTTTCTATCATCAGGTGGTCTAAAATTGATTGCATAACTACTGTAAATATTTTGTCTCTTAATATTGATGGCTATAAGCATTTTGTTAAGAAGTTCGCCAACTTCTCCTCTAAATGGGACACCCAATTTTTCTTCTTCAGCCCCAGGAGACTCTCCAATTAACATTAAAGGGCTATTTATATTTCCCTCACCTAAAATAATTTTGTTTGAATTTTCTTTCAATTTACAATTTTCAATTGAATTTATTTGATCTTTTAAATTTTTAAGTAATTCTTCTTTATTAATTTGCAGGGTGCCATTGTTCGTTTCTAAAATATTAAATCTATTTATTGGTTTATCAGCGAATATAAATTTTGGCTCAATAGTATTAATTAGTTCTTGGTTTAATTTGGTATTTTGATTTATCACTTTTTTAGTCATAATATAGCCACATGTTCCTAAAATTTCTTAAATTAGTACTATTAATATTTATATCTTATCAGACACCTTTGTATTCTAAAAGTGCTACTTTTAATGATTTCAACTCAAGAGATTTATCAAATTATTTTTCTGGAATTATTGCATTTGAAAATCGAGATAATTCTGAAGCTTTAAAATTTTTTAACTTAACTAAAGTATTAATTAATAAACATGACAGTTATTTAAAAAGATATGTTAATTCCTTAGTTTTAGACAACAAAGTACCTCAAGCAATTAATGTATTAAATAACAATGTAAACAAATCTAATTCAAATTTTTATGATGCTTATATAATTTTAATAATTGACAGTTTTAAAAAAAATAACTTTAAAAAGGCTGACGAATATTTAACACAAAGTTTAAAATTTCAAGATGAAGATAGTATAAACCTAGTTATATTTGAAATTCTAAAACAGTACATTTATACATTTAAAAATAAAAAAATATTAAATAACAAAAAAAATTTTGGGAACCTGTCTCTTATAGCTGAGACATTCCAAAGATGTTATATTGAAGATAAAAGAACCTCATCATTTTTTCTTAATTTAATAAATAATCAACAGGGTGATTATTCAAGATACATTTTCTTTTATCTTAATCATTTAATTGACAACAACAAATTAAATGAAGCAAGATTAGTTGTTGAGCAAATTGATTATATAAATTCAACACTTTTACTTTCACAAAGTAAAAGTTGGGTAGATAAAGAAAAATTCGAGGATTTTGGGAAAATTTTTTCATGCAAAGATCATAATGATCTTGTAAGTGAGTTTTTATTTTTGATCTCTAATCTTTATTCTTCTCAGGATAATTTTGAAAAATCAAATTTTTATTTAAATTTGTCAAACTATTTAAATCCTAAGTTTGAATTTAATTTGTCATTGGTTGCAGAAAATTTTTATCTTAATGATGAATATGACAAAGTAAAAAAGATTTTAAAAAACTTTAAAAAAGAAGATGAATTTTATTATTGGTTTAGATTAAAAAAAGAAGCTCAAATAATAATTCAAGAGCAGGATTATGAAAACGGAATTAAATATATAGATTTAAAATTTAATAAAATTCAAAATCCAAATATAAAAATGATTTTTGATTTAGCCAATTTTTATAAAAATTCTAAAAATTATGAAAAGGCAATAGATCGTTATACGGAAATTATTTTAACACTAGATGACAATTCACTTATTAAATCAGATGTATTGTATCGAAGAGGTGGTAGTTATGAAAGAATGGGAAATTATGAAAAGTCAGATGAAGATTTACTGCATGCGCTTAAAATTGATCCTAGTGATGCATATATTTTAAATTACCTTGCTTACTCTTGGTTAGAGCGTGATTATAAAATTAATGAAGCAATGGATATGTTGAAAACAGCATATGATTTAAAAAGCAATGATCCATATATTATTGATTCAATTGGATGGGCTTATTTTTTAATAGAGGATTATTTAGAAGCAGAAAAGTATTTAAAAAGAGCTGTAGAATTAATGCCAGATGACCCAATCGTGAATGATCATTATGGAGATATTTTATGGAAATTAAATCGAAAAATTCAAGCAAGATATTTTTGGAACAACGTTTTAACTTTTGATGACACCGAAGACGATATGAGAGAAAAAATCAATATTAAAGTAATTGAAGGTCTTAAAAATTCCTAAATGAAAATTAATAAAATTAAATCTAATGCAAAGTTAAATTTAGCACTAAATATCACTGGAAAAAAAAAGGTTTTACATAAAATTGAAAGTATAATTGGTTTCATAGATTTACATGATGCTATTTCGATAAATCAGCATAATGGAAAAAAACATCATATTTCTTTTTATGGAAAGTTTTCTAAAAATATTGGAAAAAAAAATACTGTTCAAAAATTATTTAAAATATTAGATAAAGAAAATTTATTAAAAAATAAAAAATTCAAAGTAAAAATTAAAAAATTAATCCCTCAAGAAGCTGGGTTAGGTGGGGGATCGATGAATGCAGCTAGTGTTTTTAATTATCTGGTTAAAAAAAAAATTATTCACCCTAATCATCAAAAAACTCGAAGTATCTGTGACTTAGTTGGTTCTGATGTAATTTTAGGCACCATTTCATCCAGCTGTGTGTTGTCATCAGGTGGTAGAATAAAAAAGATTTATAATACTCCAAAATATTACTCTACTTTAGTAAAGCCTAATTTTGGGTGCTCAACTAAAAAAATATACTCAGCTGTTCGAAAGTATACAAAATCAAAATATAACAATCCTAAAAAAAACATGTTTGGAGCAAAATATTTGATTGATCAACAAAATGCGCTTGAAACAATAGCACTCAAAAAATATCCAAAACTTAAAAAAATAAAGTTGTTCTTAGAAAGTATAAATAATCCATTATTTGTAAGAATGACTGGTTCAGGATCAACAATTGTTGCCTATTACAATTCATTAAAGAGTTGTAAATTGGCAAAAGCTAAATTTAAAAGAAAATATAAAAATTATTGGTGTGTTACAGCAAAAACTATATGAATTTTATATTTTTATGTTATAGGAAGCTAGTATTGGGGCGTAGCCAAGCGGTAAGGCACGGGTTTTTGGTACCTGCATCCTAGGTTCGAATCCTAGCGCCCCAGCCATTTATGAAAAATTTTTTAGATAAATTTTTTTCCCGATCAAAAAATCTTGACTATATCAGTCATAATTTAAAACAAATTACTTTAACAACTCCCACAAATAAAATTTTTGAAGCAATAAATAATTTTTCAGAGAAAAGTGAAATCAGATATGTAGGCGGATGTGTAAGAAAAGTGATAAAAAAAGAAAATGTTGATGATATTGATCTAGCAACAAATTTAACTCCCCTAGAAGTTTGTGAGGCTCTTAAAAACAAACAAATAAATTATTATGAAACAGGAATTGAACACGGAACTATAACCGCAATAATTGACGAATATAAATATGAAATTACTTCTTTAAGGAAAGACGTCTCAACTGATGGAAGACATGCTGAAGTAGAATTCTCTTTAGATTGGAAGGAAGATGCCTCTAGAAGGGATTTTACTATCAATTCAATTTATGCAGATGGCGATGGTAATTTATTTGATCCATTTAACGGTAAAAAAGATTTGGAGGAGGGTTATATTAATTTTATAGGCAATGCGGAAAAAAGAATTCAAGAGGATTATTTACGTATTTTGAGGTATTTAAGATTTTATTTAAATTACTCAAATCATAACCACCAGCCAGAAATAATAAAAAATATAAAAAAAAATATTGATGGAATTTCAAATATATCATCTGAAAGATTAATCGATGAACTAAAAAAAATAACTAGTTCAAATGGATTTTTAAAACTCTTTAAAGATAAAGAAAGTTTAGAACTAGTAGAAATAATTTTCCCTCAATTAAAGAATATTAAAAATTTTAAAAAACAAAATTCTTATGCTGCAGAGAATTTTTTAAAAATTGATTTTATATTTTTAATTGCGCTTTTAGTGATTGATGGGACTGATAATGCTGATTATTTTCTTTATAAATTTAAAATATCTAACAAAGATAAAAAAAGATTAAAATTGATAGATATATTTTATAGAGAAAAAGTAACTTTAAACAATTTTACAGAGAAAAATTTAAATAAATTTTTTTATTTTAATGGGAAACAGGCTGTAATAGATATAATTAACTTTAAAATTTTCACCTCAAACAAAGTAGAAAAGAAACTAATCAAACTATTAGAAACTTTTAAAGATAAAGTAATTCCAACTTTACCAATAGGGGCTGATCTACTAATGTCTAAATTTCAAATTCCTGAGGGTAAAACTTTAGGTAATAAATTAAAAAAAATTGAAGAAATTTGGGTTCAAAACGGATTTCAAATTTCAGACAAGCAAGTACAGCAAATAGTTAAAGGTTAAATATATTTAACGTCTTTGATTTCAAAATTTTTTACACCAGAGGGTGTATTTATTTCAACTAAATCATTTTTATTTTTTCCAATCAAACCTTTACCAATTGGTGATTGAAAGAAAATAAGTTTTTGTTTTAAATCTGCTTCATCTTTTCCAACAATTTTATAATTAATTTTTTCACCAGTATCTAAATCTTCTAAATAAACTGTAGATCCAAAAATTACTTTTCCTTCATTGTTTAGTTTTGTAACATCAATAACATTTGCTCTTGCAATAATATCATTAATTTCGGTTATTCTTCCCTCGTTATGAGACTGTTCTTCTTTAGCTGCATGATATTCAGCGTTTTCTTTAAGATCTCCATGAGATCTTGCTTCAGCAATTGCAGCTACTATTTCAGGTCTTTTTTTTTCTTTTAAAAAAACTAATTCATCATTTAGTTTATTTAATCCGTTTAATGTTATTGGCTCTTTATCCATTTTTTATTTCCATTTTGCAATCGGAGGTAATGACATTAAAATTCCTTCAACATTACCACCAGTTTGTAATCCAAATTTTGTCCCTCTATCATAAAGTAAATTAAATTCTGCGTATCGACCTCTTTTAATATACTGAAACTCTTTATCTTTTAAAGTCCATTTTCTTTTTATTTTTTTTTTAATTATTTCATTAAATAGCATTTGAAATGTAACACCAACATCTCTGACAAATTTAAAGTCATTTTCAAAATTATCATTTTTATAATCAAAAAAGATTCCACCTATACCTCTTGCCTCTTTTCTATGAGGTAGATAAAAATATTCATCACACCACTTTTTATATTTTTTATAATAATTTTTATTATGTCTATCGCACATTGCTTTTAATATTTTATGAAAGTTTTTCTTCTCTTTTTCATCTTTTATTGCTGGGGTTACATCCATTCCTCCACCAAACCAATTCTTTGTTGTACAAATAAATCTGGTATTAAAATGCATTGCAGGAATATGGGGATTTTGCATATGCATAACGATTGATATTCCTGATGCCCAAAATTTAGGATCTTTGCTTGCGCCTGGTATATTCTTTTGAAATTGCTTAGGAAATTTTCCATAAACTTTTGAAAAATTTACTCCTACTTTTTCAAAAATTTTTCCACTTTTAAAAATTCTATATTCACCACCACCCTCATCTTTTTTATTGCTTCTTTTCCAAGAATTTGACTCAAAATTTATTTTATCTTTTTCAATTTTTAAAATGTCGTCGCATATTGCATTTTGTAATAGCTTAAACCAGTTACTCGCTAAGTCTTTTTTGATTGAAATATCCATTTTATATTAATTCTATTTGACGCAAACTTTCTGCCAAAACAATGGCAACAGACGATGCAATATTAAGAGATCTTACTTGGCTATTCATTGGTATTTTTAAACGATTTTTAATAATTTTATGGACCTCTTCTGGTACCCCAGCGCTTTCTCTTCCAAACAAAATAGTATCATCAGGCTTAAATTTAAATTTAGTATAATTTATTGAACCCTTAGTTGTCATCAATACGACTCTTTGTTTCTTCTTTGCCTCAAAAAATTTTTCAAAACTCTGATAAAATTCTATTTGACTATAGTCCATATAGTCCATAACCACTCTTTTAAATCGTTTATCTGATAATAGAAAGCCACATGGTTCAATTATTTCTAGTTTAGCACCCAAACAAGCACAAGTTCTTATGATTGCAGCAGTATTCTGAGGTATATCAGGCTCATACAAAGCTATTTTGGGTACTAAAATTGTTGAATTCTGTGTCATTCTATCAGTAGTAAAATAATTATTTTATATTATATGAATTCGTATATTAACTATTTTAAATCAAAAAGAGATAATAATAAAAGCTACTAAAAGTGTCTGAAAAAAAAACAAAAAGAAGAGATTTTTTATTTACAGCTACCACAGCTGTAGGAGCTGTTGGTGCAGCTGCAGTAGTGTGGCCAATGATAGATCAAATGAATCCAGATGCTTCTGTTAAAGCATTAGCTAGTACAGAGGTCGATGTAAGTTCATTAACACCTGGAAATACATTGACTGTTTTATGGAGAGGTAAACCAGTATTTATAAGAAGAAGAACTCAAGAAGAAATTGATGAGGCAAGAAATGTTAAGATGGAAGACTTAATTCATCCAGAAAAAGATGAAGATAGAGCAAAAAACCCTGAGTGGCTTGTTATGTTAGGTGTATGCACACACCTTGGATGCGTACCTTTAAATGATAAAGGTGATTATAATGGGTGGTTCTGTCCATGTCATGGATCTCATTATGATACTTCTGGAAGAATTAGAAAAGGACCAGCGCCTTGGAATATGGAAGTGCCTAAATATGAATTCGTTGATGCAAACACAATTAAAATTGGATAAAGAAAAATGAGTGACCATGATTACAGACCAAAATCTAAGGTAGGACAATGGTTTAATGATCGATTGCCGCTATTAACTCTTGCAAATCATTTAACAGATTATCCGACTCCTAAAAATTTAAATTATTGGTGGACATTTGGTGGAATTTTAACTTTTTGCTTAATCACTCAAATTGTCACCGGATTAACTCTTGCAATGCATTACATTGCTCACGCAGATATGGCTTTTGAAAGTGTTGAGCACATAATGCGTGATGTAAACTATGGTTGGTTAATTAGATACATTCATGCAAATGGTGCATCTATGTTTTTCCTAGCAGTCTACATTCATATCTTCAGGTCATTGTTTTATGGTTCTTACAAAGCACCAAGAGAAATAATTTGGATAATTGGAATAATTATTTACTTGCTAATGATGGCAGCTGCATTTATGGGTTATGTATTACCTTGGGGACAAATGAGCTTCTGGGGAGCAACTGTGATCACAAATTTATTTAGTGCTATTCCATTAGTTGGAGAGGGTATTGTCACTTGGTTGTGGGGAGGTTATTCAGTTGACAACCCTACGTTAACTAGATTTTTTACTTTGCATTATTTAATTCCTTTTTTAATTTTAGGATTAGTTGTTTTACATATATGGGCTTTACATGTTCCTGGTAACAATAATCCAGTTGGAATAGATGTAAAAAAACCATCGAAAGACACTGTGCCTTTCCATCCTTACATAGTAATTAAAGATGGTTTTGCTTTATTAATGTTCATGATTGTGTTTGCATTCTTTGTATTCTACGCACCAAATATTTTAGGTCATGCAGATAATTATATTGAGGCAAACCCAATGGTAACACCTGCACACATTGTTCCTGAATGGTATCTCTTACCTTTTTATGCAATATTAAGATCAGTTCCTGATAAATTGCTAGGAGTTGTGGCTATGTTATCTGCAATATTAATCTTAGCGGTTTTACCTTGGTTAGATACATCAAAAATAAGATCCGCAGTATTCAGACCTTTATATAAACAATTTTACTGGATATTAGTTGCTGATGTTTTGATACTTGGTTATGTGGGAGCGATGCCAGCAGAGGGACTTTACTTGTTGATAGCACGAGTTGCAACAGCGTATTACTTTTTGCATTTTTTAGTTATTCTACCTGTTTTAGGTATTAAAGAAAAAACTTTACCAGTGCCTCTAAGTATTACCGAACCTGTTCTAGGTGGTTCACCAAATCTAGCTGCTGCCAGAAATAAAGAGAGCAAAATAGAATAAGGTGAAAAATTTATTTAAATTATTCTCAATAATAATCTTAATTATTACCTCAAATTCATATTCTTTTGCTGCTGAAAAAGCAGAATATCTAAAAACTGACTGGAGTTTTAAGGGTCTATTTGGCAAATTTGATAGAGCTTCTCTTCAAAGAGGGTATCAAGTTTATACTGAAGTATGTGCCTCATGTCATTCGATGAAGTATTTAAGTTATAGAAATTTAGCAGAGCCAGGAGGTCCAGAATTCTCTGAAGCTCAAGCTAAAGCTATAGCAGCTTCATTTGAAGTAACTGACGGTCCAAATTCTGATGGTGAAATGTTCACAAGACCAGGTAAATTATCTGATAAATTTGTAATGCCATATGACAATGTAAAAGCTGCCCAAGCAGCAAATGGTGGTGCATACCCTCCAGACATGTCTGTTTTGGTTAAAGCTAGAGGAGGTGGGGTTGACTATATTTATTCCTTATTACAAGGATATGAAGAAGCTCCTAGCAATGTGTCTTTAGATGACGGAGTTTACTACAACAAATATATGTATGGTAATAAAATTAGAATGGCTGCTCCATTATCAGATGGACTAGTAGAGTATGGTGACGGAACAAATGCAACAGTAGAACAGATGTCAAAAGATGTAACGACCTTCTTAATGTGGTCAGCCGAACCTCATTTGGAATCTCGACATCAGATGGGCTTTAAAGCGATTGTTTATTTAATTATTTTAACTGTTTTAGTTTATTTTAGTATGAAAAGAATCTGGTCACGTGTTGAATCTGAAGTTTAGTACATCTCCATCTTTAACAATATAGTCTTTACCCTCTAATCTCATTTTTCCGTTAGCCTTAGAATTTACCCATCCATCATTGGCTATAAAATCCTTATAAGATATAGTTTCAGCTCTAATGAAACCTTTTTCAAAATCTGTATGAATTTCTCCTGCAGCTTTAGGAGCAGTACAGTTTTTTTGTATGGTCCAAGCCCTTGTTTCTTCAGGTCCAGAAGTAAAATAAGTATCAAGTTGTAATATTTTATAGCCCTTTTGAATTAAAATACTTAGACCTGTATTTTTTAAACCAATCATATCCATATAATTTTTTTTTTCTTCATCTGCTAGTTCATTTATTTGGTTTTCTATATCTGCAGAAACAATTAGAGTATTATCCTTTCCAAATTTTTCTATGAAGTCTTTAGTATATTTATTTCCATCCTGTACACTTTGCTCATCTACATTGCAAACAAAAATCTTTGGTTTTATTGATAAAAGGCCACTTTGATTAAGTTGTTTTGTTTCAAATTGAGTATTTAGTATTGATATATCTTTATCATTATTAATACAATCTAATGCAATCTCTAAAATCTTCAGCTGTTCTTCATCTAAATTTTTCCTATTATTTTTTTCAAGTCTTTTTTGAAGAGACTCTAGGTCAGCTAACATCATTTCAGTTTCAATGATCTCAAGATCTCTTATTGGGTCAACGTCAGGATTAACATTTTGAATATCGTCTGAGTCAAAGCATCTAATCATATGAATAACTGCATCAACTTCTCTTATATGTGACAGAAATTTATTGCCCAATCCTTCGCCTTTAGATGCTCCCTTCACAAGACCAGCTATATCTACAAATGAAATAGTTGTATTTATTGTTTTTTTTGATTTTGAGACTTCTGATAATTTACTCAATCTTTCATCTGGCACAGGGACAACTCCCACATTGGGATCTATCGTACAAAATGGAAAATTTGCAGCTTGGGCTTTGCTTGAGTTTGTAAGAGCATTAAAGAGTGTAGATTTACCCACATTAGGCAAACCAACAATTCCGCATTTAAAACTCATTATTTATTATTTACAGTGCTAGAGAATAAATCTAATTTTTTGTTGATAAGTATTGAAATAGAATTTGTAATGTTATTGGTAACTTTTTCCAATCCAAGCATTTCATCCTCATCAAAATTTTGAAGAACAAAATCACTAACTTCCATTTTATCTTTTGGTTTACCAATTCCTATTCGCACTCTTGAATAATCTTTACCAATAAATTTATCTATTGATGCAATTCCGTTATGTCCTGCATTAGAGCCTCCAAATTTTGCTTTTATTTTTCCAAATTCTACATCTAGATCGTCATGAAAAACGATAACATCCTCAGCATCTATTTTGAAATATTCAATTAATTCTCTAATACAAATTCCAGAATTATTCATAAATGTTAAAGGTTTAATAGCGTAAACTTTTTGATCTCCTACATTACCAGTTGTAAGAAGTCCTTTAAATTTTGGTTTTTGTTTTGAAAGTCCGAATTTTTTATTTATTGCATCTATAATCTTAAAACCAATATTGTGTCTATTGTTTTCGCTGTCTGGGGTTGGATTGCCTAATCCTACAAGTAGAAGCATAAAATATTAATATTGGAGGATAAAATTCAATTTTAATTAACTTATTTTTTTTCTTCAGCAGGTTTTTTATCTTCACCTTCTTTTTTATCGCCTTCAGCTGCTGGTTTATCTCCACCTTCAGCTGCCGCCACTTCTGATCCTTCGGCACCTTCACCCTCAGCTGCCTCAGCTTCTGCAGGTTTTTCAGGTTCTTTCATGACAGTAGGAGCTGCTAGAGTTGCAATTACGAAATCTCTTCCTTGAATCGTGGGAGTAACTTCACTGTCAAGATTTATAGATGAAATCTTAAAACTCTCTCCAATATCAACTCCATCAAGATCTATTACAAGATTTTCAGGAATTTTTTCGCTTGGACATTTTAGTTCAACTTTCCTTCTTACTATGTTTAAAACTCCACCTCTTTTTAGCCCAGGAGATTTTTCATGATTTAAAAATTTTACTGGAACTTCAATTCTCACTTTTACTCCAGCGACTATTCTTAGAAAATCTACATGAATGGGATCATCTGAAATAATGTCATATTTAATTTCCCTTGGAAGAACTTTTTGAGATTTACCATCAACATTTAAAGTTATGATGCTAGATAAAAAGTTTTCTTTCTCAATAAGTGATTTAAGTATCTTTTTTGGTATAGCTACTTTTTCATTTTGAGCTTCACCACCATAAATTATCGCAGGTACATTACCATTGTCCCGAAGTGAATTAAGTTCACCTTTTGTATTTGTATTTCTGATGTTAGCGTCTAAAGTACTCATAAAAACAAGGGTTTTTAGCTTAAGTTCTTTAATAACTCAAGGTTTATTTAAATAAATCTGAGACCGAAGTTGAATTAGATATTCTTTTAATAGCCTCACCCATTAGGCTGGAAATTGACAGAACCTCAATGTTTTTAGCACCTTTAACTCTTTTCGAGTTGTCAATTGTGTCAGTTATCACTAAATTTTTAATTACAGAATTTTTAATTTTTTTTACAGCTTCTCCGCTAAGAACACCATGAGTAATATAAACATAAACTTCTTTAGCACCTCTATCTTTAAGAGCTTTAGCTGAATTTATTATTGTCCCACCCGAATCGATTATATCGTCAACAATAATACAAGTTTTTCCTTTTACATCTCCAATAATATTCATTACTTGAGATTGACCTGGCTTTGGTCTTCTTTTATCTACAATTGCCAATCCAACATTTAAAATTTTTCCAAGTGCTCTGGCTCGTTCAGTACCACCCACATCTGGAGCTATACAAATCAGGTTTTTACTTTTTATCTTTTTTTTTACATGTCTTGCAAAAATAGGTGTTGCAAACAAGTTATCTACCGGAATATCAAAAAATCCTTGAATTTGACCTGCATGCAAATCAACAGTAACAACTCTATCTGCTCCTGCTTTAGTGATTAGATTTGAGACAAGCTTTGCTGATATTGATGTTCTTGGGGCAACTTTTCTATCTTGTCTTGCATAACCAAAATAAGGGATAACAGCAGTAATATTCTTTGCTGATGATCTTTTAAGTGCATCAATACATAATAGGAGTTCCATAAGATTATCATTTGCAGGAGATGAAATAGATTGAATCAAAAAAAT
This sequence comes from uncultured Pelagibacteraceae bacterium, assembly GCA_902635865.1. Lineage (GTDB taxonomy): Bacteria > Pseudomonadota > Alphaproteobacteria > Pelagibacterales > Pelagibacteraceae > Pelagibacter. The sequence goes on along the minus strand of CACPPD010000004.1, from coordinate 8,811 downwards.
ACTATTACCTCTAATATTTTCATTAATTTCTACATAGATTTCCCCGTCGGAAAAATTTCTAATACTGGAGTTGACTAATTTAGATTTTAGATATTTAGCAATATTCTTGCTTAGAGGTTTGTTGCTATTTCCGGATAATAATTTCATTAAAAAGCCTAATTAATCATAATTATTGAAATATTTCTACCATAATCATCATGATTTAGTCTCAACGCTCTTCTCGCACTAAAAAAATTATTTTTAATATCAAATGTATCAATATTTATAGACTCGATATTTTTGATTTTATTCTTTAAAAGACATGATCTTACATATTCAGGTAAATCAAAATAAAGCCTTTTGTACTTAATTTTAAAAAATTTGTTATTTTTTTTATCCTTTTTAATAAATTTTCTTTTTAAATCCTCTTTGACTTCATAATTTTTAGCAGAGATAGCAGGCCCTATAGCTGCAGTAATATTTTTAGGATTAGATCCTTTTTTGATCATAAATTGGATAACCTTGCCAATTATGTCTTTGTATGCACCTTTCCACCCAGCATGAATTGCTGCAACTAATTTTGTTCTTTCGTCACAGATTAAAATCGGCACACAGTCGGCAGTTAATATACCAATAGGTATGTTTTTTTGGTTTGTAATTACTGCATCTGCTTTTGGTTTTGGTTTAAATATATTTTTTTTATTAATATAAACAAATTTATTACTATGTATTTGGTGAAGCAAAAAAATATTTTTAGCGGTGCTTTTTATTTTTTTTTTTACTATTTGTAAATTTTCTTTAACATTTGAAAGATTATCTTTAGAACCAGGACCACAGTTTAAACTTTTATAAATTTTTTTTGATTTACCACCAATCTTATTAAAAAAACCGTGTCTAATTGTTTTAATTTTTGAGAGTTTTTTTGATTTAATCAATTTTGAAAACCTGTTTTAAAATTATTTTTCTTATTTTTTACAAGCATGACCTTGAATAATTCACCCATTTGCTTTTCATCTATTAAACGTCTAACTCTATAAAATAAATCTGCTTTTTTAGAAAATGCTATATTTTTGCTGATAATTTCAGCTCGTTGAAGAATACCCATACTTGTTAAAAATTTTTTTTGATTTGTAAAAATTGAATTAATTTCTTTAAACTGATTTATAAATTTCTCAAAAGAATGAAAGTTTATATTGTAAGTAATATCAGAGTCTCCAATATTTTCTAAAATATTTGAATATTTATGGTTTTTAACTGCCTGAAGAGTCTCATGCATTTTGCTGTCTGCATAACCATAATCTATAACCAACATCCCTCCATCATTTTTTTGTATTATATTACAAATTGTTCTTAAATATTTAAATGTGTCTGGTGAATATTCTATAACTTTCTGATTTTTTGATATTTCGAAATTTAGATGTTTTTCAATTTTTTCTATATCAATTTTTTCCTCATTAAACTCAGCTTTTTTTCGGTCACTTAAATTCACGAATCTTTCAAACCAAACATTTTTTTTTTTAAAAAATTGTTTAATTGGGATTGAATCAAAGAATTCATTTGCTAAGAAAATTGTAGGGTTTGAATTTATTTTTTCAATATCTTTTAACCATGAAAATTTTTGAGAATTTAAATTTTTTTTTTGTTCATTTATTAAATAATTACTTTTTTCATGAATTACAAAACTGCAGGCATTGTAACACTCAGGAAAGTTCATAAGTGTCTCATCTATGACTTTCATCATTTCGCCATTTCCAGATCCCAGTTCTAACAAATTAAATTTTTTCGGAGAGCCTATACTTTTCCAAAAAGTTATTATCCAAATTGCAATTATTTCTGAAAATAATCTTGTAATATTAGGAGCAGTAATAAAATCTCCATCTTCACCAAAAGGATTCTTTTTCATATAATAACCTTTATCCTTATCGTAAAGAGCTAAATTTATAAATTGATCTAATGGTATATTATTTGTTTTAGCGAGTTTCATATTTAAAATAAAATAAGATGAGCCCTGATATAATAAATATTAAACTTACTATTTGCCCCATTGTTAAGTTTAAAAATATATAACCCAGCTGTTCATCTGGTACTCTATAAAATTCAACGATAAATCTAAAAATAGAGTAAAATATTAAAAATAATCCTGAAATTACACCAGGTTTGTTTGAAAATTTATTTCTAAAATAAATTAATAATAAAAAGAGAAATAAACCTTCTAATAGTGCTTCGTATAATTGTGATGGATGTCGAGGAAGATTATCTACCTGAATAAATGTTACTGCCCAAGGCACATTAGTTGTATTTCCATATAATTCTGAATTTATAAAGTTTGCTATTCGTCCAAAAAATAATCCGACTGGAGCCACTAAAGCGACAATATCCATATATAAAAATGGGTTTTGATTATTTTTTTTAGCAAAAACTATAGACGCAAAAATAACTCCAATTAAACCACCATGGAAGGACATTCCACCTTCCCAAACTTTAAATATATCTAATGGATTATTTAAATAAAAATTTAAATTATAAATGAAAATATAACCAAGTCTGCCTCCTAAAATTATACCTACAATTAAATAAGTTATATAATCATCAAATTTATTTTTAATTTCTATGTTTTGGATAAATAGTTTTTTAGCGAGTACCCAGCCAAATATAATCCCAAATATATAAGCTAGAGAATACCATCTGACTTCTAAAGAAAATATTTCTACGGCTACTGGGTCAAAATTATTAATGAACATTTTTAATAATACTTATAATGTATATCCTAAATATGAAAAATTCTAAATTTATAATTGATAAGTTTGCTAAATTAATAGAGCAGGGACTAGTATCTTCAAAAGATTTAACTACAGAATTGTTTAATATCTTAAAATCTAAAAGAGATGAGTTTGTATTTAAAATGAAACTTACAAGTAAAGATGAGTTTGAAGTACTCTCACAACGTGTTCAGAATGTTGAAAATAAAATAAATAAACTTGAGAAAAAAAAATATAAAAAAGTTAAACGGGCAAGAAAACTTTAACTCTTAAACCATCCATTTTTGATTTTTCTAATTTTATATTTCCTCCATGAGATTTAATAATATCTGATGAAATTGATAAACCAAGACCAACACTTGATTTAGAGTTCGCTCGACCCTTATCTATTTTATAGAAAGGTTTAAATACATTTTCATACTCATTTTTTGGTATTCCAGGGCCGTCATCATCAATAATAATGAACAAATTTGTATTTTTTTTACTTAAGCTAATTTCGACTTTGTTAGCATATTTCAACGCATTATCAATTAGATTATTTAGACATCTGTTAATTAAATTTTTCCTTCCATTAAAATAAATTCTTGGTGATAAGTTTTGTGAAATATTTTCATTATTATATTTTTTAATAACTTCCGAAATTAATTCAGATAAATTAAACATTTCATCTTTTTCAACATATGATGAGCTTGTAAATTGTAAATATTCATTTAACATTTTCTCCATTTCATTTATGTCTTCAGTTAATTTATTCACAGTTTCTTTATTTTTTATAAAAGCTAATTGTAGTTTCATCCTTGTTAAAGGCGTCCTTAAATCATGACTAATTCCAGATAACATTTCTGTTCTTTGATTTATGTGTCTTTCAATTCTCTTTCTCATCTTATCAAATTCATGTCCTGCTTGTCTTATTTCAAGAGCTCCAGAAGGTTTGAACTCTTCAATATTTTCTCCTTTACCAAATCTTTCAGCCGCACGAGCTAGATTTGTGATTGGTCTAGTTTGATTTTTCAAAAATATTAAAGAAATGATCACCATTATAATTGCAGGTACTGTGATCCAAAGTGCAAATATTCTTGCTGAAGAACTTGCAACTCTATCCTTAGGTACTAAAAATCTAAAATAACCATTTTCATATTTAATTCTTAAATCAATTAATTCTTTATAACTTGTTGTATTAAACCAGTACTCATTTAATCCAAATTTAGATTTTAGCTCTCTTCTTAAATTTCTATCTATAGGACTAAACCATCTTTCATTATCTGTATTTTTTAATTTTTCGTTATTAGTGAATTCAATATTTAAATCTAAAAATATTGAAAAAAGATCTAGCAACTCTTGTTTGTTTTCTTGCTCACTTCCGTAAGCTTCAATAAATGTACTAATTTCATTTACTAAAGTTCTTGTCATACCTTTGTTTGTTTTGATCCAGAGGCTATCAAAAAAAACAATTGTAATTACTAGTTGCAGAACCAAAACTGGAATAGCAACAATAAGGAGTGCTCTATAAAATAATCTTTTTGGTAATATTTTTTTAAAGTAATCACTCAATCCAGAGAACATATCCTGAACCTCTTATTGTTTGTAAAAATTTTGGATTTTTTGGGTCAATTTCAATCTTTTTTCTAAGCCGAGTAATAATAACATCTATTGATCTCTCTTTATCTAGATTAATTAATTGACCAATATCTTCCCTTGAAAATGTTTTACCTGGGCTATTAATCATTTTTTCTAAAATTGTTTTTTCAGTTGCATTAATCTTGAATTCTTTATCACTTTTAAATATTAAAAGTTTATTCAAATCAATTTTCACATTTTCAAATTCTATAACCCTTTTTAGATCTGTTTTAATAGTTTTATTTAATATATTTTTTATTCTTAGAATTAATTCTTTTGGTTCAAATGGTTTTGCTAAGTAATCATCAGCACCAATTTCTAAACCTTCAACTCTTTCATTTGCTTCGCCTTTAGCTGTCAGAAGTATAATAGGCGTATCTAATTTCTTTTTATTTTCTTTTAAAAACTCAAGCCCACTTTTACCTGGCATCATGATATCCAATACTATTAAATCAAACTTAATTGTTTTTATTTTCTCTAATGCGTTTTCTGCATTTTCAGCAGTAGTTACTAAGAATTTATTTCCATTTAAATATTTTTTTACTAGAGATCTTATTCCATCGTCATCATCAACAACTAGTATATGTGCAATAAACTTATCCATTAATTATTTTACCCAGCACATTATCAAAATTTATAACTTCTTCAGAGCTTGAATTAAGTAAAGCGTTATAAATTCTTTTCTTTTGTAAATTAAAAATTTCATTAAAAATTTTTTTACCTTTGTCGTTAAGAAAAACATGTTTTACTCTAGTGTCTATATCATCCTTTTTAAAAATAATGATTTCAAGTTTAATTAAATCCTTTAGGACACGATTTAAGCTTTGTTTTGTAACTTTTAATCTCTTAAGTAGTTCAGAAATTGAGATGCCTTCATACATTGAAATTAAATGAATTACTTTATGGTGTGCCAAACCAATTGAATATTTGTCTAATATTTTTTTGGAGTCTGAAAAGGTTTCTCTGTAGCTTACAAATAATTTTTCAATTAGGTCTTTAAGCTGGTCATCTTTTAAATATAAAAGTTCTTTCATAATAGGTAAGTTATATTGACATATTAAAGATACAAAGATATTTTTCAGTTATAAATTAAAAAAATTTCATACATGATACCTTACGACAAGCGATCTGGAAAAATATGGTACAACAACGAATTAGTCGATTGGGCTGACGTTAAACTGCATGTTTTAAGCCATGGCATGCACTATGCTAGTTGTGTGTTTGAAGGTGAAAGAGTTTATGATGGTTCGATTTTCAAATTAGAGGAGCATACTTCAAGATTTTTTTATTCTGCAAAAAGAATGGGTTTTGAAATTCCATATACTGAGGAGGAAATAAATATTGCATCAAACAAAATTGTTACTACTCAAAAAGTAGAAAATGGTTATGTAAGACCTGTCGCCTGGAGGGGTAGTGAAATGATGGCTATTTCTGCACAACACACAAAAATTCATGTTGCAATAGCAACATGGGAGTGGGGATCGTATTTTGACCCAAAACTTAAAATCGAAGGAATAAGATTAAATATTTCAAATTGGAGAAGACCAGCCCCTAACACAATACCTTGGGATACTAAGGCATCAGGCTTGTATATGATTTGCACACTTTCAAAACATGAGGCTGAAAAACAAGGTTTTACAGATTCATTAATGTTAGATCATGAAGGCAATGTAGCTGAAGCGACTGGAGCAAATATATTTTTCAAAGATAAAAATGGAGAAATTCATACTCCTATACCAGATTCTTTTTTAGATGGTATCACAAGAAGAACTGTAATTGGAATAGCAAAGTCTAAAAATATAAAAGTTCATGAAAGAAAAATTAGTCCAACTGAACTCCCAAATTTTGTTGGTTGTTTTTTAACAGGAACTGCAGCAGAAGTAACTCCTGTATCATGTATTGCAGAAAATCAATTTAAAGTTTGTGATACTATTATTGATTTAAATGAAAGTTATCAAAAATTAGTTAGGAAGAAAAAAGCAGCTTAATCTTTTTTATCTTCAGACATCGCATGATCAATACCTTTTCGCATATAATCATATGCAGTAAAAAGAGTTAAAGCAGCAGATAACCATAAAAGGATAATACCTATAGTTTGAGCGTTATAATCTTGAAAATTAATTATTTTATTCCCTGTATCTCCAGATAACAAAAGAGCAATAGACACCATTTGTAATACTGTTTTAAGTTTAGCAAGATTTGAAACTGGAAGCTTTATTTTACCCTTTGCTAAAAATTCTCTTAAACCTGAAATTAAAATTTCTCTAGTAAGTATTATAATTGCTGCGATTACCTCATAATTTTTGATAGTTCCATCCATAACAAGAAGTATTAATGCTGTTGCAACAATAATTTTATCAGCAATAGGATCTAATAATTCACCTAATTTAGATTCCACTCCAAACAATCTGGCTAACATACCGTCTAAGAAGTCAGTAAATGATGCAACAATAAATAATATTAAAGCAGTTAGATCACCATAAAATCCTGGAAGATAAAATGCTAGCACAAAAAAAGGTACAATAATTATTCGTCCAATAGTTAATATGTTGGGGATTTTTTTAAGCATAATTATTCGTGAAAGAAGTTATATATCTTTTTTGCAACTTTTTCTTCAACACCTTCAACAGATTTTATTTCATCTAAACTAGCTGACTCTACAGATCTAGCAGATCCAAAATGGTTCAATAAAGCTCTTTTTCTTATAGCTCCGATACCCTCTATTTGGTCTAACAAAGACTTACTTATTCCTTTTTTTCTTTTCGCTCGATGAGCACTTATAGCAAATCTATGTGATTCATCTCTAATTCTTTGGAGGAAAAAAAGAGTAGGGTCATTTCTTGAAAATTTATATTCTTTACCATTATGAAAAAAGGTCTCATTTCCACTGTTTCTAAACTTACCTTTAGCTATTGCAATAATAGGAATATCGTGAAGACCTAGTTCATTAAGACTTTCTCTAGCAACTGAGTATTGACCTTTACCTCCATCTACTAGTACTAGATCAGGAAAAGTAAGAAAATTATCTTTTTCTTGTACTGCTCTTTTGAATCTTCTATTTAATACCTCTTTCATCATACCATAGTCATCTTGTTCATTTTTTTTATATTTAATATTAAATTTTCTATACCTTTTCTTTATAAATCCCTCATCACCATAAGCTATTAGTGCTCCAACACTATTTGTACCCTGAATATGACTGTTATCATAAACTTCGATTAAATTTATATTGTTTTCTAAATTAAACTTCTGTGCTACTGCATCGAATAATTCTTTATTATTCTGACTTTCATAAAGTTTTCTATTTAGACTGTCTTTTGCATTTTTAATTGCCTGATTAATAACTTTTAGTTTAGTTCCTTTTTTTGCTACTGAAATATTTATCTGTTTACCTTCTTTAAGTGTAAGTGTTTTTTCAATCAAGGTTTTTTCTTTTATTTCTTCAGAAAGAATAACTGATGATGGAACACTTTTATTTTCGTAAAATTGAGAAACAAATGAATTTAGTATTTCACTGAATTTTTCATCTGGATCATGTTTTGGAAAAAAGGCTTGATTACCCCAATTTTGTTTTGATCTATAAAAAAACACTTGAATACAGGTTTTGCCAGACTCTTTGTATCCAGCAATCACATCAGCCTCGACTAAATTTGCTTCATTAATTCTTTGTGAGGACTGAATTATATTTAATGCTTTAATTCTATCTCTTAAAATTACAGCTTTTTCAAAATCGAGTTCCTCACTTGCTTTTTCCATCTGGTTTGAGAGATTTTTTTGAATCTTTCTTGATTTACCTGAAACAAATTCAATAGCATCCTTAACAGTTTGATTATAATCTTCTTTTTTTACATAACCGACACAAGGTCCTGAACATCTTTTTATTTGATATAAGATACATGGTCTTTGCCTGTTTTTAAAAACTGTATCATCACAAACTCTCAAATGAAAAATTTTTTGAATCATTTTGATTGTCCAATTAGCTGAGCCAGCAGAAGCAAATGGTCCAAAATAAAAACCTTCTTTATTTTTTTTACCTCTATGTCTTTTTATTTGAGGCCATTTATCCTTGTTACCAATAAATATAAATGGAAATGATTTATCATCTCGCAAAAGAATATTAAATTTTGGTTTATGCTTTTTGATTAAATTTGCTTCTAAAAGTAATGCTTCACTTTCGTTAGACGTTGATGTTATCTCTAATTTTTTTGTTTGTGAAAGCATTCTCTCGGTTCGAATGATATGATTTTTTTCAGAAACATAACTTTTTAGTCTATTCGGTAAGTTTTTTGCTTTACCAACATAAAGAATTTCACCTTTTTCATTAAGCATCCTGTAGACACCAGGAAGTTTTGGTACTAAGGTTAACTCTTTTTTTATTACTTCTTTTCCTATTTCAGAGTTTATCATGGCTTCTCTTTTTGGTAATTTGAATACCAACCGATGAACACTGTTTTAA